>JAXEBI010000077.1:0-8506 GCA_034094155.1 Phocaeicola sp.
TTTAAAATAAAATTTGGTATAAACCTTTTTAGGTGTAACTTTGCAATTGTGACAACCTTATATGGTCTTAACATGTAAAAGGTGTAAACCTATATATGATTTTAATTATTAACCTGTCAACTAAATTCAGTACACCTCAAAGGCTTCGGCTTTTAAATAAAATGTCCCAACATTTCAGTTAAAATGTTGGGACATTTTGTTTAAAATGACGAGTTATTTTTTTATTTTCTCATAATGGCTTTCATTCCATACAAAATACCATTTTTTTGTCTGTGCTCATTTCAGGTTTAAAGCAAAAGCCTTCCCACTCGAAAGATTTGAGTTGTTCAGGATTCTCTATTCTGTTCTTTATGATGAATCGGGTCATTTCACCACGGCACATTTTTGCATATATTACCACTGTGGTAGGTTTTCCGTTCTTAATTGTATAAAATTCCGGAGTAATGATTTCTACATTCTTTTTCAATCTTTCCCAATCAAACAAATCTTTCATTTCACCACTTGCAAGATTTATCAGAACTCCTCCCTGTTTCTTTATTTCATCAATAAAATAATCTGTGAGGACTGGTTTCCAGAAATCAAACATGGATTTACCGTTGTGAATGTGAAGTTTAATATTTCCTTCGAGACGGTAGTTTTTTATCGAGTCAAGAGGTCTGAGCAAGCCATATAGAAAAGATGTTATAAACAGGTGTGACTGTGCATAGTTGAAATCATCGGCAGTAAAGCTATCAGGAGAGATTCTTTTGAAAACCATTCCTGTATACGATAAGATAGCTGGAAGTCCATTATTGTTTTCCGAAAAGAAATCCATATATCTAAGTTTGTTTTCGGAGGCCAGTTTGGAGTTTATATGCAGTGATTTAGCAAGTTCTTCAGTATTTAATTCAGACATAGCTATAGCATTTTCTTTTGCTATATTCTCGAATTGTGGTATTGATGTTGACGGTACTTTAACCTTTGAGTGTGCAGTCATTGTTTTGGCACACGATATGAATGTAAGCATGATTGTAATGTTTTGTTTATGCAAATATAACATTTACATGTTGTAATTTGTTTACTTTATTGTCCGTTTAATGGATTTTTTGTAAGTTTGCATATATTACATACTGGCTTCTTTTACATTGAACAGATAATCTGAATGTATTATATCTTTTTGTTGATTCTTGAAAATAAGCTTATTAGTAGAATTTATATATGAAATTAAATTTAATTCTAAACATACAATATTTAATGAGGTTTATACTTCATTTCCCACTTGTAAAAATTCACTTTATATTATCAGTATTTTTACTTATTCTGCTTTCTCTTGCTTCTTCATGTTCTTCTCCCGAACATAAGTTCGTTATAGGTGTATCTCAGTGTAGTGATGATGAGTGGCGTAACAGAATGAATAGAGAGATTATGCGCGAAGCACTGTTCTATCCTGAGGCGGAGGTCATAATAAAGACAGCAAAAGATAGTAATGAAAAGCAAATCTCGGATATTGAGGACTTTATTGCAAAGAAGGTTGATTTGATTGTAGTTGCTCCAAATGAAGCAAAAGCAATAACACCAGTTGTTGAGAAAGCTTATAATATGGGGATACCTGTAGTAATGGTTGATAGAAAAATTTTGTCTGACAAATATTCTGCTTTTGTGGGAGCTGATAATTATGATATCGGCCGTCAGATTGGTATCTATATTGTTAATCGTTTGAAAGGTAGCGGGAAAGTTGTGGAACTTACAGGCTCGAAAGGTTCTACTCCAGCATTTGAACGACAAAAGGGAATGATGGAAATAATAGATTCATGCAAGATGGTTCAAATAATAGCTTCGGCCGATGCAGGCTGGCTTCGTGACCATGCTACATCTGCGTTCGATACTATTCTTAATCATTACAAAGATATAGATCTGGTTTTTGCGCAGAATGATCCTATGGCAGCGGGAGCATACGAAGCTGCAAAGAAATACGGACGAGAGAAAGAAATGCTTTTTGTTGGTGTCGATGCTTTGTCGGGCGAAAACCTTGGTGTAGAACTTGTAAGTAAAAGAATATTGGATGCAACATTTATTTATCCTACAGGAGGTGATAAGGTTATGCAGGTTGCGATGGCTATACTTAAGGGAGAAGATTATTCACGCGAGAATCTTATGTCTACAGCTCTTGTAAATGCCTCGAATGCAAGAATCATGCAAATGCAGAATATACATATTAATACATTGGATGAGAAGATAGGGGTATTGAACGAAAAATTAGATACTTATTTCTTGCGATACTCTGCACAAAGAATGTTCTTATATGCTTGTATCGTTATTCTTATTCTTGCATCCGTATTGTTGTTCTTTGTAGTAAGAGCATATTGGACAAAAAACAGACTGAATACTGAATTGTCGAACCAAAAGTCGCAGCTTGAGAAACAAAGGGATTTGTTGGAACTGCAGAAAAATCAGTTGCAGGAGCAGAGAGACAAACTAGAAGAGCAGCGTGATCAATTGGAAGAGCAAAGGGATAAACTTAAGGAACAGAAAACAAAGCTTGAGGACCAGCGTGACCAGCTTATTGAATTGTCGAAACGACTTGAAGATGCTACTCATGCCAAGCTGTCTTTCTTTACTAATGTGTCACATGATTTCCGTACTCCACTTACGCTTATAGCCGATCCGGTGGACAGACTTTTAGAAAGTACAACAATATCTTCCAACGACAGGTTCCTGCTGAATATTATACATAAAAATGTTACAGTCTTGCTTCGTCTTATCAATCAGATAATGGACTTCAGAAAGTTTGAAAACGGCAAATTGGAGATGCATTTGTCGAAGTTTGATATTAGTAAGGGACTTTCGGAATGGACTGAAGCTTTTAGAACACTGGCCTACAGAAAACATATTCAGTTTAAGCTTACAGTAGATGCAAATTGTGATGATACTGCCGATGCTTATATGATAATTGCCGATGCCGAAATGATGGAACGTGTAACTTATAATCTTTTGTCGAATGCCTTTAAGTTTACACCAGAAAACGGAAAGGTATCAGTATGCTTGTCGAAAGTGAAAAATGAGGCAGATGAAGATTGTATATGTGTAAAGTTCTCAGACACAGGAGTTGGTATGCCTGCAGATCATGTGAAGCATATTTTTGAAAGCTTCTATCAGATAGATGTACATCATGCCGGCTCAGGAATTGGACTGGCACTTGTAAAGGCCTTTGTTGAAATGCATCGTGGAAATATTTCTGTAGAAAGCTCACAAGGTAACGGAACTTTATTCTCTATTATAATACCCGTATTCCAGGATGGTGAAGTGTCCGGCTCTGTGGAGAGAAAAGCTTTGCTCAATAATCTCAAGGAAGGAGCAGTGCTGATGGCTGCACAGGAAAATGTCTCAGTTTCAGAAATACATAAACTGCATTGTGAAACTGATGATGATGCCTATGACCATAAATCATCTGATGGAAATGGAGCGAAAAGAAATGTTCTTACAACTTCCTCATCGCATGGCATTTTATCGGAAGTCAGGGAAAAAAGTGAGACAGATAATTTGATGCAAGATTATTCAGATGATGAATGTATTTCTCATGAAAATACTCAACTGGTTCTTGTAATAGATGATAATCAGGATGTAAGAGATTACGTAAAGATTCTTCTGGAAGAAAAATATTCTGTGATAGAAGCATCTAATGGTGCAGAAGGATTGAAACTTGCCATTAAATATGTACCGGATATAATAATTTGTGATGTAATGATGCCTGTTATGGATGGTATGGAATGCTGTAAGAAACTAAAATCGGAACAGCGTACTTCTCATATACCGGTAATGATGCTTACTGCTTATTCTGTCGACGAACAGAAAATTAAAGGGTATGAATGTGGTGCTGATTCGTATATTTCTAAACCATTTAGTGCAAAACTCTTACTGGTACGTTTGCAGAATCTTCTTGATAATCACAAACGACTGCAGAACTTCTTTGCCGATAAATCTGTTATAAATGCCGAACCACTTCCGGAAACGGATAAAGGGTTTGTGGACAGTTTGAGGGAGCTGATAGATAAAAATCTTAGTAATCCGGATTTCAGTGTAGAGGAAATGGGAGAGAAAATAGGCTTCAGCAGAGTGCAGTTGTATAGAAAGACGAAATCACTTACCGGATATACTCCTAATGAACTTCTCAGAATAGCACGTCTTAATAAGTCAAATGCTCTTATATCTACATCAGATAAGAATGTATCTGAAATAGCGTACGAAGTAGGTTTCTCTTCTCCATCGTATTTTACCAAATGTTTTAAAGAGTATTTTGGTGAAAGTCCTACTGATTGTCAGAAACGCAAACTATAGTTAAACAATAGACTTAGAGTCTGTATTTGTTTGAATCTATATTAATTAATACGTATCTTTGGCATGCTTTTGCTATGAGTTATAGCTATAGCCCGATTTTAAACATTCAAAAAATATTTATTGTATATGAGGAAAAATATGATTAGAAAAATATTGTTTATTATAGCTATTGTGGGGTTTGTTAATGCCAATGCACAGGATATAAATACGCTGTTTATAGGAATGCCAGATTCTATATCACCATTGCTGACAAAAGTTAACCGTCAGGATTTCGCTGATTTTCTGGCAAGTGACATGAAGGCTGAGGTAAAGAACCGTTTTGGTGGAAACTCTGAAATGCTGGAGCTTACCAATGATTATCTGAAAATCAATACAACCTCTGTCTCATCTGAAGAAATGAAATTACTGCCAGTAAATGATTCTGTAAAAGTAATATGTCTTGTAAGAACATTCAAGGCTCCAACTGCAGATAGTGATATAAAATTTTATTCTACAGACTGGAAAGAACTGCCTTATGGGAAGTTCCTTAAATTTCCTGAACAGAATGATTTTTATATTACTTCACCCGATTCTATAGGAGATGTGGCAAATAAAGCGGATATGTCTTTAATAAAGGCCGAACTTTCTTTATCGGATAATATAATTTCATTTTATTTTACCACTCCAGATTATCTCGATAAGGAATCGGCAGAGGAACTGAAGAAATATGTTTCTGATAAGCCTTTGGTATATAGGTGGAGAGAAGGTCGCTTTGTTAAAGAATAATTAGGCTTTGTCTGTGTTTTATATGTTGTGTAACATATATATGGATTTTGTTCATGGTTTCTGTATGAAAATACTTGAAAAATAGTTAATTGCCTTTGGCTAAAAGGCAAAAAAAACTATCTTTACGCAGATTTTTTGTTCAGAATAGTTTGATTTAAACCAAATATGGCATTCTCATGGTGAGGTAATTCTTTTATTTTTTTGCCAAATCAGGGATGTTCACAGAAAAATATTTAAGTATAATGATTTTAAAATTTCTCAGAACAGCAGCGGTAGCAGCCTTGGCTATGGTAAGTGTAAGTGTAGCTGGCCAGGATTTGATAGCACGACAGGCTCCTATCGACAGAAAGCTGAAATCAGTTGACTCTCTGGCTTTGATACGCCAGATTGAAGCAGAGCAGGCATTCTATCCTGCTTATTCTCTTTATCCAGAATGGAGCAATGACAGAGTTCATGCTTATGGAAAGTCTGTAACGGTACCTGATACCTTCAGAATTGATCTTACCGGATTTTACATGCCGACAACTCACACAAAAATTACTTCAAAGTGCGGACCACGCTGGCGTCGTATGCATAATGGCCTTGATATTAAGGTATATATAGGTGATACTATTCGTGCTGCATTCGACGGTAGAGTGCGTATCGTAAGATATGAACGCGGAGGCTATGGTAAATATGTTGTGATTCGTCATGATAACGGACTTGAAACTATTTATGGTCATCTCTCAAAACAGCTTGTGAAAGAAGATGAATTTGTGAAGGCCGGTGATGTGATTGGTCTTGGAGGTAATACAGGTCGTTCTACAGGGTCTCATCTTCACTTCGAAACACGTTTGTTGGGACAGGTTATCAATCCTGAATTCCTTTTCGATTTCCCTAAACAGGATATCGTAGCAGACAGCTATCTGTTTATCAAGGGAGCAAATATGTATCCATATCAGCGTACACGTGCTCTTGCAGCCTTGAAGAAAGGTGATATGAAGCAACTTTTAGCCTCTTCTGATTCTAAGGATAGCGGTTCAGCTTCTTCAGGTTCTATCAAGTATCATAAGATCAAGAAAGGTGATACTCTTGGTGCTATATCAAGAAAGTATCATGTATCTATAGACAGACTATGTCAGATGAATGGTATTAAGAGAAATACTACTCTGCGTATCGGACAGGTTCTGCGTTGCTCGTGATATTTAAATTGTATTATATATATAAAAAAGGCGGAAAAGAGACATCTTTCCGCCTTTTTTATTATGTGCTTAGACGAAAAATAAGTAACTTTGCCACATATTCATGATTGTTTATGAGAGATACGAAACAACAGTTTGAGCATGTTATTGCAATTTGCCGTGATTTATATGCAAAGAAGTTGCACGATTATGGTGCGGCATGGAGAATTATGAGGCCTATGTCGGTTACCGACCAGATTTTCATTAAGGCCAATCGTATAAGAAGTATTCAAGTTAAAGGTGTAGCTTTGGTTGATGAGGGTATACGCTCTGAATTTATAGCTATAGTGAATTATGGAATCATTGGTCTTATCCAGCTTGAACTCGGATATGCCGAAACCGATGATATGAGTGAGAATAAAGCTCTCGAAATGTATGATAAGTATGCCAAAAAGGCTTTGGAACTTATGCTTGCAAAGAACCACGACTATGATGAAGCATGGCGTAGTATGAGAGTTTCTTCATATGTAGACTTGATTCTTATGAAAATATACAGAACTAAGCAGATAGAGGAACTCAGTGGTGAAACTCTTGTTTCTGAAGGCATAGATGCCAATTATATGGATATGATAAATTATTCTGTTTTTGGATTAATCAAACTTGAATTTGGAGAATAAGTATTTACATAAGGCTACAGTTGTATGGGTTAATGTTTGCAGGTTTTTGCTTGCTTTCGTACTCATATTCTCAGGTTTCGTAAAGGCAAACGACCCTATGGGGACAGTCTATAAGATACAGGACTATCTCGAGGCATGGGGCTTTGCAGAGTGGAACAGTGGTTTCTTCCCTTATATTGGAGCCTGGATTATGGCTATTGTGGAGTTTACCCTTGGCTCTTATTTCCTGTTTGGCATAAGGCGCAGGCTGGCTACCGTGGTAAACTTGCTCTTCATGCTTTTCATGACTCCGTTAACTCTTTGGCTGGCTCTTACAAATCCTATTTCAGATTGCGGCTGTTTTGGTGATGCTGTCTTACTTTCAAACTGGGAAACCTTCTGGAAAAATGTTCTTCTTCTTATAGCATCGGTATCGGTGTTTGTAAAAAGAAAATATATCTTTAAGGTTGTAACAGATAAAGTGGACTGGCTTGTAGCTCTTTACAGCACCGTATTTATTTTCCTTTTTACGTATTTTACGCTCAGTCACCTTCCGGTTTTTGATTTCAGACCTTATCATATAGGGGCCGACATTAAAAAGGGAATGGAGGTTCCCGAGGGTGAGAAACTTCCTGTATATGAAACAATCTTTACCTACCAGAAGGATGGGGTAAAAAAAGATTTCACAATAGATAATTTCCCTAATGACTCTACTTGGAAGTTTGTTGAGTCGAGAACCGTTCTTAAGGAAAAGGGTTATGAACCTCCTATTAAGGATTTCATAATAGTTTCTAATGAAGATGGAATTGATATAACTCAGGATATACTTGATGCTGATTATGCATTTCTGCTCGTTTCTCCATGGCTCGAAACTGCAGACGACGGCTCGATGGATTTGATAAATGAATTGTATGATTATGCGGCAGATCATGGTTATCCTTTTTATTGTGTAACAGCCTCTTCTGATGAAGCAATTGCAAAATGGCAGGATTATACCGGGGCCGAATATCCGTTTGCAACTTTAGATGAAATTACTCTAAAGACAATGATAAGATCGAACCCGGGAGTGTTGTTACTTAAGAATGGGGTGGTGATTAGAAAATGGAGCAATAATTCCCTGCCTGATGAGTATCAGCTTACCGGTGCCCTTGATGGTATTTCTCTCGGACAGATAGGAGAAGATACAATAGGTTATAAGGTGGGAAGAATGTTATTATGGTATTTTGGACCGTTATTACTGCTGACTGTTGTAGACTTGCTTTGGATTGCATTTCAGAAAAGAAATAGACTTAAGCCATCAGATGATGCAGATAATAATGTAAACCCATGATGCGTATACATTAGATATTATTTGATTTATAGTAGAAAGATTATATATAATAAAAATATGTAGTCTTTTGAGAATGACTGAATATAAACATTTTTTATATATTTAACCATTTAAATAATTAACAAAATGAGAAAAAACATTGTAGCAGGTAACTGGAAAATGAACAAGAACCTGCAAGAAGGTATCGCTTTGGCTAAAGAATTGAACGAAGCTTTGGTTGCAGACAAACCAAATTGTGATGTAATCATCTGTACTCCATTTATTCACCTTGCTTCTGTAAC
>JAXEBI010000078.1:0-46989 GCA_034094155.1 Phocaeicola sp.
CGAAGCAACTTACATTGTTCTAAGGACAGAATAATCACTTTCGATTCTTTATATACAGCCCATGTCTGATGGCATGGGAAGAGAACTCGCGTATCTGTCTTCACATGCAACTAATCGCTATTTTATCCCGAACTGGGGTAATTCAATAATAAATGTACTTCCTAATGTTTGTTCACTCTCAATGCGTATGGTGCCGCGATGTGCCTCTACGAGCATACGCACATACGTCAATCCGAGCCCCATACCCGGAATCCCTTTGTCGATAACCGTCCGGCTTCGATAGAATTTTTCAAAGATATGTTTGCTGTCAGATTTGGATATACCCAATCCATTATCCTTGACAGATATGCGTATACTGTCGTTATTCTGCTCCTGATAGTCAATTTCTATGTGAACATTCTCACGCGAGTATTTGACGGCATTTTCTAGCAGATTGTCAATGATATTGATAAGATGTATCTTGTCTGCGGTGATGGTTATATCGTTAAGGGGATGCAAGTTCACTACCACTTTTTTATTGTTCAACGGATTCAGTTTACCGATACAAGTATTCAGCAAGTCACGCAAGCTGAAAGAGGACAGGTTGAGCGGAATTTCGGTTGCCCTACTAAAAGTCAGGTCGCGCAATTTGGAAAAATAGGCAGAAAGGCTATCCAATGCCAAATGTGAATCAGCAATGACTGTTTGCCGGCTCGCTACATCTTGCATAAGCTGTTCGTTTCCCATATACGAGACGCACATTTTAAGGGTTGCGATAGGCCGTTTTAGTTCATGAATCATGGCATGGACAAAATCAGACCGAAGACTTTCAATCCGATGCTGTTTGCGAATCGTGGCTATTTGTGCAACAAGGCAACCTATCAGCAACACGGACAGGAGCAACGACAAAAGCAACGCATCTGCCATTTGTCGGATGACAGGTGATAAGCCGACCGCACAATCAATACGGATATATTCTCCTTCAAATATGTCATATGGATATACGACAATAAGGTTTTTATGCCGTAATGAAACATTGTCTGTCCGTATGGGATGCCATATCATTGAATCAGCACGCCCCAGTTCTATATTTCTAACCTCCAAGCCATTGTGCCGCAACAAGGAATCTAACGGTTCTACCTCCATAGGGACATACTCGTCCAAACGGAAGCGTTCGAGTGCATCGAACACATCGCTTTCAGTGGCAGTGTTGTCAATAACGAAAGCATGTTTTTCTATTCCTCCAGGATGTTCAGACTCATAGATTCGTGCCAAGTTCGCAAACGTAAGAGAGTCCTTAAAGGCATAAAATCGTGTATTGACAGTATAAATATCAAACTCGAAACAATGTGTTGTATTGCTTACGGATAACTTCATATTCGACAAAACGAGAATACTGTCGTTTACGGAGGCACGCCTTAATTTGTTCCCCTCCTCAATTACATTAAGCACACGATTATATAATGTATCTTGGTACTCATGTAAGGTGTATCTATATCGTGAATAAAGCCAGTTGCACTGCATGGTGGCAAATAGCACGATAACGATGGCTGTAAAGCCGTATAGTATTTTTATTCTCTTTTCCATGTTGCAAAATTAGATATTTTATTCCAACCCGTTTGCCGTTTAGAGTAGAAAAAACAGAATCGTAATAATTTAGTAATGATTCTATAATGATTCAGTAATAAATATCTTTCGTATCAAGTGACACTCCGGGTATCTTTGCACCGTTACTAAAAATATCAAGCATATGAAAAAAGCATTCTTGGCACTTATTGCAGCTTGTGCGTTATCCGTTCCCGGATTTGCACAACAGCGGGTTGTAACCTATGTTAACGGGAAATCTACCATATTTTCTCTTGGTACCCAACCCGAATTACAGGAACTTGGTAAAGCTGTTATGGAGTTCGTGTATGACTATCAATACTTAAAAGACACGACTGACATAACAACAGCAGTCAAAGACCGGATGATTTTGCAGGTTTCTTACGGAATGTCCAAATTCACCAGTTTCCGTGCCATGCAGGTCGATTCTTTGCTGCGTTCCGCCACAGCAGATGACATACAGGGTAATCCGGCGCGTTATGTAGGAGGCGAGACTTTTTCAGTATATAAGAACTATCCGTCCGGAAAGTTCACCACTACTGATAAGATTGCCGATGACTGGTTTATCTATGAAGAGGATATACCGCAACAAGAATGGACATTGACAGAAAATACCAAAGAAATCCTCGGATATAAATGCCGCAGTGCAAAATGCTTTTTCAGGGGACGAGAATGGACTGCGTGGTATTCCGATGAAATCCCGGTAGCTGACGGACCGTGGAAATTCGGCGATCTTCCGGGATTTATCATGGAAATAAGCGATGTCGGTAGCCAATACAGGTTTGTTTGTGTAGGCATCAATTCGAAAGCTGAGCGGTCAATTACAATGCCCAAAGTGCAATACATCAAGACCTCGCGCGGAAAATATTATGCTACCAAATACAAATATGACATCGATCCTATCAGCTATATGGGAACCACTTCGGGAGTACAAGTACAAATCGTAAATCCTGACGGTTCGCCACGAACCGACCTTACCCAAGCGAAAGAATTGACTTATGATTACATTGAACGTGACTGGCGATAAAATTCTATAACCATGAGAAAAGTACTCATTATGTTATTGTTGCCGTTTTTCAGTCTGACCACCCTGTACGGTCAGACTGAAAATTTGTGCGGTATCATACTTGATAAAACAGACGGTATGCCTGTGCCCAGGGCAACTGTCCGTCTTACCGATGTCCAAGGGCGGCTCCTGAATTATACATTTGCAGCGGAAGACGGTTCCTTTACAATAAAATACGACCATTCGCAGACCGAATTGATCGTGCATGTACAGTCGATGGGATACCGTTCTCAGAATTTTGTATTGAAGCCGTCAATTTCACCTGTAACCATACGTTTGCAAGCCGAACCGACACGTCTGCGTGACGTAATAGTGAAAGCGCCGGATATTGAACAGCGAAGTGACACACTGGTCTATTATACCAGCAAGTATGCACGCAAACAGGACCGCAATATCGGAGATGTGTTGAAACGGCTTCCGGGCATCGAAGTGGAAGACAACGGCACAATCAAATACAACGGCGAACCTATCAACAAGTTCTACATCAACGGTTATGACTTCGCAGACGGTCGGTATAACCTTGCCACAGAGAATATATCGCCGTCGGACGTAGCTAGTGTGGAAGTCATGGAGAACCATCAGCCGATACGTGTATTGAAAGGATTGGATTTTTCGCAGCAGGCAGGATTAAATATAAAGCTGAAAGAGGAGGCCAGCCAAAGATGGGTAGGCATAGCGAACGGAGGAATTGGTGCGGCACCGCTTTTATATGATGCCTCGCTATTTGCCATGCGTATTGCCGGGAAATGGCAGAATATGGAAAGTTTCCGCGTGAATGATACCGGCTGGAATCCGGCATCACAAAGCACCCGGCATACAGAAGACCAGCTGTTCGGCAGCAGCTATCAGAATGATATGTGGCAAGATGGTATTTCCCTTACACCTGCGTCCGCTCCGCTTGATGAACGCCGCACACGTGACAACCTGTCCGTCCTTGCCAATACGACCAACGCCTGGCATGTCGGACAAGACTACGATGTAAAACTGAACGTCACCTATTCCAGCGACCGTTTGGATTACAATACCGGATACCGGACGGACTATCTTGATTCCAATATTCCTTCATTCACGCAGCTGAATACCATGCGGACACATTCCCATAGCGTGAACGGGCAATGGGCTTTGCAGACGAACCGTCCTACATTGTATTTTAAGGAGAATCTATACATTGATGCAGACTGGTACCGTGCTTTGTCAAAAATAGACGGGACATCATCGCTTGCCCAGCAGGCGGAAACTTCCTCATTGTCCATCACCAATGACTTGCAAATGCTTAAACGTATCGGGAAACGCCTGCTGACCGTTTCATCGCGCAACCGCTACATACGAGCCCCTCAATGGCTAAACGTCAGCGCAACAGAGACAGAAAAGACACAACAGGTGCTGTCCAATGATTTCCGGACTGTTACCGAACTGCGCTATGGTTGGATATCAGGCAAGTGGAATATCTATGCACGTGGAGGAGTCGACTATAACCTACATTGTCTTGAAACCAATCTGACAGGGGTGAATATTGACTATCCTATCAATGGCAATAATGACTTTTCCTTGTTAAACATATATTTGTCGCCGGAAACATCCTACCAATCCATTCGCTGTTTACTGACAATTTCTGCCCCTGTAAGTTATAGAAGATATGTAACTGACAATTATCTGTCGGTTACACCGACCATATTTACCCGCTATCAGTTAAACGCGAAAACCGATTTGAGTGCACAACTGAAATATGCGCTTTTACCCACAGAACCGAGTCAATATATCGGACATGTCATTATGAGCGATTACCGCAACTTATATGCCGGTTATCCTGTACGTTCATACGCTCAGGAGCGTTCGGCGACTGTTGCTGCCAGATACCGCAATCCAATATCCTCATTTTTCGCTAACTTGTCAGCCCGATACGGATGGGATTATAATCCGTCGATTGCGAACCAGCTTTTCATTGGAGATCAGGTACTGTCAACTTATGCCCCGGCAGGCAATGATGCCCATCAGATACAGGTGTATGGCGGATTGAGTAAGGGGTTGCGTTCGGGCAGAATTGTATTGGAGGCAGATGTCGGATATATGCAACTACATACCACTACCATGCGACAGAACGTACAATCCCCCTACACCATTAGGTATTGTTATGTGCGGCCATCCATGAAGGGCAATTTTACCCGCTGGCTCTCCTCGGACTACAGCCTGTCTTACACTTATAATATAATGAATATTAATAATGCAGAACGCAGCACATACCATATCTTGAAACAGAACCTGACTTTTACATTCATACCCGGGCCAAATTGGCAAATTGCATTGGGAGGAGAACATTATTATACGCGGTTTGATTCGGGTGACCGTACTCATCTGTTGTTGCTCGATGCATCTGTCCGCTGGCGTATTTCCAAAAAGGTTGAATGGAGTGTTACGGCAACAAACCTTTTGAATGAAAAGAAATTCAATTATATGGTATATGGACTGTTGAACCAGACGAAGTACACTTACGATATACGTGGTTGTAATGTCTTATTCAATATACAGATACTACTCTGATGTCTTGTGGAAAAGACGAGATAAAATAAATGAAAATGAAAATGAAATAATACAAAAAGATATGAGATTAATTAGACTATAAAAATAATTCAAGCTTCATTTCAGATACTTCAATCCTTATTTAGTCAGCCTCAACAATTATAATAAACGCTGTCTTGTATTTGATAATATCTTTGCGCTATGGTGAAAGGACTTGATTTTTGCATTCTCACTTATGCTGAAATTATTTCCGGATGTCTGTAAAAAACGCAGAAGCACAAAAACCATCAGGGATAAATTGAAATAACTAACAATCAAATTCATACGACAATGTTTAGAAAAATTGTTCATTTCTCAATCAGAAAAAAATTATTTGTGGTGCTTACCACAATAATTCTGCTGGCTGGAGGTATCTATTCCATGCTCACACTTCCTATAGACGCAGTGCCAGACATAACCAATAATCAAGTACAGATTGTAACGGTATCGCCTACCCTTGCACCACAGGAAGTTGAGCAGCTCATTACTTTTCCTATAGAAATAGCGATGAGCAATATAATGAATGTAAAAGAAATACGTTCTGTTTCAAGATTCGGGCTTTCACTTGTGACTGTGGTGTTCGAAGAAAGTGTGCCTACCTTAGACGCAAGGCAGCTTATCAACGAACAAATTCAGTCGGTAGCCGGTGAGATTCCACCGGAATTAGGTACGCCTGAACTGATGCCTATCACTACAGGTCTTGGGGAGATTTACCAGTATGTACTTAAAGTAGAACCAGGATTCGAAGACAAGTATGATGCCATGGAACTGAGAACAATTCAGGACTGGATAGTAAAAAGACAACTATCCGGTATACCGGGAATTGTGGAGATAAACAGTTTCGGAGGCTATCTCAAGCAATATGAGGTTGCAGTCGACCCTGACGCGCTTTATTCCCTGAATATCACAATAGGTGAAGTTTTCGAAGCACTTAATAAAAACAACCAGAATACCGGTGGAAGCTACATCGAAAAAGTAAACCGTGCTTATTATATCCGTTCTGAGGGTATGATTAAAGATATGAAAGATATAGAACAGATTGTAGTAGCCAATAGAGGTGGTATTCCTGTACATGTGGCAGATATTGGCAAGGTAAGATTCGGTGCTCCGAAACGTTTCGGAGCGATGACTAAAGACGGCGAAGGAGAATGCGTGGGAGGTATCGCAATGATGCTTAAAGGTGCTAATGCAAATGTCGTGACTAAGGAATTGGAAAGAAGAGTAGAGAAAGTTCAGAAAATGCTTCCCGAAGGAGTAACTGTAGAGCCTTATCTGAACCGCTCCGAACTGGTAGACCGTAATATTTCTACAGTCATAAAGAATCTTATTGAAGGTGCCATAATAGTTTTCCTTGTACTGATAATCTTCTTAGGAAACGTAAGAGCCGGACTTATTGTTGCTTCAGTCATACCTCTTGCCATGCTTTTCGGATTTATAATGATGAGAATCTTTGGTGTCTCAGCCAATCTGATGAGCTTGGGAGCAATTGACTTTGGTATTGTAGTCGATGGTTCCATTGTTATACTGGAAGGAATCCTTGCCCATATTTACGGCAAAAGACTTATGGGACGAACACTTTCAAAAGAAGAAATGGATAAAGAAGTAGAAGAAGGAGCAGGAAAGGTAGTAAGAAGCGCCACATTTGCGGTTCTTATTATTCTAATTGTATTCTTCCCTATTCTTACTCTTACAGGTATTGAGGGAAAATACTTTACCCCAATGGCAAAGACTTTAGTTTTCTGTATAATTGGAGCCCTTATACTGTCTCTTACATACGTTCCTATGATGGCTTCTCTGTTCCTTAAGAGAGAAGTAGCCCTGAAACAGACATTAGCCGACCGTTTTTTCGACAAGCTCAACAAGGTTTACGGCAAGACACTAAACCTCTGTCTGAATCATATATTGGGAACTATAGCAGCTTCGTTCACAGCACTGATAATCTCGTTATTTATTTTCACAAAACTTGGAGCTGAGTTTATACCTACCCTCGATGAAGGCGACTTTGCAATGCAAATGACACTACCAGCCGGAAGTTCATTAAGCAAAAGCATAGAAGTATCCCTTAAGGCAGAAAAGCTCCTGAAAGAAAAGTTCCCGGAAATAAAACATGTGGTAGCCAAGATAGGTACAGCAGAAGTCCCTACAGACCCTATGGCGGTAGAAGATGCAGATATCATGATAGTGATGAAGCCTTTTAATGAATGGACATCGGCAAAAAGCCGTGCTGAGATGGTTGAAAAGATGAAAAGTACACTCAACGGGATAGAGGATGTAGAATTCAATTTCAGCCAGCCTATCCAGTTGCGCTTCAACGAGCTGATGACCGGTGCCAAAGCTGATATTGCCATAAAGCTTTACGGTGAAGATATGGAAGAGCTATACTCGAAGGCAAAAGAAGCAGCCAAATATGTAGAAAAAGTTCCGGGTGCAGCCGATGTGTTGGTAGAACAGGCAATGGGACTTCCGCAATTATTGGTCAATTATAACAGAGCCAAGATAGCCCGCTATGGTATCGACATCGAAGAATTAAACACTATAATACGTACAGCATACGCTGGAGAAACAGCAGGAGTTGTTTTCGAAAATGAAAGAAGATTTGATCTGGTAGTCCGTCTCGACAAAGACAAGGTAAAAGACCTGAATATCGACAAACTCTTTGTGAGAACTTCAGAAGGTATAAGAATACCAGTCAGTGAAGTTGCCGAAATAACACTCCAGAACGGACCTTTGCAAATCAACAGAGATGCTACCAAGCGCAGAATAGTAATTGGTGTCAATGTAAGAAATGCCGATATCCAGCAGGTAGTTGAAGCCATAAGAGAGTCACTCGACAATAATATCAAGTTGAAGCCAGGATATTATTTCGAATACGGCGGACAGTTTGAAAATCTTCAGAACGCCATAAGTACATTGATGGTGGTTATTCCTATAGCCCTCATGCTGATTTTGCTTCTGCTGTTCTTTGCTTTCAGAAGCGTAATCTACTCACTTGTGGTATTTTCTACAGTTCCTCTTTCACTGATAGGCGGTATAGTTGCCTTATGGCTTAGGGGCATGCCTTTCAGCATTTCGGCCGGAGTGGGATTTATTGCCCTGTTTGGTGTAGCCGTACTCAACGGAATACTTATGATTAATCATTTCAATGATTTAAGAAAGAAAAATTACTATAATATGTGTACTGTAAAGATTATCAGAAAGGCGTGTCCACATTTACTGCGACCAGTATTCCTGACCGGACTTGTCGCCTCACTTGGATTCGTGCCTATGGCCATAGCTACCTCAGCCGGTGCCGAAGTACAGCGCCCGCTGGCAACAGTTGTTATTGGCGGACTTATTGTGTCTACAATTCTTACTCTGATTATCATACCTGTATTCTATAAGATGGTAAATACAGCAGGAACAATATTCAGAAGAAGAAGAAGAAAAAGAGGTTCAAATTCCGGCAATAGGAAAAATGACAAGTTCAGACTTTCCGCTTCAAGGAATTCCATAAATCCCATAATAACTATAGTTTTGGGAATATCCTCATTGATAAGCATCGACTGCCATGCAGAAGAATCTGTTGCTGCAGTTGAGGACCTTATCTGTAATGGTGGAAACACTCAGAGTTCTGTCATGAGCGGAGAGAACTCTAAGACTCCTATACAGAGCGGAGAGAGTACTGTTTCACTCGATGAGGCAATCGAAATTGCTCTTGCAAACCATCCCCGACTCAAAATGGCTAATGCAGAAATTGAGCGTACAAAAGTCACCAGAGGAGAAATCTGGGATGGTGGAAACACATCATTCAGTTATGCATGGGGACAACTCAACGGAGAATACCGTAAAGATAATGAACTGTCTGTTGAACAGTCGTTGGGCTCTATTCTGACACCTTTCTATAAGAATGCACTTGTAAACTCACAAATTTCTACAGGCAAGAATTATAGAGACATGGTAAAGAAAGAAATCATAGCCGAAGTAAAAAGAGCATGGGCATACTACCATTATGCACTATCATCGTACCAACTGTTCATGAATCAGGACAGTCTTGCAAACAAGCTGAAGGAAAGTGCTGAATTGAGATATACACAAGGAGACATAGACCTTACAGAAAAGAATATGATATCGGCTATGGCCACAAACATCCACACATCAGTATTGCAATGGAAAGAAGAATTGTCTCTTGCAGAAAAAAGATTCGCCTGGGTTTGTTATTCATCAGAGAAAATCATACCGGCTCCCAACAAAAGCGGTATGCATAATATTCTGAAAACATTCAATGAGGTAAATGCAGAGGCAGTTCTGCCATCAGCTTCGCACATCGGATTCTTCAACGGACAAGTTGAGGAAAAAAGAAACATGCTTAAAGTAGAAAGAAGCAAATTTTTCCCCGAATTTTCCGTTGGTTACAGCCAACAGAAAATCGCTCCACTGAGAAACCTCAACTCATGGACGGTTGGAGTATCCTTCCCTATTCTGTTTTTCCCACAGCAAAGCAGAAGCAAACAAGCCAAAATAAATTTAAAGATTGCAGAATGGGAAGCAGACAACAACAAAAAGCAGCTTAAAAACAAGATAGATGAAATAAAGGTAAAGCTCAGACAACAGAACGAGAGTCTTGAATATTTCTCGAATGCGGCTCTGGAAGAAGCCCAAAGTCTTCATAACAGCACAATGCTGAAATTTGAGGAAAGTGACATAAACATAACAGAATTCGTACAAAGCCTGAATGCGGTAAGGGATATAAGAAAGTCCTATATCGAAACTGTATATAATTACAATGTTTCTGTTATAGAACTTGAACTTTATACCGAATAAACATCAGCTTCACAACGGATAAATACAAAAACAACAGAAAATTAAATATTTAAACACTTACTGATATGAAAAAGATACTATATACAACAATTGGCTTGCCAATATCTCTGTTAACCCTGATAGCCTGTTCAGGCAATTCCGGAGAAGGAAATATTAAGGATACTGAAAACGGACAGAATATATCTGCCGTAACTGCCATGGAAGACAATAAGGCAAACTCTGAAAGCCAGAACACCCAGTCAGGTAATAGCATGGCAGAAACAATGACAGAAACTATGACAGAAACTATGACAGAAACTGACGGAAACACTGGAGCCACCTTCCCGGCAGAATCAGGAACAGACGGAATATCAGATAACGGGAACGGTAGTTCATCACATTACAAAAAAACAACCACTTTCAATGGCATAATAACTACTCCACCACGGAGCCACTCAACCATAACATTAACCATGGGAGGAGCTATTGAAAACATCTGTGTCTTCCCGGGAGATATGGTAAAAAAGGGACAGACAATAGCCACACTCAAGAATCCTGAATTTATACAACTCCAGCAGGAATTTCTCACAGCAACTGCTCAGGTTGAGTATCTTGAGAAAGAATATAATCGCCAGCAGAACTTAGCATCGCACGAAGCTGCATCGCAAAAGAAACTCCAGCAGAGCAAGGCTGAATTTTTGTCGGAGAAAAGCCGCCTTGATGCAGCTAAGGCACAACTGACATTGCTGAATGTTGATACAGAAAACCTGAAAGAAAAAGGATTGAAAACCTATCTGGAAATCAAGGCACCAATAAGCGGATATGTAACAGACCTGCAGGCCAACTTAGGGCAGTATTTTGATGCAGGCCAACCTATTTGTGATATAATAAACAAATCGGAAGCTCTGCTGCAACTCACAGCCTATGAAAAAGACCTTGCGTACATCTCGGTTGGCAATAAGGTAACATTCACTGTAAACGGACTCGAGAACAAGACTTTCCATGCCGAAATAATAGCAATAGACCAGATGGTAAACAGCGAAAACCGTTCCATAAATGTATATGCAAAAGTTAAAAGTACCGACAAACTGTTCAGGCAAGGCATGTATGTAAGTGCAAAGATCGACGGAAATATGTAACTTTGCAATGCTTCAGATAATGCAGATAACGCTAACCAATATACATATATGACACTCAACATAAAAAACAGATTCCCTCTTATAGTAAATGCCATCAGCATATCGGTGGCGTTTACTATGAATTTTCCGGAACTCATTGCCTTGCTTACCCAAGACAGCCATACAGCAGCCGGAAACTCTAATATGATATTCCAGAATCTCAACTGGATGCAGGTAAGTAGTGAAATATTATTTACATATATATCAATACTTATTTTGTTTTTCCTGAACGAAAAACTATTTAAGTTCAAGAGCCCGAATTCAAACATAAACGGTAAGAAAATATTAATATCATTTCTTATCATATGGATTGCAAACAATCTCCTTGGGAAAAGTTTCATTCTCATGCACAGATACTTCGGACTTCCTGCTATAGAAGATATGGCACATGTATACTCACATCCGTTGAGGGACTTCATCATATCAGGAATTGTCACTTTGGGAGGATATCTCATACACCAGAATCTGCTTAGCAGAAAGGTTATGCTCGAGAACCAACAACTGAAAACGGAAAACATAAAAAATCAGTTTGAAGCTCTGAAGAACCAGCTTAACCCACACATGCTTTTCAATTCACTGAACACTTTATATTCACTTATCCGTGAAAATCCCGACAAGGCACAAGACTATCTAACACAATTATCAAAAGTAATGAGATATACCCTTCACAGGGACGATGAAAACATGTCTGACACTATTTATCTTAAAGAAGAACTCGATTATGTAAAATCTTATATCTATCTCCTGAAAATGAGATACGAAGAAAACCTAAGCTTTAACATATCGGTCGACGAATCTCTCTTCAACAGGAAATTGCCGAGAATGGCATTACAACTATTGATTGAGAATGCAGTAAAGCATAATGAGATAAGCAACAGGCATCCTCTTACCGTAAACATATCTGCAGTAACATCTTCCACAGGATATAGTATGGAAGTATCAAACAGAATACAGCTGCGCCGCGGAACCATTAGCAGTACCGGTATAGGATTAAGCAATCTCAGCAAAAGATATGTATTACTTACAGGTAAAGACATTGAAATAAAAGAGCATGATGGAACATTTTCGGTAACGGTACCACTAATTTAAAACAGCCATGAAAATATTTATTATAGAAGACGAAAAAGCTGCGATACGCAATCTTAAGACACTAATATCAGAAGTATGTCCACAGGCCGAAATTATAGGCGAGACAGACAGTGTAGAAGAAAGCATAGACTGGTTTGAGAACAATGAAATGCCGGAACTCGTATTCATGGATATACATCTGGCCGACGGTTCAGCATTCGAGATATTTGAGTATACAGAAATAACATGCCCCATAATATTTACCACAGCATACGATGAATATGCATTGAAAGCATTCAAGGTAAACAGCATTGATTATCTGCTTAAACCCATAAATAAAGAAGACCTTAAGAAGGCATTCGATAAACTAAGACAACTAAAAAGTGGAGAAGACAATTTTATAAACAAAATTATAAAGCAGATAAATAAAGAAGAAAACTACAAGACCCATTTTTTAGTACCGGTTAAAGGCGACAAATTCATACCACTGGCAGTTGACTCAATTATGTATTTCTATATCAACGACGGTATGGTAAAAGCTGTGGACAAGGAAAATGTGCAACACATATTTTCACAGTCGCTTGACGAACTTACCGAGCAACTGAATCCGAAGCAGTTTTTTAGAGCCAACAGACAATACCTAATCTCAAAAAAAGCCATTAAAGACATAAGCATATGGTTCAACGGAAGATTGGTTATAAACCTTGTTACCCCACTCCCGTCGGATGATAAAATCATAATAAGCAAGGCCAAAGCAACCGAATTCAAAGAATGGTTTTAAAATTAGAGGCACTGCCTGCAAGCTCAGAAAAATTCAATCAGCAAACTGCAATCAACAAACTGCAATCAACAGATTGTAATCAACAACAAACTACGATATATTTTTCCGTAACTATAATCATTTCAGATACTGAAGATAGAACTTCTCAATCTTATCGAATGGAATAACTTTTAAATTGTCATACAAGTCCACATGGTTTGCTCCGGGGATAATAAGCAATTCCTTATTGTCGTCTGTAAGTTTCTTGAAAGCATCTTCACTGAAATAACGTGAATGAGCCTTCTCACCGTGAATCATAAGGACGGCACTTCTTATTTCATTGCTATACATCAATATAGGCATATTCATAAACGATAAAGAAGAAGTCTTATTCCATCCGCTGTTTGAGTTGAGAGAACGCTTGTGATATCCTCTTTCAGTCTTATAATATCCATAATAATCTTTTACAAACTGAGGAGCATCATCAGGCAGCGGATCAACAACCCCACCCGCTAAAGAATAACTGCCGTTTTTATAATCTTCAGTCCGCTGCTCATTCAGCTGCCGGCGCAACTCATAACGCGCGTCGGCATCCATAGAGTCAAAATACCCATTGGCATTCACCCTGCTCATATCATACATGGTAGCTGTTACAGTAGCCTTTATTCTTGTATCAATGGCAGCCGCATTAACAGCCATTCCACCCCATCCGCATATACCGAGTATTCCTATACGGTTGGCATCAACATCATCCCTTGTTGAAAGATAGTCAACCGCAGCGCATAAATCCTCTGTATTTATATCAGGAGAAGCCACATAACGAGGATTGCCTCCACTCTCACCTGTAAAAGAAGGATCGAAAGCAATTGTTAGAAAACCACGTTCAGCAAGAGTCTGGGCATACAGTCCGGACGACTGTTCCTTAACAGCTCCGAAAGGTCCCGAAACAGCAATTGCAGGCAACTTTCCGGAAGCATTCAAAGGTATATATAAACCGGCATATAATACAGTAGATATAAAAATCCTGCCGTTTAATCTCATAATGTAAAAATAATTTTTACAGGTTTATAGATAGAATCAGTAACTCAGACAGACTGTGTTCCCTTTACATTTCTTACCACTTTGGCCGGATTACCCACCACGATGGTATTGTCGGGTACATCCTTTGTTACCACAGAACCTGCACCCACAATAGAATTCTCGCCTACCGTAACTCCCGGCAGAATAATTGCTCCGGCTCCAATCCACGAATTCTTTTTAAGCAAAACCGGACGGGTATACAATCCATGCCGCAAGTTCATTTCCTCAGGATGATTCTCTGTAATGACACTGACATTGGGTCCGATAAAAACCCCGTCCTCAAGAGTAATACCTCCAAGATCGAGAAAAGTACAGTTGAAGTTTATGAAAACATTTTTGCCGAAACGAGTGTTTTTACCATACGCAATATAAAACGGCAAAAAGATATTTACAGATTTATCTACATCCGAACCGGTTATCTCCGACAGATAAGAACATAACTCTTCCTGAGTACGATAACAGCTGTTCATCTGGGCCACCAGGTTTCTGCTTTTTGCAACTTCCGCGTTAAGCAATACATATCCCGGATCGTCTGGAGAGATGATCTCTCCCCTTTTAAGTCTTGAAAAAATATCATCCATATAAAACAATAGTCTTTTTAATACATTGCAAAAATATTATTAACCTACAATATATCATGTATACAAATTAAGGGTATTATAACCACAATCGCAGATTATGGCTACAATACCCTTTATAAAAACCTTATATATACTATATCTGTATTTCTATCCCTACAGACTTCTTCAGATAAAAATCATACTGGGATTTATAACATCAGACCACTATACACCTGTTATAGCAACCTTAATTACTCCATCCCTCCTGTTCTCAAACAAATCGTAAGCCTGTTCTATGTCATTCAACTGATATCTGTGTGTTATAAGAGGAGTTGTATCAATTTTTCCCTGACTGATAAGTGAAAGAATCTCATCACACTTACAGCCATCTACTCCACCGGTCTTAAACACAAGATTCTTGCCATACATATCGGGTAGCGGCAGCAACTGGGCTTCATCGTATAGTGCTACCACAGTAACTATGGCATTAGGACGCGCACATTCCCACGCCATCCGGAAAGAACTGTCGGAGCCGGCAACCTCAATAACCCTGTCAGCACCGCCATTATCGCTATGAGACAGAACAAAATCTTTACAATTCTCAACATCCGAAAGCAATACTCCCGGATAATGTTCGGCCACAAAGCGTCTTCTTTCTTCTGATTTTTCGCATACTATGACACGTTTAGGAGACTTCAGCAAAACACAGGCTAAAGTACATAATCCGGTTGGTCCGGCACCTATAATCAACACAGTATCCTCCGATGATATTTCAGATATATCGGCAGCCCAATAACCGGTCGACAATATATCTCCCACAAACAAAGCCTGCTCGAAAGATACATTATCAGGAATCCTGTTCAGGCCCTGTTCGGCAAAAGGAACCCTTACAAACTCTGTCTGTCCTCCATCAATCCTGCATCCCAAGGCCCAACCTCCGTGAGGAGAAGTACAATTGTTTACATACCCGTGCTTGCAAAAGAAACATTCTCCACAAAAAGTCTCAACATTCACAGTTACGCGGTCGCCCGGTTTGACAGATTTCACGGCACTACCCACCGAATCTACTATACCTACCATTTCATGGCCCACGGTTATACCGGGAACCGCACGCAGAACACTTCCATGCTTGATATGCAAATCGCTTGTACAGATACTGCTCATAGTGATACGCACTATCGCATCAGTATCGTCTACAATCACTGGTTTCGGCTTATCCACTAAAGCGAAATGTCCTTTCTGAATATATGTATATGCTTTCATAAATCTATAAAAAAAGAATCCAACAAAATGCTGTTGCGCATTATTTACAAAGATAATCAAAAAAGCGGAACATTACACACTTTAGAGTCATACAATTTATTCAAGAACCTGAATGTATTATACTTTCATAAGATATAATATCATAAGATATAATATAAGATTCAATTATAAGGCTCAATTATAAGGCCCAATTATAAGGCCCAATTATAAGACCAAACGATAAGTGACAATTATAAGAAATTATCAGAGTGAAAGCTGGTTCAAAACATTGATAAGACTTTTATCAAGCGGTTTGTCTGATTTAATAGACTCGGCAAACGGTATATATACTACCTTGTCATTATGAATACCAATCAGCACATTCCGCTGTCCGTCGAGCAACGCTTCAATGGCACCTTCACCCAGGCGGCTTGCCAGAATACGGTCGTATGCACTCGGTGAGCCGCCACGCTGCAAATGTCCCAATATAGAGACTCTCACTTCATACTGAGGGTATTCTTTCTTTACACGCTCGGCATAATGCATTGCACCGCCATCCTTAGGACTTTCGGAAACTATAACAATACTGCTGTTCTTTGTCTTACGGATTCCACGGCTGATAAACTGTTCAAGCTGGTCGACATCAGTATTATCTTCAGGTATAATTGCAGCTTCAGCTCCCGAAGCAATGGCACTGTTCTGTGCAAGGAAACCTGCATCACGTCCCATCACCTCAACAAAGAAAATCCTGTCGTGTGAAGCTGCTGTATCCCTGATTTTATCTACACAGCTCACAATGGTATTAAGCGCAGTATCATAACCTATAGTGTAGTCAGTACCATTTAGGTCGTTATCAATAGTACCCGGCAGACCTATACAAACAATGTTATACTCATCGGCAAACTCCCTTGCTCCTGCCAATGTACCATTACCACCGATAACAACAAGCGCTTCTATTTTCTCCCTCTGAAGAGTCTCATAAGCCTTTTTCCTGCCTTCGGGAGTCATAAACTCCTTAGAGCGGGCTGTTTTCAGAATAGTACCTCCACGCTGTATGATATTACTTACAGATTCACTGGTAAACTCTTCAATCTCACCGTTAATAAGTCCGTTATATCCATGATAAATTCCTTTTACCTTCCATCCGTTGTAAATGGCACTACGAGTCACGGCCCTTATTGCCGCATTCATGCCAGGAGCATCACCTCCTGATGTCAATATTCCTATATACTTCTCGTCCATAATAGAAAAAATTAAATTAACATTTAAAACTAATACTTAAAATTCTATTGTATAAAACCGGGAATACTTTTACAAACTGTATACCCTACGACAATAATTAATGAATAAATGGCATTTGTGTTAACTCAAGTTATACAATATCTCTTTTTTTTAAACAATCTGACACATATATTGACAAAATGCCATATTAACATCACATCATACAGAAAAAAAGCAAGTCCAACGAAGATACATACCAAGAATATATAACCAAGAAACACCGATATTAAGCAAAGGGAAAAAACAGGCAGAATTATAAATATAATGGAATTACACACAGGCATAAAACAAAAAATGCCGCAAAACTGTCACTGTGACAATTTTGCAGCATCAAACCATGCAGAATTATAACATGAGAAATAATTGTCTGCTTAATTTATCCATTTAATCTATTCCGTACCGGGACTATTATTTACGCTGACCCAGTTTGTCATCCATAAAAAGAATGCCAGAATGATCGCCACAACGTTTCAGTTTATCAACTATGCCCTGAGCTGTAGCTTCTTCTTCAACCTGTTCGCGTACATATCCCCACAAGAAGTCCTGTGAAGCTTTATCTTTTTCTTCAGATGCAATGTTAACCAATTCATCTATAAGCTTAGATACATGACATTCATGCTTATAAACATTCTCGAAAACTTCAAGAGGGCTACCCCATCCCTGAGGAACTACATCAATCTTGTCAACCTTAGCTTCACCGCCACGTTTCATTATATAATCTGCAAGACTATATGCATGTCCCAATTCTTCCTGAGACTGTTTTTTCAACCATGAAGCAAAGCCATCATAACCTTCTTTCTGCAAATAGAAAGACATTGACAAATAAAGATTAGCAGACCACATTTCGGCTGTAATCTGTTCATTGATTGCATTTTGCAGTTTTTCTGAAATCATAATCTTAAAATTTAACAGTTATACTTATCTTGTTGTTTCTAATATTCGTTTATTCAAATACAACACTTTATCAATAACAAATTCCATGCCATATAACCATGTTTATTACATATTGTCAGTCATCAATTTAAGAAACTTTTAAATCTGTCATGTAAGCAGAATTTATTTTTGAAGTATCTTTGCACCAACATTAGCGAAGTTGACTACAGACATGAAAATTATATTAGCAATAGATTCATTCAAGGGATGCCTAAGTTCTGAAGAAATTGAAAAAATATTCTCGGACGAATTATCCGCGAGAGGAAATAACGTATGCATGATACCTGTATCCGACGGTGGTGAAGGCATGCTCAAGGCATTCTGTTCTGTTTTGGACGGAAAAATAATACAAAGTAAAGTTCACGATCCGCTTATGCGTACCATAACCGCCGAATATGGTATCACACCGGAAGGAACGGCAATAATTGAAACTGCCGAAGCCTGCGGACTGAATCTCATGAAACCTTCGGAACGCAATCCTATGGCTGCCACAACTTATGGTGTGGGAGAGCTGATATGCGATGCCATGAAACATGGTTGCAGAAACTTTATAATCGGACTTGGAGGAAGCGGAACAAGCGACTGTGGTATAGGAATGCTGAATGCCATATATGACAATCTTAAAGAACAGTCTGCCCGTGAACAGGAGCATAATCTGACACAAAATAAAGAAGTATGCCAGCATGACGGAAAATATGACAGCGAAAATGCTATCTTCAGTAATTTCCAGGATATACATCAAATCATCAACAACAGCATTCTTCATGAATGTAAATTCATTATAGCCAGTGATGTGAGAAACCCCTTATACGGCAAGGATGGTGCGGCATACATTTTCTCACCACAAAAAGGTGCTTCCCCGGAAACAGTGAAACTACTCGACAAAAGGGCAATGCAGTTTGCCGGATATTCGGCTGCATTATTGGGTAAAGATACATCAGGCAACCCTGGTGCGGGAGCGGCTGGAGGATTAGGCTATGCGTTTATGCAATATCTTGATGCCTCTACCACCTCGGGAGCAGACCTGCTGCTCGATATTTCGGACTTCGGGAATGCTATTAAGGATGCCGACTTGATTATTACCGGTGAAGGACATGCCGACAAACAGACCTTAATGGGGAAACTTCCAGAAAGAATACTTCGGAGGGCAAAACAATACAATATACCGGTATGGCTTATTGCCGGACGTGCAAGCGACAAGGAGATTCTTATTTCAGCCGGATTCGATAAGGTAGACAGTATTACGCCCGATGGAATGAATGTAGACGAAGCTGTAAAGGTTGATAATACAATAAGGAATATAAAGAATTGGGTGGAAAAAGAAAGATTATGATTAACTATGGGTGAGAAAAAAAGGGATTATTGACAAACAATTTTTTTAGTAGACATAAGAACAAAAGAACATAAGAGCATAAAAACATTAGAAGATAAGAGCATAAAAACATTAGAACAAAAGAACAAAAGGAATCCTTACATAAAATGAACTTAATTTTTAGTGAAAGATTAAGTTCGTTTTTTTAAAGATGACACCAGCTTTTAAAGACAAACAAATGAAGACAAAAGACAACGAATTAGACATGCTAAATGGTCCGCTATTTAAAAACATTTTATTCTTTGCATTACCATTAGCGGCAAGCAGTTTGCTTCAGGAACTGTTCAATTCTATAGACGTAGCAGTAGTAGGACATTTTGTAGGCAGTAAGGCACTGGCTGCTGTCGGTAGTAATGCCCCCGTAATAGGGCTATTGATAAATCTGTTCATAGGAATATCGATGGGTGCATGCGCTATAATATCAAATCACATAGGGCAACAGGACAACAAAAGCATAAGCAACGCCATTAGTACTGTATCAATGGTATCAGTAATCAGCGGATTCTTTCTTCTGTTTCTCGGAGTAATTGTTGCACGTCCCATACTTACATGGATGGGCACACCGCCCGATGTACTCGACGAGGCCGTAAAATATCTGCGTATATATTTCCTTGGAATGCCTTTTATTATGGCATTCAATTTCGGGGCAGCCATTTTAAGGAGTATGGGCGACACACGACGTCCATTATACATATTAGTAATGGCCGGCATAATAAATACCATACTCAATCTGATATTTGTGATAGTATTCAAAATGGGCGTATCGGGGGTGGCAGTCTCCACTGGTATAGCAAATGCCTTCAGTGCCACAATGATTATCCGGCTTCTGCTCAAAGAGAAAGAGCCTTACCGCCTGCATCTCAAAAATATTAAAATCAATTATAACGAATTGAGCAGAATGCTCCGTATAGGTGTTCCTGCCGGTATCCAGGGAATGATTTTCTCCATCTCAAACGTAGTGGTACAATCCTCAATAAACGGATATGGTGCCGATGCAATAGCCGGATCTGCAGCCGCCCTGAACTTCGAGTACTATACATATTTTATAATCCAGGGATTCAATGGTGCAGCCATCAGCTTTATTGCACAAAATTATGGAGCAGGAAAAACAGACAGAGTGAAAAAGGTTTTCTGGATTTGCATGGGTTCGAGTGCCGGACTTTGTGCCGCATTCAGCTGGCTGTTCACATGGCAGAATGATTTTTTCCTGAACTTCTTTTCAAGTATGCCTATGGTACATCACTACGGAAGTATCAGAATGCACATTGTGCTTGCACTCCAATTTATTGCATGCAGTTACGAAATAGCAGGTTCATCACTCAGAGGTATGGGAAAATCTCTTACTCCTGCCATACTGACCGTTTTCGGTACTTGTATGCTGCGTATTTTCTGGGTATATTGTATATCACCCGTGTGGAGCGGTTACAATGTATTAATGATGGTCTACCCTATTTCCTGGTTTGTAACAGGAACCATGGTGCTTATAGCGTATTGGATTACAATTAAAAGAAAAATTCAATATCGGTAAATACAGATATACTATTCATTATATAGATATACAATTCAAGAAATTGACTATATACACAACAAAATCCATTAGTATCATGAAATATATAACAATGATAACATTTGCATTTCTGTTCTTCCAATGTTCTGAAAGAACAGAAATGCAGGAAAATGAAAAAAGAATAACAGTCGACTTGGAAGAAAGGACAGAGACATCTGTATTTGATTTAATGGATTCTATCACTGTGGTTCCATTAGAGTCATCCGATTCATGCTTAATTTCCACTATCCATCAGATAGAAAAGAAAAATGATACTCTTTATATATATGACATGCAGCAATCATCCTTCTTCTGTTATAAAACAAATGGAGATTTTCTTTTCAAAATATCGGACAAAGGAAGCGGACCTGAAGAATATCAATATATAGAACATTTCTCTGTATCTGAAAAGGGTGAAATATTTTTACTGGAACCTTGGGGTAATATATATCACTACGGCAACAATGGTATATTCATACAAAAAATCAAATTACCGGATGTACTAAAATCATATAATGAGATTTATGTCAGGGGAAATTCCATAGTAATAAATTCATTGTCAGGAGATATATTATACTATTCACTATCCGACGATACATATCAGAGTTTTCATTTATATGAAAGAATGAATGCTTTCTTCCCTCTGAAAAGAACATCTGTATATAATGACTCTATCATGAATGTTTCTCTTTTTGATAATCAGATTTATAAAATAGTCCGGGATGGGTTAGTCTCTTCATGGGCATGGGATTTCAAAGAAAACAACAACAGTGAAAAGGACATAAAAAGACTGACAAGTGAAATAGAATATAAGTCAGGCGACAATCACAATTCCGTTATGACAGACTTTATAGGGAAAGGAAAGCCTCTAAGACAATTTATTTATACATCATGCGAATCTAACCGTTTTAAAATCGCACTGATGGAATATGACAATAATTTCCTGCATGTTTTCCATGATAAAAGCAACAAAACTAACCGTGTTTTCACAAGAACAAAAGAAAATACAATATTTCATACTTGTACATATAGTGACAACACATTTATATACTTCGACCAGCCATTCGTCAGAGGCTGGAGGGATTTAACTTGCATAACAGAAGAAGTTTTAGGTGAGAAATACAGTCTGTATGCAAATCTTATAAATGATAGTGACAGTAATCCTACAGTCATATTATTTCACTTGAAAAAGTAATGACATCATACTTGGATTACTGAGGAAACTGGCTAAAATTCCAACCTGGCATAAAATATAAAAAACAGAAAGCATTGCATCACTTAAGACGTGATATAATGCTTTTTTATGTTATAATTATTCTAATTCATTATAGTTGGCAACTTACAACAACTTATTATTTACAGGTTTATGCATATTGCCATAAACTTCAGACATAAATCCACTCTCTCCTACCACTAAACTGTCTGGATTTAAATGAATGGGACTGAGATAATATTAACCCATTTTCAAGCATAACCGTGCATTCCACCCAATACGAAATTAACGCCGAAATATGTAATGATTACACTAAGGAATGCCAATACCATAAAACGGTGGAAAAACATACTGTCGGCAAATGCAGGAATTGACCTTGAATGTATGGCTGACGAATAAATAAGCATGGTTATAAGTGCCCATACCTCTTTGGGGTCCCATCCCCAATATCTTCCCCACGATACATTGGCCCAGACAGCACCTATGAATATTCCGGCTGTCAAAAGAAAGACTCCGGGATAAAGCAAAAGTTTACTTGTCAACTCCAAACGGCGGATCTCATTTTTTGTTTTCTCTCTGTCTGTCCGGTAGAGAATCTCAGCTGAAATACCGTTAAGCATTATTACCGCAAAAACAGAATATGCTATCATTATTGTCACTACATGAATACTAAGCAACGGAGATGTAAGCACAGGCATGAGTGGTGTAATAGACGGATTACTCTGGCCAAGAGATGCAACAAGCATGGCAAGTCCGCATATAATATAGCCCAATGAAGTGTAATTATACATTAGTCTGCGTGCTAATAACGTAAAACCTACAGCAGCAAATGCCATAAACTGCATTGTCTCGAAACCGTTCGACAAAGGAATGTGTCCGCTTATCAATCCTCTTAAGGAAATTATAAAAATGAGGTATAAAAGCAGCGGCAACATTGCCCAGTATAATAAACGGTTCACCTTTGTATCCGTTGAAGAACGTCTGTATATCAGTCTGTTCTGGTAAACATAGCCGCAAAATCCGACAATCAGACTGAATATGAAAATAAATCTCGTGTCGGGCAGTGAGTCATATATAATTTCTGTTTTTATACGAAAATCAGACGGAAGGCTACCCGAAGCCTCCTTCTTCTGATATTTCCTTATCTTGGATATAAGGCCATCCACTTCATGAAAATTTTTCTCGCCTACTTTTGCGGCCACATAATTCATGCTATATCTGATAAAACGCCATTTATCATCATCAACACTTGGTGGCAGATTATCGGAAAGTGAATACCACACATAAGTGTTATTATTTTTGTCGAATACAGGATATATTTTCAAGATGCTGCCTGTACAAACCATACTTATGAGATTAAACTTCTCATTGGCTTCCTCAAGTGCACGCCTCTCTTCACGGGAAAGTGTACCATTATTTAAAGCCTCATCAATTTTAAAGCTACCAATACCTGTAAAGTCTGACAGTTTTGCATAATCACCTTCTGTGCCAAGCACATGCTTAACATACCTGCCGGATATCTTTATACAAGGTTCATCCTTCCAGTTATCGTAATAGAAAAACCATGAAGTAAGGAACTGTGTCGCCGAAAGTCCCTCAAATGTTTTTCTTCCATATATTTTTAAAATAAAATCATTAGCCAAAGTCTGCATCGGACAAATGCGGCCGTTGTAATAAACATAAAGTTGCCCGAAAGAACTTGCTACATATTCCGGGAGTGCTGATTTATGACTGTTTAATGAAGATGGTGCCGGATGGCTTACTGAAGATGGTGCCGGATAACTTACTGAAGAGAGTACCGGATGGCTTACTGAAGAGTTGGCAGCATTTACTCCTGTAACCGACAAAAGGACAAACAAAATTACCTTACAGTTGTCTGAAGCCTTTTTAAGCAAATAGCGGAAAAGAGTTTTTTTCTCGGCAAAGAACAGAAGCATCCCCAACAACAGAAAAACATATCCGGTATATGTGATAAAAATACCTGCAGGATCAAAGCAAACAGTCAGAGTTACACCATTTTTATCAGCATCGAAGGCAGTCTGATAAAATCTGTAGTTTCTGTACTCAAAAATTCTGTTCATTGCGACTGTTCCGCGTACAACATCCTCATTATCATATATAATAATACTGCTGACATAATCCATGGGAGATAATGTGCCTGGATAATATTCCACAGTGAAATTTTCGAGTTCTACAGAGAAAGGAAATCTTACAGTCTCTGTATCATTTAAATTATATGCCGATACAGCTTTATTGTCCATGCGAATATGCAAGGTACCACGTCTGCCTGAAATAAATGTTACAAGTGCCCCAGTAAGAATCACCACAAATGCCAGATGAAGCATAAATGTTGGTTTTCGCAGATATAACCGTGATAAAATAATATATACAAAAGATGATGCTACAGTAATAATCCATGCACATACAAAAAACACAGAATTATATATATAAGAAATGGCAAACGAGGGTTCTATGATTTTCTCCAGTACTGTGGCCGTCATCATTATAATTATAAGAATACCAAAGCCCCACAGACTAAATTGTTTCGATATGTTTAAGAGTTTAGTCCTGTTTAATATTTTAGTTCTGTTTAAAATCTTAGTTCTCAACAATCCCTTTTCCGATACTCCCGAATCTGACATTCCCGAATCTGACATTTTTATATTAAAAAGTCTTCTGCTCATGATTGTAAATAAATAAATTGTAAAAAAATCCAAAGCTGTCCCAATATCCTTGATAATGATAAATGGGACAGCTTAATTATGATGGAATCACAAATTATACCCGATTTGAAAACACTTGTTACAGCAAGAGATACTATAAAATATTGTACTATACAGATGATTACTATATAGCATCGAACTATATAGCATCGAACTATGTAGCAGAGTATTATACAGCAGAGTACTATACAACATCATATTTATATAGCATCAATAAATTTTACTATAGCATCCCTATCCTCCTTAGAGAGTTCCCTAAATTTCTTTACAGTATAATATGCGTCGCTCTTCTCATTACCATGCCACATAATAGCTTCGATAACATTTCTCGCACGATTGTCGTGCAATCTGTCGGCTGTAGGAGAACCGGTACATTTCTGATGCAATCCTCTGCCCCATAAAGGAGTAGTCCTGCACCATCCTGTACGGATATCGTTTTCCATATACAACTTATGCTGAATCATATCAGTGTAAGGCCATATTTTCTGGTTGGGATAACGTGGTAAACGTTTGTCACCCTTACTGAAGAAACCGTTGGGGTCATAATAGTTGTCATCGCCTGTAGTCCATGATGGTTTATGACAATATGTACAACCAATCTGTCCGAAAAGTTCCTTTCCTTTCAACACATCAGGATCGTCAATATTTCTTACAGCAGGAACAGCAAGTCCCCTGTGCCACACCATAAAGTCAACATAGTCGTCATCACTCATCTCAACATCAAGTTCTTTCGATGTAAGATATTCTTTTATTGCTGCTTCAATATCTTCCGACTTGTCGGATGCGGGATGCCAGGTTGGATGTTTTTTCTCCGGATCGGCATTATTGATATAATCCACATAACCGGCCTGAACCTCCGGATCTTTGGCAGAATACTCAACGTATGTTCCGGCTGCATCGAGATAATGGTAACGTCTGTTGCTCCTGGTTACGTTTGTGATATTCCAAAGGGCATTTATTCCGGCAGCATCCTGAAGAGGGCCTCTGCTCAAGGCGTAAGTAAATCTGAAAGGGTGTGATTCAATTTCTGTTCCTGGAGCTATATCAGTAGGTTTGGAATTGCTGTATTGTTTTACCCATTCCCCGTTCTTGAATATTGCAGGATTTATCCCGTTAGGAAGAAAGCCGTCGCTTTCCTGTTTGGCATATTCGGCTTTCAAGTCATCATCAGAAATAGCGTCAAGCAGACCTGTTCCATAAATCCCAATGGTAGATTCTATCCTTACTTCATAGTTCTCAGGTAATGTATACCCTCTGTTTACCACATATATGGCTTCCTGCGGTATGGTAATCTCTGGATACTGAAGTTCGTATGTTTCTCCGTCGGGGAATCTGTTTTGCCACTGGTCGGTATAGTTTTTCCATTCTACCGTAATCTTGTTTTCGTCGAGCGGGGCTTTGAACGGCTCTACCGCATGAGTCTGTGGCATTCCGGCAAGCCATGACACATATGCATCAGTCTGAGGATTATATACCACAAGCAAACATCCGTTTCCTATTCCATTTGTTTCAAATTTTCCGGCAGGCAGTCTTTTCCCGTGTCCGTATCCGGGATGGCAATGTATACATGACGTGCGGATATATACAGGACCAAGTCCGCTTCGCACTCCATTGTGATTACTCATAAAAGGTTTTTCAAACAGTGCCTCTCCATTCTTGAACTGGGTATCCATACCTCCGTTCTCAACTGCCGGGGTTGGCTGTTCAAGGGCATTTGATGTAGACAGATATGAAGTACCGAGTTCGCCGCCAGCATAATACCATTCAGGGATTTCGCCCGGCTGTTCCTGACCGTTGTCGGCAGAACCGCCATTTTCATTGTCGCTGCATGCTGATAATCCTGCCAGCAAAGCAGTACCTGCCACAAGATAAAATCTATAATTCATAACAAATATCTATTTAATCTTATATCTATTTAATCTTTAAAGAAGTTATTTTACAAAGAGAACAACAGGTTATCAGTTTTCTGTAAGTACCTTGGCAGCCTCACTAAGCGCGGAAGAAAGATCGGATACAGCCTTTATAGCATCTTTACTTGTCTGTTCGGTGGCATGTTTTGCAAATGGTTCAGGCATTTTCTCTATGGCAGCTATAGCAGCGACAATAGCATCACACACGGCCTTATCGGCAGTCTTGTCTACAGAAGCGATATAGTCACTCACAGCCTTGTCGCCATCTTCATTTCCTTCATAAGCATTCTGTATACTCCTTATATTATCAGCAAAATCCTTTATAGAATTCAGACTATACGGAGACTCTATATAGTTCTTGTCTTCCTCGCTGCTTCCGTTGGCCGGACGACCGATTTTCTGTTCTGCCACTTCATCGGCAATATCTATGCAGCCCTGAAGTATTTCCTGTGCAGCATCATTATAGTTTACATACTTGCTTCCTCCCTGACCGGCATTAAGCATGCTTTCACCATAATTGAATGTAGGTTCCAGTTCGTTATCGGCAAGGATAGATTTCTTTTCGGAAGTTACATTATCTGTACCCGCCCATGAAGCTTCGAGCCTTATACACTGAAAACATAAATCTTCGGCCACAGCCGACATATAAATCATCTTGTTTTTATCGAGCGTGCTGACATCTCTCGCTGATGATTTTTCACCGGTAGAATCGAGTTGGAACAGCATATATTCAATAGCATGGAAGCCCAATAATCCATATCCGAGATTACTGCTTACATAACTTCCTCCGCTTTGTCCTATGGCATTCATTATATCCTTATTGTTCAGCAATTGCTCGAGTGCAGTCTTATCCAATGGCCACGAATCAATGTGAGGGTCGATATTATAGTCGGCAGCAGCTCCAAAAAGGAATGCCTCACTAAGTTCCCAGTATTTTCTTGAATCTTTCCAGTGATTACCGGCCTCGGTTATTTTCTGCTGTGCCGACGCTAAATCTCCACTTATATATGCTTCCTTTGCTTCGATACAGGCATTCATCAATTTTAAAGATGCATCGGCCATATTCCTGTAGGTAGTAATTACAGTATTGTTGATATATGGCGTAACAGCATCTTTCAGGGCCTGTTCCTTTACAGTCATTCCAGATAACTCTTCACCTGAATTTTCATTATCGCATGAAGTCATTGACACGGCAATCATTGCTCCCATAAACATGTACAGAGGTGTTTTGATAAATCTTTTCATCTTTAATAAAATTTTAGTTTGTTGTTAATGTTATTGTTTTTTGATATACTTACTTAGCTACATATTAAGTTATATATTAAGCTATATATTAAGTTTATATTAAGCTTATATTAAATTAGGTATATTAGTTGCACGTACTGCATATGAGTTATTTTGTGAAGAAACCTGCATATGCCACACCTAAAGAGACTGAAGGTTCGTTATTATACATGGATTTTAGTAAGCCGACAGAATATTCCCCCTTTATGACAATTTCCTTTATAGGATAATAGTTAAGTCCGGCTGCAACTCTGTTCCTGCCGCAGTATTCATACTTTAAACCTTTAGTTTTATGCATAGAATCATAATAATCATACCGGCCGAATATATACAGTTTCTGTCCTGCCGTTTTTTTATTTCTTATTTGCGACATAAGATTATATCCCGCCTCAAAGCCGGCAGCAATTGCATCAGAAGCAACAGCCTGTTTTGGTGAAGGAGAGTTACTGCTCATTCCGAGATTATACTCACTGATCAGTTGGGAATCGGAGAGATGACCATAATCTACATTTCCCCTTACTATCCAGTTGTGACCTGCATAATCGAAATCGAATGCTCCTATAGTTACAGTACCCTTAACATCCTTGAATTTAGATTTCTTGCTCCGGCTCAGAGTGTTGCTGAACGAGTTTCCTACATAACCGCTTAAGGAAAGACGTAATCCTTTTATAGAGTAATTATCAAGTCTGAATGCCCCTGCCATCGCATTGGCAATCTTGAACTCGTATGGGCTGCCAGCACCTCCCTGAATCCAGTTTATGCGGTTGAATCTGTCGGAATCAAGTCCAGGGAGAAGCATTGCTTCGTATCTCCAGTCTCCTAATCTTCCCCAGATGCTCAAGCCGGTTTCGTGCCATGTACATGGAAGTATAGTATTTTCGCCCTCAGGACGGTAAACACCGAAAAATTCAGTGGGCATGTGGTGCTGGTTGGTGGCTCCTACTGGAACAATTATGTGTCCTAACTTTATATTCAGCCCTTTGCTAAAAGATTTCTGAATCCAGAACTGCTCGAGTGCAACTTCTCCACCACGCTCAATCTCACTTTCATATTCTCCGGCCTCTTCCTCTTCTATCTCAACGGCACTTTCTGTTCCTCCATGCTCGAATTCTATCTCACTTCCCAAAGTCCAGCCTTTACCGAAATCATAACCCACAAAAAAGACAACATGCGGCAGATCGAAACGTCCGTGACTTTCGTTCTTGTAGTTCCCGGCATCGGTATACCTCAAATAATTGTCGCTAAAGAAATTCCTGCTATATACAGCTTCGCCGTAACCTCCAAAAGTAAGTCGGGAAGTCTTTTTGTTCTTTGAATCCAGGTCTTCGCCATGAAGCTTGGATGAATTGATAGTATTGTCTGATTTATTGCTTTCTCCAACAATACCATTAATACCATTATTGCCGGCTTGTGCCATATTAATGGCCATTGAGGCAAACATTGCAGAAAAAATAAGTTTCTTTGTTTTCATTTTTTTATGATTTATTTTCGAATGCAAAGGTATTTAGGTTAAAAAGCTGGGACAATACCCAAAAATCGGTAAATTTTATGTTAAAATCTGTACACAAATTCAGGTATACACGAATTCATACCTAATACTTATTAGAAGAAATTTGATAGGACATTTATTATTATAATATCTTTATTACTATCCGGCAGTTATAAAACAGTGAGTAAAAACATTACTTTATACGTACTTAACACATACTTTAGACGTACTTTATACGTACCTCATACGCATCTTATACATAATGTCATAATATCTGAAATATTGTCATATCAAAACTGTATTTATTATGACTATTTGTCAGTATAAAGTTTAAAATGATATATATTATCATATAAAAATAGCTTACATTATATAAAAATATTCAGCATAAGGTTGAATTTATACTCAAAATCGTTAAAATATCGGGGATAAACAGCATAGTGCCACAAAAAGAGAATAGATTATGGCATAGGTTTTGTAATACTATAAGCGAAGTTCAAGCTTACAGAATGTTAGAAATAACAAGAAGTCAGTAAAGAACAACAGATAACAACCCTGAAAAATCAGGAGTTACGTTATTCAATACTGACAGAATGAAATCTAAAACATAATGTGAGTTGGACGGAAAGAATATTTACAAACAATAAAAAATGTATAACTAAAATAAAGGAGATTTAATTATGATGCCGATTAGAAAGTATTACAATCAGAACTGGTTACCAAGTATCTTTAATGATTTCTTTGATAACGATTGGATGGAAAAAGCAAATGCTACAGCTCCTGCAATCAATGTAATAGAAAGCGATAACGATTACAAGGTAGAAGTTGCAGCTCCTGGAATGACAAAGAACGATTTCAACATCCAACTTGGTGATGAGAATAATCTTATCATCTCAATGGAGAAGAAAGTTGAAAGTGAAAACAATGGCAATGAAGGTGCCAATAAATCCAACGAAAATAAGAAATACTTGCGCCGTGAGTTCTCATACACTAAATTTCATCAGTCACTTTATCTTCCAGAAAATGTAGATAAAGATAAAATCAGCGCAAATGTTACTGATGGTGTCTTGAACATCATATTGCCTAAGTATACTCCGGAAGAAAAGGCAAAAGTAAACCGTGTGATAGAAATTCACTAATTCAACTCTCTGAGGTGTGTTATAGTGACTGTTTAACCAAGATTGATGAATAATGAATAATGGATAACTGAAAGGTTATCACACTAATGCGTGTAAAAAATGAATTAACTTAACCCATAAGAGCCTCCCGCAAGCCATTCTGCCTGTAGGAAGCTCTTATTTTTTGAACTGAAACAACAACTCAACAATAATAGCTATGGCATATATCGATTATTACAAAATCCTTGGTGTTGACAGGAATGCGACACAGGATGAAATCAAGAAGGCGTATCGGAAACTGGCCAGAAAGTATCATCCCGACCTTAATAAAGATGATGCCTCGGCCAAGGAAAAGTTTCAGGAGGTAAACGAAGCAAATGAGGTGCTCAGTGACCCTGAAAAAAGAAAGAAATATGATGAGTATGGCGAGCATTGGAAACATGCTGACGAATTCAATAATGCTTACCAGCAGGGATATTCATACAACGGATATTCCGGTTATGGCAACTCCAACTATGGTGATTCTTCCGACGGCAATTTCAACTTTAATGATTTTGCTTATAATAGAAACGGTAAAAATGGATTTGAGGAATTCAGTTTCCACGGAAACAGTGGGTTCTCGGATTTCTTTGAAGAGCTGTTCGGACATGGAAGGGCTTCGTCTGCCAACCAGAACCTGAAAGGGGCAGATCTTCAGGCTGAATTGCATCTTACTTTAAGAGAAGCTGCTGTTACTCATAAGCAGACTTTCAGTATCAACGGTGAAAAGCTTAGAATAACCATTCCTGCCGGTGTGGCCGACGGTCAGGTTATCAAACTTAAAGGTCACGGAATGAAACCTGAAGGATTCAATATGAATGCAAATGGCAATAACAGCAATAATGTACAGGCTGGCGACTTGTATATAACTTTCAGAGTTAGTGATGAAGATAATTTGAAACGTAAAGGGGATGATATATATATGAATAAGAGTATTGATTTATATACTGCCGTGCTGGGCGGATATATAAATGTAAATACACTGAACGGAGAAGTCAGAATAAAAGTTGAACCGGGAACTCAAAATGGCAGTACTGTACGTCTTAAGGGAAAAGGATTTCCTGTATACAAAAAAGAAGGACAGTTCGGTAACCTGATTCTTACCTATCATGTAGATATTCCAACTTCTCTTACAAACAAGCAGAAAGAATTGTTCGAGCAGTTGAAAAATGCCGGATAATGTATTTTCTGACGGTTCTGACTTTGGGACTTGCTTCTGGTTTTTCTTATCCGGTTCAATATTTATCATATAATGATGAGAAATATGGGTATTATTTTAAGTGCTCATATTTCTCATTTTTTTATTTATACTGGTAGGTCGATTTATTATTTATACTGGTAGGTCAATATATAATTAAATGTTAAAATATTTGTCTTTTCATTTAAATCTTGTTATATTTGCAATACGAAATTAATCTCTAACTTTAAAATATCTAAATGGCCATGAATAAAATTATAGGAATAATCACATTTTTAACCCTTTCTGCATTTTCTGTTATATCGTGCACCAAAGATGACTCTATATATACAGACAATATGCTAACAATAAACGGAGTAGACTATAATACTTCGGTTGCTATTTCAACTCAAGGACAGTGGAACAAGAATACCAATAAAGCTAAATTTACAGTTGCCACAGGCGACAGAATTGGCAGTACAATGGGAATTTTGTTGTATAACTTTAATTTTACAACAGACAAACATATTGCAGCCGGAGACAAACTTCACGAAATGGAACTTTCCTTATGTCCTATAACCAATGCCAACAGGCTTGAAAGTGACACTGATATAGCCTATGACTATAAATATGTAAGCGGATCGGCTGTTGTACTCGAAGCAAATTCTGCCCACGATTTTATAAGAATAGACTTCAACAAACTCGTAATGGAATATAATGGAGATTTAATAGAACTTGACGGTATAGCAAAAGTTGACTTCTGCTTTTCATCGGTATGTGATTTCGACTGATATTATTCCTTTCTATTTTCATAGCCATTATAAACATAAATGAATTGTAATAAAAAAGTATTCCGATATGATGCCATTTACAACCGACTCTTCCTTTCTTAACTCAGTTATTGATATAGTAAAGGAGGCTTCATCTTTAATGCTTACAGATTCTTTTGAGATATCAGAAAAAGGCAGCTCATCAAACATTGTCACATCTTCGGATATGGCTGTTCAGGATTTCTTATGCAAAAGGTTATCGGAACTGCTTCCCGGCAGTGGTTTCTTATGCGAAGAAAAAGATGTAAGGGATACTTCTCATGAGTATACATGGATTATAGATCCTATTGACGGTACATGCAATTATAGCCGTGGCATATCGATGTGTGCTATTTGTGTGGGACTAAAACATAATCTGAACATGGAAATCGGGGTAGTCTATCTGCCCATGTCGGATGAGCTTTTTTATGCACAAAAAGGGAAAGGTGCTTTTCTTAATGGACATGAGATACATGTATCCGACAGGCCGTTTAATCAGGCTGTATTCTGTACGGCACTTCCTGTTTATCACAAAGAGTATGCAGAAGTATGCTCAGATATCATGGTTGATGTTTTTAAAAAGTGTAATGATATAAGACGCATGGGAGCATGTGCTCCGGAACTTTGTTATACAGCAATGGGCAGATGCGAAATGTATTTTGAGTATTTGCTTAGCCCATGGGATTTTGCTGCTGCATCTCTTATATTGACAGAAGCTGGAGGAGTTGTATCCGACAGCAACGGAAAACCTCTTACATATACCGAAGGTTGTGGTGTAATAGCTGCCAATAACGCAGAGAATCATAAACAGCTTGCTGAGATAATAAAAAAGCATATCGGCAACCAATGATATGAAAGGTTGATTGATTATTTTATATATAAATATAATTAAAGTCAAGCTATAACAAGCTATATAATAATTAGTAATGCAAACTTAACACGTGTTTTATTAAAACGTGTTTTTAGCAGAATCCCCCTGACATAAGTATATAATACATATCATATTATATATCTATATCAGGGGGATTCTTATTTTATATCAGATAATAGAAATTGTCTGTTTCTTATAATCTGTATATTATAATCTGTTTAGAAATTTGTATATATCCTATATTCTATAATAGAAAAAGATACGTATACTTTCAATTAATTGAATACAGTCTTTATTGATTTACCTTCCTTATCCTTGAACTTTACATCATACAAATCTCTACGACGGTCTTTTAATGTGCGCACACTACCATATGTATGAAGTTCACTAAGCAGATCAAGGTCAATATCAGAAATAAGTATCATTTCTGTATTAGGAGTTGCTTCGGCACGCTTTCCATCTGTTGGGAAAGCAAAATCGCAAGGAGTAAACACACCCGACTGAGCATACTGTATATCCATATTATGTACACGAGGCAAGTTTCCAACACTACCAGCTATTACTACAAAACATTCATTTTCTATAGCACGTGCCTGAGCACAAACTCTTACCCTTGAATATGCATTCTGTGTATCAGTAAGGAAAGGCACAAAAAGAATCTGCATTCCCTGGTCGGCCATTATACGTGACAACTCTGGGAATTCCACGTCATAACAGATTTGAACGCCAATCTTTGCACAATCTGTATCAAAAGTCTTCACCATGCTTCCACCTGACAATCCCCAACTTTTTGTTTCTTCGGGAGTTACATGAATTTTTTCGTACATTTCATAACTTCCGTCCCTTCTGCATAAGAAACCTATATTGTAAAGTCCGTCTTCGCGCATCTGCGGCATACTTCCGGTAATGATATTTATATTATAACTTATGGCGAGTTTCAGAAATCGTTCTCTTATTTCATCTGTATAAGAACAAAGTCCGCGAATGGCCTGAGATTCACTCATGTGGTTGAACTCTTCCATCAGTGGAGCATTGAAATATTCAGGGAAAAGAATAAAATCACTTTTATAGCCAGACACAGCATCAACAAAGAACTCTATCTGTTCAAACAAATCATCTATAGAGTGATAATTTCTCATTTGCCATTGAACCAATCCAACACGCACACTGGTTTTTGCAGATATAGGACTTTCTGTAGGAGGCTGGTAATATATGTTGTCCCATTGAAGCAAACATGCATAATGCTTTGACTCTTCATCGTTTGGAAGATAATTAGTCATAACCTTGCGCACATGGAAATCATTCGACAACTGGAAAGTAAGAACAGGATCGTATATTTCTCTTTTTCCGACTTTCTCAATATATTCCTTCGGACGAAGTTTATCGGCATATTTATGATAATTAGGAATTCTTCCTCCAAACATTATTGCCTTGAGATTGAGCTCTTCACAAAGGTTTTTACGATACTCATACATTCTGCGGGCTAAACGCAGACCTCTATAATCGGGATGTATGAATACTTCTATTCCGTATAATATATTACCCTTGGGATTATGTGTAGAAAATGTTTCGTTTCCGGTTACCTTAGCGTAAGTATGATCGCCTTTTACAAGGTTATAGTCTACTATTATTGACAATGCACAGCCTACTATCTTATTGTCAACAACTGTAACTACCTGACCTTCGGGGAATATTCTTAACAGAGTTTCAATTTGTCCGTGTGTCCAAAACACATCACTGCCATCGGTATAAACTCTTCGGAATGACTGGGCAAGCTGCGCATAATCTTCAATCTGTAAAAGACGCAGTTGGACTTTACCAATACTTTGTTCTTCCATATTTTGTAATTTATTTTAGAAGTTGTATCTTAGTTGTAACACTTTAATTTTCTATCAGAGAATCAAGCATGTAATAAAGCTTTTCAGGTTATATAATCTCGAATAGCGGTGCAAATATAAACCATATTAAAATATCTGGTTCATTTTTAACATGGTTTATACTTATATGTTAATGCCAAAGGAGTAATAAAAAGGTATTTTAATACAGAAAAAGTTCTTATAAACATGACATCTTACAATATTATTACACTATTATTACACTGATAATTGTCAAAAGTGAACAAGGAATTCATTAAAGTAAAGTATTTTTAATATCTTTGTTTTATGTATTTTATAAAGAATGTATAATAACTAAACAACAAAAACTATTATATGGCAAAAAGTGATTATATAAAAGCCAACAAAGAGTGGCTCGAGGCGAAAGCCCAAGAAGAAGGTGTAAAAACTCTTCCCAAAGGTATATTGTATAAAGTTATCACAAAAGGAAAAGACAATAACATCCATCCTACTCCAAGAAACATTATAACAGCTCATTATACAGGCAGAACTATAAACGGTAAAAAGTTTGACAGCAGCAGCAGAGGCGGTGCTCCTTTGGCTGTACGCTTATGTGATCTTATAGAAGGATGGATAATAGCTATGCAACAAATGTGTGTGGGCGATAAATGGGAGGTGTACATCCCTGCTGAAATGGGATACGGGAAATTCTCCCAGCCTGGTATTCCAGGTGGTTCTACTTTAATTTTTGAGATTGAACTGCTTGGTATTGCATGATATTCAACTGCAATTTCCTGATTTAAAATCAATCCGTAAACTGCAAATAAGGTATGTTATACGCTCATAATGTATTAATTATAAAATTATAAAATCGTTATAAAATTCATTATAAAGGTTTGTTTTAATGAATAAATCCAGTTTGCTTAGTTTGCTTAGTAAATAAATAATTTAATTATCTTGTCAACATGATTAAACTTAGATGCGTAGTAGAAAGAATAACTTTCCAGAATCCCGAAAATGGATATTCTGTTATGAAAGTTGCCGTAAAAGGATATAACGAGCTGGTTACTCTTGTAGGCAACTTACTCGAAGTTCCTGTAGGCTCTGTACTGTTATGCGAAGGCAACTGGAAGGTTGACAAACGTTACGGAAGTCAGTTTGTGGCTGAAACATGGGAAGAGGTAATGCCGGCAACTGTTTATGGCATTGAGAAATATCTCGGCAGCGGACTGATAAAAGGTATAGGTCCCAAATTTGCTCATCTTATAGTCGAGAAATTCGGGACCGAAACAATCGAAATCATTGAAGACAATATTGAGCGTCTGCTTGAGGTGCCAGGCATAGGCAAAATAAGAGTAGACAGGATACACGACAGTTGGGAGAAACAAAAGGACATAAAAAACGTGATGTTGTTTCTTCAGAATTATGGTGTAAGTACAGCTTTTGCCGCTAAAATTTACCGTGTATACGGAAAAGAAAGTATTGACAAGGTTAATGAAAACCCATACCGGCTGGCTGACGATATTTGGGGAATAGGCTTTAAGACCGCCGACAGTATAGCCCGAAAAATGGGATATGAAAACAATGATATCAGAAGATGCAAAAGTGGAATTCAATATACACTAAATGAAATGGCAAACGACGGACACGTGTATGCAGAACATAATCAGCTTATAGAATGGGCAAAATCTCTTCTGGAAGCAGACGAAGCACCTATTGTTGAAGCCATGGATTCTATGTTTGAAGATAAATCTCTGATAAAAGATGGAGATGCAATATATCTGCCGCCTTTTTATTATTCGGAAGAAGGTACCTCGCAGAAGCTCATCAATCTTATGAAATCGTTTCAGGGAAGTCTGTTTGATAGCGAACCGGACATGCAGAAAATAGAAACAGAATCCGGGATGAAATACGATGAGGTTCAGATTGAAGCCATAAGAAAGGCAGTCAACTCCAAAGTTATGGTATTGACAGGAGGGCCTGGGACCGGTAAAACCACAACTACCCAAGGAATTATTTCGGCATTCAAAGCCGCAGGGCTCAAAATACTGCTTGCGGCCCCTACCGGCAGAGCAGCAAAACGTATGAGTGAAGCCACCGGAATGGAAGCTAAAACAATACACAGATTATTGGAATATAGTCCGCGTGACGGATATAAAAGAAATGAAGAAAATCCTCTTGACGGTGGTGCATTGATTGTAGACGAATGTTCAATGATTGATATCATTCTTATGTATAATTTGATGAAAGCCGTGCCGCAACACATGAGAGTGATATTGGTAGGAGATATCGACCAGCTGCCAAGTGTGGGTGCAGGAAATGTTTTGAGGGATATCATAAACTCAAACAGAATACCGGTAGTACGTCTTACCAAAATATTCCGACAGGCACAGACAAGCCGTATTGTAATGAGTGCACATGCCATAAATAAAGGAATATACCCCGACGTAAGCAATGGCAAGAATACAGATTTCTTCTTTCTTAAAGAAGATGACCCTGAAAATACGGCACGCGAAATAGTAAAACTCGTAAAAGAAAGACTACCTAAAGCTTATAACACCGATTTGAATAATATACAGGTACTCACTCCTATGCAACGCGGAGTGGTTGGAGCTGCCAATCTCAACAGTCTGCTTCAACAGGCCCTTAACAGTTCAAACCTATATCTCAGCCGTGGAGGATATCTGTTCAAGCAAGGCGACCGTGTAATGCAGATCAGAAACAACTACGACAAAGATGTATTCAATGGTGATATAGGATTCATTGAGAAAGTTGATATGGAGGACAGAGTTCTTTATGTAAACTTCGACAATCATCTGGTAGAATACGAAACTTCCGAACTCGATGAGCTTACTTTAGCTTATGCATGCACCATACATAAATCTCAGGGTTCCGAATATCCAATAGTCGTTATACCGGTACTGATGACACACTATGTTATGCTTCAAAGAAATCTCATTTACACAGGAATCACAAGAGCCAAGAAGATATGTGTTTTGATAGGACAGCATAAAGCCCTTGCATACGCAATAAGAAATCTTACTGTCATGAAAAGAAATACAAAACTAAAGGAAAGACTGTCCTTGACTTCAGAAACATGATTGTGATGAAGATTTATATGTCTTATCATTTATTATTGTATATTATTGAATAGTATATATAGTATATAGTATATTTCATAACCCATAACGTATAACCTATACCAAAATCAACGGGCTGGAACAGTATAAACTACCATTCCAGCCCGTTGATTTTGTAAATATGCTTTTGGAAATATGTTCACGCTAACATCATATTCAGCAGGGAAAATATTTCCTAATCCACTCTATAACATTTATCATCAGAGTTGTAGAAAGAATTAAGGAAGTTATTTCAGCCACACTATATATTAATGCTGATGAATCATTTTCTTATATTAGCCTCTTCAAGATGATATCCGAACTTTTTATCAGCCAGTTTTAATGCAAAGGCAATTACAAGAGAAAGTACGGCAATACCTGTAAATATTGTCATCGGGAGAGTGTAATCATATAAATTTGCACCGTTTTCAGCCTGTCCTACAATACAATAATTCTCAAGAACAGAACCAATAAGAGTAGGAATACCCCACAAACCTATATTCTGGATAAAGAAGATAAGGGCATATGCTGTACCCAACTGATGAGCAGGGAATATCTTAGCTACCGACGGCCACATAGCAGAAGGCACAAGTGAAAACGCAATACCAAGAACTATCATTAAAACAATAGCAATCCATGAACTTGTAATAAAAGGAAGCGAATAAACGAAATGCACAAAAATAAGCATTGTAGCACCAAACATCATTATTGATGCAGCCTTACCACGCTTGTCGACCATTCCTCCGAATACCGGTGTGAGGAAAAGTGCTCCCAATGCAGGAAGTCCCGCAAAGAATCCGGCTACATTCTCATCTATACCATATTTAGTAATCATAAGCTCGGAAGCAAATTTCTGGAATGGGAAAACACAAGAATAAAACAATACACAAAGCAATGCTATAAGCCAGAAACCCGGATTAGACAGAATTGTAGCCACATCCTTGAAAGAGAATTTCTCTTCATCAGAAGTTGTTATGTCTTCCTCAAGCTGACGGTCGAGCTTCTTGTCGAGCACAGAGAACGAGAAAAAGGCAATAAGTCCGCCTACAAGACAGATAAGTCCTATAAGAACCGGAGTTGTAAGTGCAAAACTACGGGCAACAGGTATTGCTACGGCATAAGCAGCCTGAGAACCAACTCGGGCAAGAGCAACCTGAACACCCATTGCTGTTGCCATTTCTTTACCTTTAAACCACTTTGCAATCATCTTTGTAACAGTGATACCGGCTACCTCAGCACCAACACCAAAGATTGCATATCCCGAAGAAGCAATAAATACACTCGATTTATAACCCAAGATAGTACCTTCACTACCCAAATGGCCAGTCATTGCAAAATATTCGAGGGATGTACCCACAACCATAAGGATTGTGGCCAACTTTCCTGTAAAGCGTATACCGAAGCGGTCGAGTATCAGACCTCCCCATATAAGCATCAAACAGAATACATTAAGGAAGCTATATGCCCCTGTAAATACACCAAAATCACTACTACCCCATCCTAAATCCGACTCAAGCATCGATTTTAAAGGTGCTACCACATCATTTACATAATATGCAGCCATCATAGTAAATGCTACAATGGCCAGTGCACCCCAACGCATGCCCCATGAGTCATTCAATTTTTTTTGAACTGTCTGTGTCATCGTTATTTATATTTATTGTTATAATTTAATCCATCATCATTATGGTAATATTGATAATTATTCTTCTATCAGGCACCGACAAAGCACCTGAATTCTGTCAAAGCGATTGTATTTTCATAAAAAACGCTGCAAAGATACACAATTTTAGGCTTTTTATGCACAATTATACTCAATATTTTAATAAAAATGCGTTGTATTGATACAATTCATGTATAAATACAACGCACTGAACATATAATATTTTAATAATATAATATCAAAAATTTATACTTATTTATCAGAACAGACTCCAGCTTACAGTAAGTCCAGCCATTACTATGGCAACCATACTCATAAGCTTAATAAGAATATTAAGACTCGGTCCGGATGTATCCTTAAACGGGTCGCCCACTGTATCGCCTACCACTGTAGCCCTGTGTACTTCACTTCCCTTACCTCCGAAATTACCTTCTTCTACAAATTTCTTGGCATTATCCCATGCACCTCCTGAATTTGCCATGAACACTGCCAGAACAAAGCCTGAAGACAATCCGCCGATAAGCAAACCGATAACTCCGGAAACCCCAAAAATGAGTCCGGTAATTATTGGCGCTACTATAGCAAGTACAGATGGCAATACCATTTCTTTCTGTGCTCCTTTTGTGGATATCTGTACGCAACGGGCATAATCCGGTTCAGCCTTTCCTTCAAGAATTCCTTTTATCTCGCGGAACTGCCTGCGCACTTCTTCTACCATATGTGAAGCAGCTCTACCTACAGCATTCATTGTAAGTCCGCAGAAAAGGAAAGCCATCATACTGCCTATAAACATTCCCGAAAGTACCTTAGGATTCATAAGTGTTACATCATAATATATCATAAAGTCGGTAAATGTGGCTTCATGAAGCGCAACAGATATTCCGTTTGGCAACTCAAGAACCATACTTCCAATCCTTTCAAGGCCAATTCGTATTTCTTCAATATAAGAAGCCAGAAGAGCAAGACCTGTCAGAGCCGCCGAACCAATTGCAAACCCCTTACCTGTAGCAGCAGTTGTATTTCCCAATGAATCAAGAGCATCTGTACGTTTGCGTACCTCCTGTCCCAATCCACTCATTTCAGCATTTCCACCAGCATTATCGGCTATAGGTCCGTAAGCATCGGTTGCAAGTGTAATTCCCAAGGTTGAAAGCATACCAACTGCTGCAATACCTATTCCATAAAGTCCCATACCGATATTGGTAAGGTCAAATCCCGAAGCAAGCCAATATGACAAAATTATACCGGCAACTACTGCTATAACAGGCACAGTAGTAGAAACCATACCGAGTCCTATACCGGAAATAATAACTGTGGCAGGTCCGGTTTTCCCACTTTCGGACAGTTTCTGAGTAGGCTTATACGATTGAGAAGTATAATATTCTGTAGATCTTCCTATTACGATACCAACCACAAGTCCTACTACTACAGCGAAAGAAATATTAACCCAGTTTACCATATCAAGCAACCACATGATAAGGAATGTAGCTATTACAATCAGAACAGAACTCAGATTTGTACCTACAGACAAAGAATTAAGCAATTGCTTCATTCCGGCATTTTCATTAGTCTTTACTGCAAAGATTCCTATTATAGACAGAACAATTCCTACTGCAGCAATCAGCATAGGAGCTATCACAGCTTTCATTTGCATTTCCACATCACCAGTTCCAATAAAAGCTGCTGCACCCAAAGCGGCGGTTGCCAGTATAGAACCGCAGTAAGATTCATACAAGTCGGCTCCCATTCCGGCCACATCACCTACATTATCACCCACATTATCGGCAATGGTAGCAGGATTTCGCGGGTCATCTTCAGGAATGCCAACCTCAACCTTTCCAACCAAGTCGGCTCCTACATCGGCTGCTTTAGTATATATTCCACCACCAACTCTCGCAAACAGAGCCTGAGTTGAAGCTCCCATTCCAAATGTAAGCATAGTAGTGGTAATCATACACAGTTTAGCAGTTGGATTAGACTGGTCGGCATCAATAACCTTATCAAGAAGAATATACCAGAAAGAAATGTCGAAAAGTCCCAAACCGACAACCACAAGTCCCATCACGGCACCACTTCTGAAGGCAACTCTCAAACCTTTGTTAAGAGAATCACGGGCTGCATTCGCTGTACGAGCAGAAGCATAAGTAGCTGTTTTCATTCCAAGATATCCGGAAAGTCCGGAGAAGAAACCTCCAGTAAGAAAGGCCACAGGTACCCAGTGATTCTGAAGATTGAACCCGTAGGCCATCACGGAAAACAGAATAACCAAAGCTAAAAATACCAATGCCACTACCTTGTATTGTTGCTTAAGATACGACATTGCACCTTGCCTCACATGCAGTGCTATTTTCTGCATCTGCGGCGTACCTTCACTCTCTTTCATCATTTGCCGGTAAAAATACCAGGCAAGTACCAGTGCCAATAAAGAAGCAACCGGCACAATCCAGAACAAATTAGCTCCCATAATAGTAAGATTTTAAGAAAAATACTGATGTTTCTCAAAGTTAACAAAACATTTCTGAAAACAAAAGTCTTTATTATGGAAATATTGGACCAGAATATGCGGCCGGATAATAAAATGCATAAAAAAAGGCGCCATTCATCTAACGAATGCCGCCGGCTTCCTAAAGAACCCCCAATTAAGGGTTCTTTTCATCTTAGTTTTTTCAAGAGTGTTTTCACTGTTATCCTTTAAATCACTCTCTTTTTACCTTTAAGTCACTAAACCTATTGAACTTACTTTTACCTTTAACCTTTAAATCTATTACCTATTAAACCTAAAACCTGAAAACTTTTTTCCTATTACCTTAATCAATCTTAAAAACTAATACCATTAGATTCAAAACTTTCTTTTACCTTAAAACTTAAAAACTTTAACCTAATACCTTATTACCTTATATATTATCTAAAAATTTACCTTAAGAATTAAACTAACACCGATGAAAAAATATTACTTGTGTCATTTAATATTAATATATTGGTTTCACAACCACGATGCAAAGGTATACATTTAAACCAAGAAAACAATGCTGTACAACACATTTTTAATAGTATCATATATTTTCTTGATATATATCATCCCATAAATCCAAAAGCGTTATAAAATAGAAAATCACAACACTATTCTGTAATCTTTTTAACATTATAAGCAGTCAGTGAAGTCCTGTGTCTTTTACTGCCATTAACAGAAGGGAAAAAAGACACTTTGTCGCCAACAGAACATTTCGACTCTTTATCATAAAAATAATACCTGTTGTTATCTGCATTGCTTACTATAAAAACATTTGTGTTATAACTGAAAGCAACCACGCCTGTAGCGTATCCGTATTCAGGGATACGTTGGTCGTCATGGAGTTTGGCATACAGTTCATCATTATAATAAATTATTATATCTCCAGGCTTATAATATTCAAACTTATGCTTCAAAGTTCTTATTTCCTGACTCTTGAGGAAGCAAACAATAACCTTGTTGCCCATCACGCTCCTTACCACGCCCATTTCAATCTTCGACAAAGACTTGATAAGCATAGGCATAAATCCTATTATTCCAAGCTGCAACATATCCTTTGCAGAAAAACCGGAATTATCCTTATATATAACAGAAGCGAGGTCCTCAAATCTGTAAAAGCACCAGTTTTCTTTTATCTCCTTAACATCTACAACTTTCTGAGACTGGGCCACCTCCATTTTAAACTCCTTATTTGTTTCGCTATACAGATATGTGGCAAATGTATTTCTCTTGTCACGGAAATCCAGATTATAGTACTTTCCGTTGTATACCACAGCATATAACCTTCTGTCGATATTCAAATCAGTAGCAGCCGATTTAATCACAAGTATCTCCAGTATATCATCATTAACATTATAAGCCACGCCGTCGCAAAATTCAAGACTTTCGAGAACCAGAGTTCCAGTGAGATACGATGACGGAATATTTTCTATCTCAACCATCTTATAGGTATATACATTAAGTGTACTCAGCTGTATTGTCCTTTCAAAGACTTCAGACAGATACTTTTTGGCATTTTTCTTGCTCAAGCCAACATCCAAAGTCACAAGATGCATATTCGAAAGTAAAGAGATCTTCTTCAGCAACTTTATCTGAATAGAATATGTCTGTTTCTTCTCAACATTATTTATCAGAACAGAATCGGGAGAAGTTCCATATGGCACAAAAAACTTATTATGGATACGCCTTTCAATATAATAAAAATAGTATTTAGGAAGGAGTTCACGCGGAATCTCATAGCAGATTTCGAAAAGCCTCCTTTTGTCCACGTAATTTGATTTGAGCATAACCTCCACAAGCGAAGGATAGTTCCTTACAACAGGTTCAAGCAACTTGTTGCTGATAATTTTTCCGCTTTTTCCAAAATAGTGCGGCAATATTGAATTGAAACAATATTCCACACACTCTTTGTTGCCATGAAGAAGTAAAGCCTGATATCCTGTATAATCAGGATTGTCAATTTCCTGCAAACGGCTTTCTATAAAATTAGGATTCAGAGTCATAAAGAGGTATTTGGTATTTCCGGTACTCATATACAACTCCTTAAAATCCCTTGAGGAAAGGTTGTTATAAAGTAAATCATAAAACCTCTTCAGACGCAAGCACAACACATGTATACAGTCGAGTTCATTTCTCAACTGGATTATTTCATCAAGTACAAATGCCCTTATTTCTGAATTCAGGGTAAGCTCAATCAATATATTATATTTAGAATTTGGTTCCGGATGAAAAAGTACCTCTTCCAACTCATCTTCATGGTACAACCATTCCTTAAGCCATCTTATATCCCTAAACAACAGCCTGAAAACCAATCCGGACTTAAACCTGAGAATGGCGTGCGAAATCAGCTCAAACAATTCATCTGTTCTGTCATCCACACTCATCTTCATATAATTTTCCATATTAAGCAACAGATATTGTCCTATCCAGTTCTTGCATATACTGTTGGAATGCATCACACCACTACAAGCTTCCACAAGCAAAGGAAGTCGCATATTGATACAATTTCTTACATTTCCATCTGTAGAAGTATGATTTCCGTGTGAACTCTCGATACTGTCATACTTATCGGTTTGATTAAGGAATGCAGAAAGTCTGCCGAGAAATCCTACAAAAAGTTCAGGCTCAAGTTTTGAGTCGAGTATTTCTACAACAAGCTGCAATGATTCGCGCCAATTATAATTGTGTAAATCTATCTCTAATACCCCTTTCTCAAGATAACGGTTTGCAACATATAAAGCAGCAAAGTACTCCTGGAAAGTTTCATGCATAAAGGAAATATATTTGCATTCAATAGAAATCGCTTCCATTTTTAATATTCCTGTCTTTATAAGAATATTACATACCAGATCCAGTTTCCCGGGAGCAATATACTCCGAAAGCAACTCATGAAAACTTTCAAGGCCTTCGGAAATAAAGCCAGAAAAGCGCATACTAAAAGCTATCTGCGACAAAAGACTGCAAATCTCGTTCTTATCAACAAAATGTTTATCAGGAAGAAGACTCCATGTTTTATCGAGCTGAAAGTTCACAAACATCTCATACAGTTCAGAACGTTTAGCAGGTAATACGCCTTCCTTAAGCCATACGTTAGTAACCATGCTCAGCAACAGCGGATTAGTGACAAGCTCACTAAAAGCAGAGTTACGCATTATTATATTATACAGTTCTAATGAACTTGTATGCTTCTGTATAAAATCTTTTATATTTTTGTCAGTAAATTCATGAATCTCATAAACCGGCAAAACTGTATCATTTTTAAAGCCAAATTTTCGGGATGTAATTATAACACTAATTTCAGGATATTTTTCTATTACAGAATTTATATCATCCATAATAGAATTATACCTTGAAGTAGTAACTTCGTTCAAGCCATCGAGCATAAGAACTATATTACCACTATGAAAAAGATTATCTACAGATAAACTTGAGATAATATTATTAATTTTAAAAATAAGTGAAGAATTATCATGAATTTCACTCAACTGAATATAAACGGGTAAAGTTTCACCTTCTTCAGAAAGGAATGAAGTAGCATATCTTAAAGCAAGATAACGCAAAATTGTAGTTTTGCCGCTTCCAGGATCACCCACAATGATCAATCTACGTACATCTTCTATTACAGAAATCACTGAATGCACCTCATTTGCATAGATTTCCTTATCAGGATTAGAACTAATATTATCCTGATTTTCATCATTGTTACTATAATCAGAAATATCGGAATCCTCTGACAAGATATCAGAGTAACTGGAAATATTATTATGTGAAGAAAAAGACAAATAAATATCACTGACGTTATTACTTTCTACGTCTATGAAAATCTTATTCTCCGAAAACAGCTCTATGAGATTCTTTAAATATGAAATGATACAATCTCTCATCTTTGTGTATGTTTTGACATTAGTATAGATAAACAACAACAAATTTATAAATATGTATCGATAAAAACAAGATATTGCTGTAGATATAAACCCAATAAAGATTTAAAATTATATAAAAGGGAATTAACAAAATCCTAATGGAAATAAACAAAAATATCCGCTGACCCACAAAAGAATAAAAAAGGGAATAAACAAAGGGAAAAAACAAAGCCCCGAAGTATTTCTACCTCGAGGCCTCTTCTCTTAAAACGGCGACTACCTACTCTCCCACAATATGCAGTACCATCGGCGTGACGAAGCTTAACTTCTCTGTTCGGAATGGGAAGAGGTGGAACCTTCGT
>JAXEBI010000079.1:0-21017 GCA_034094155.1 Phocaeicola sp.
CTACAAGAAATTGAACAAACTTTTTTCGATAAAAATTAAAACTTTTTCATAAATACTTAATAATTAATATGTTGCAAAACATATTTTTCAGACATATTAAAGGAAAACTACAATATATACACATTATTATATATAATAACACCAAAATTATATTTATTAATACCAGAAGAAGGTAACAACAGAAAACTAATTTCGTGGAATAAAACTTAAACCGTACCATTTAAGTCGGACAGTTGTACCACTTCAGTCAGACGACCGTTCGACTCTAGTCGTACAACCGTACCACTATAGTCGTACAACCGTACCACTATAGTCGTACGACCGCGACAATACTACCATAGTAGTTTGACTACTGATTTACCACTGATTGACTATTGATTGAGTTATCATGTATTAAGGGGCTGCATGCAGACTCTATATACTCAATTTCCAAATCAGAAACATGATTAATTACAATTAAACCCACTTTTAGATACCAGTTCAAATATTAATATCTAAAATCAGAAACAAAGTATAAACAAAAATCAAAGAAGAAATCAAAGAAGAAATCAAAGAGGAAATCAAGTGGAAAACTATAGACAGTTTCACATCATATGAAGTTAGAATTAGTTTTAGCATATACAATGACTAAATAAGTAGCAACATGTTTGCATAAGTTCAGAAATTTTGCGAATATTGCATAATAGGAAATATATCGTAAAATAAAAAATACTGGATTATTTATTTTGCGATATAATTGTAAGCCCTCAAATAACAAACTAAATAGCATTAACCAATTATGCAAGAAAATAATTCACATAAAGACAATAAATATCAGCAGAACACAATAGAAATACTCAATAAAATTCCGGACATTTCAAAAAGAATAATAATAAAGAACGAGAAAATATACAGAAGCATACACCACCAATTAATGAAAAAATGGGTTAGATATTTTGTAATGTTCTTTATAATAGGTTCAATTATATGCATAATAAGTGCATCATTCAAAGAATCTGCACCTTACAGAAATATCTTATATTCTTTCAACTATTTAGCCTCATTCATATTTACTATAGAGTATGGCTTGAGATTAACAGCAGCCCCGGTACAATACATAAAATATAAAAAAGCATGGAGAGCCAGGATTGCATACGTTACATCATTTTACGGCATAATAGATTTTGTGGCAATTATTCCATTCATAGTAATATACATCTATCAAGAATCCCCACATGTACATCTTGTAATTTTAGCCTATATACTCATTATTTTCAAGCTAATAAGATATTCCAGATCATTCCAAATGATTGGCAGTGTACTTAAAGTTGTCAAGGATGAACTGATTACTGCATACACAGCATGCGGTATAATGTTAGGCTTTTCAGGAATTCTAATGTATTACATAGAAAGAACAGCACAACCACATGCTTTCAGCAATATAGGCGACGGATTCTGGTGGGCTATTGTAGCATTCACTACAGTGGGCTATGGCGACATCTATCCGATAACACCATTAGGACGGCTACTGAGCAGCATCATCAGTCTGATAGGGATTGCCATGATTGCAATACCAACCGGTATTATAAGCTCGGCATTCATGAACATGTTGTTGGAAAAGAAAAACTCCAACAAAAATAATGAAGATTTAAATCAGTAAAAGGGATAAGCTTTACCGTAAATAAGAAAACAGAACGGAACAGATTGAAACTGAAACTAATAAAGAGTTATATGATAAAAAGGTAAAAATGAGAAAATGAAATATAAAACAAATAAAATAAGAATATAATAAAGACAGAAGAACAGAAGGACAGAAGAACAGAAGAACAAAAAAATAAAGTAAAAATAATGCACAGAGTATAATCATGATTTGCAAAAACTATTATGTAAAACACATAGAAAGAATATTATTATCTGTTTTACTTATCAATATCTCGTTAATTCCGGCTTTTCCACAAGCACAAAAAAATAGCCAGCAGATAAAAGGGAAAGTTGTAATGATTAAAGATGAGAAAGAACAGAATATTTCTTACGCCAATCTTTCTATATTGGAATTACCAGACTCAACTTTCATTACAGGTACCACTACCGACGATAATGGAACTTTCAGTCTGAAATTCCGCAATGACACTAAAAAGAAATACTTGATAAAAGCCTCATACATTGGTTGTATAAGTTCATTCATAAATTTAGACATTACGTCAAAAAAACAGACTGCTGATATAGGGACAATAGTCCTTGAGGAAGATATAAAGAACCTGAAAGAAGTAGTTGTAACAGCTATACGACAGCCGGTAGAGCAGAAAAAAGACACCACCATTTTCAATGCCGAAGCATACAAGGTACCCGACGGAGCTTACCTTGAAGCACTCATCCGGCGTATACCGGGACTAAGCTACGATCCTAAGACAAAAGCCATTAAATATAATGGAGAAACAATAAAAGAAATCACAGTCAACGGTAAGGAGTTCTTTAAAGGCAACAATAAAGTTGCACTGGAAAACCTGCCCGCAAAATTCGTAAGCCGGCTTAAAGTATACGATAAAGCTACAGAAGAGGAAGAAGCTACTGGAGTAAAAGGCTCAGAGAAAAATTATGTACTCGACCTTCAGACAAAGAAAAACATGAACGGCACAATCATGTCGTCTGTTGAAGGAGGGTATGGAAGCAAGAACAAATACTACACTAACGCACAATTATACAAATTCAAGGAAAACGGTGATAATGTTAGTATTTTCGGCACATACGGAAACAAAAATTTCAATACAGCATACAGAGGAAATAAAATCGGGAATATAGGAGGAAATATATCAAAGAAAATCAATGAAAAATTACAGTTATCAGGATACATGAATTACTACGATTCGAAAACAGGCAATAAATCCACAACAAGAAACGAGCAATACATGACCGATAAGAACCAGTACGGAATTTCTGACAATTTATCAGAAAGCAAGAACAACTCTTTATCATCAAACTTTAACCTTATATGGAATATAGATAAAAAAACTATGTTTCACGTTACCGGTGGAGGAAACTGGGGAAAATCAAACAACATGTCAGACTCACGTTCGGCCAAGTTCAGCGAAAACCCAGGACTTGACCTGATAGACCCTTTTGAAAAATACGAGGAGACCGACAAAAATACAAGAATATACGAATCCTCACAGAATAATTTCAACAAGGCAGACAACAGTAATTTCAACATTAGTGCAAGTCTGGTACGAAAGTTGAAGAAAGAAGGCAATAGTGTAGGCATTATTTACACATCTACAATGTCGAAATACGACACAGATGCATATAGAATTTTCAACAGTACATTCTATATGCTGAAAGATATTTACGGAAATGATTCTGTAGAATACAGACATCAGTACCAATCGTCTCCTACCCGGAACTACAATAATCAAATAAATTTAAACTACACATGGCAAATCAAGGAAAAGAGTCACATACAGTTTTCATACAGTCTGAATGTTCAGAATGAAAAACAGTTGCAGAACACATACGACCTGACTGATTTCGCAGATAAGACTACAGAAAAAATACCGGGAACAAACAACAGATTTTCTCTTCCCGAAGGTTATAAAAACCATTTTGTTGACAGTCTTAGCAACAGAAGAAAAAGCAATACAACAAGCCATTCGTTTTCGGCAAGATACTCTTATACGGGAGATGTATGGAACATTAACGGAGGTGTCACCGTATCACCGCAACGCAGAAGCCTGAACCAGTACGACAATAAAATTTCAATCGATACTGTGGGGTATTCGGTGCAGTGGTCACCACAACTGTATATAGGTTATAATAAAAACGATTACGATATAAATATAAGATACAACGGCAACACTCGCCAGCCTATGCTGAGTGAGCTTATGGCCCCTACCATTTATTATTCTGCTACATATATAAGCAGGAGCAATCCTAATCTGAAAGCCTCATACAGTCAGAATATCAGTCTGTCGTTCAGCAACTTCAAGAAAGGTTTCTCATCATATATAAATTACGGACACCAGTTCAACGATATAACACAGGCTACATTATATAATCAGGAGACAGGTGGTATCGAGACTTATCCGGTAAACCTTAACGGAAATTGGAACATAATGGGAAATACATCTTACGAGAGGAGATTAGGACAATTCAAGCTTGCCGGACAGGCTGGAGGAAATTATAATCACAGTGTGGGACTTATGAATGAAAACAAAGACGAAGAGCTTAAAAAAAGTATTACAAAAAGTTCCGGTATCTACAGCCGATTTGAGGCATCGTACCTTCCATCGTGGGGAAATATCGACCTTAACGCATCATGGGATTATCAGAAACACAAGAACTCTCTTAACATATCTGACAATACAAATACCGTAATGCGCAACTACAGTATAGGCTCGGTTATATCTGCCACACTCCCTAAATATTTTCAGATAGACACTGATTTTATATACAATATAAGAAGTGGAACAAATATAGACAGCAAGGAAGAAAATGAAATTCTCTGGAACTTCAAGGTAACATGGAAATTCCTTAAAGAAAGAAAAGCAGAGATTTCATTACTGTGGGCAGATATACTTAACCAAAAGAAAAGCCTTTTCAAGAATGCCCTATACAACGGATTTTACGAAAGTTATTCAGAACAACTGGGAAGCTATTTTATTATATCATTAAGATACAACTTCAATAAAATGCAATAAGCAAGCTATAAGCAGCAAAAGCCTTGTAAGGTGCTTAAATTTTATACAGTATCATAGATAAGTTGAAAAAAATTATTTACTTTGCATAAGTAAACAAGTTTATCATACAAATTTATTATACTATCAAATTACAATGAAAGCACTGATTCTACCATTGGCATTGTGTGCAATATCGGCATTTGCACAAACTAATGAAACTAATGAAACAACTGTCTCTACAAACTTTGATACATATTTTGAACCAAAATCTCTCAGAGTAGATTTCGCGTTAAGCGGAAATGCCTACGAGCAGAAAGCTGCGGTACTCCAACTCAGAGAAGAGCCAGTATGGAGTGGTCCAAAGAAAAATCTTATCGACCAGTTCGGATATGGAGGTTATTTTGTAAATGTATACGATAAAGCCAGCGGACAACTTATTTATTCAAGGGGGTTCAATACTCTATTCGAAGAATGGAGAACCATAGAACAGGCAAAGACTGAATACCAGTCGTGGGATAATTCGGCTATCATTCCATACCCCAAAAACAATGTAATAGTAGAAATCACAGGCCGCGACAAGGCAGATATGAAGTTCCACAGTCTGCTGAAAACAGAGGTAGACCCTAAGAGTATTTTCATAGACAGAGGAAAACTGAAAGAAAACAGAGTGGAAGAAATACAACATAAGGGAAACCCGACAGAGAAAGTCGACCTCGTTTTTGTTGCCGAAGGATATACTGCCGCTGAGGAAGAAAAATTCATATCCGATGCAAAACGGTTTATGGACGAACTGTTCAAGACCAAACCTTTTGATGAATGTCAGAACGACTTTAATGTATGGGCTGTGGCACTGCACTCGGAAGAATCGGGTACTGACTGCTCGGGCAAAGGTGTCTACAAGAATACAGCCTTGAATACAGGGTACTACACATTCGGAGTTGACAGATATCTCACTACTCCGAATATGAAACCTATAAGAGATGCAGTATGGAATGTGCCGGCCGATGCTATATTTGTACTTATCAATACTGATACATATGGTGGCGGAGGCATGTACAACTTCTACGCATGCGGAACAGCCGGTCATCCAAAGACACCGGAAGTATTTACACACGAATTCGGACACAGCTTTGCAGCACTTGCAGACGAATATTTTTCTTCCGAGGTTGCCTACTCCGAATTCTATAATCTGGATTTCGAACCATGGGAAGCAAATATCACAACACTGAAAGATTTTGACTCAAAATGGAAAGACATGTTACCGGAAAATACTCAGATACCTACTCCTGCTACTCCAGAAAATAAGGAAAAAATTGGCGTGTACGAAGGTGGCGGATACATATCAAAAGGAATTTACAGACCAAAACAAAGTTGTATGATGAATGACCTTCAGGAATTCTGCCCGGTATGTCAGAGAGCAATCCACAGAATGGTAGACTATTACTGCGACAGAGATTATCAGAATAATCAGAAGAAGAATTAGTAGAAAAACAACAAGAATTAGAAGAAGAATAACCAAAAGAAATAAAACAGAAGAAATAAAGCAAAAACAGAAGAAATAAAACAGCTGTCCGGAGGACAAGCTATTTATACACAAGAAACTATCAGTAAAATAACAAAACAGATTGGCACAATAAACAATAGAATACAAAAACAAATTTACAGACAATGGAAGAATTCAGTAAAATGATTGCCTCCGCAATGAAACTTCAGGAACACAGAGTAGAAAATACACTGAAACTGCTTCAGGGCGGAGCAACTATCCCATTCATCAGCCGATACAGGAAAGAAGCCACAGGCGGAATGGATGAGGTTCAGATTAGCGAAATAAGTACAAGATACGAGAAATTGTGCGAACTTGCCAAGCGAAAGGAAACAATAGTTTCTACCATCGAGGAACAAGGCAAGCTAACCGCAGAACTGAAAAACAGAATCGACAACTGCTGGGACTCAACTGAACTTGAAGATATTTATCTTCCGTTCAAACCCAAAAGAAAAACAAGGGCAGAAGTTGCGCGCCAGAAGGGACTCGAACCTTTGGCACTCATACTTATGATGCAAAGAGAAAATAATCTCTCTGCAAGAGTAAGGCAGTTTGTGAAGGGAGAAGTTAAGGATGAAGAAGACGCGCTGAAAGGTGCAAGAGATATAATAGCCGAGCAAGTGAACGAAGATGAAAAGGCCAGAAACCAGATCAGAAACCAGTTTACCCGTCAGGCTGTCATTTCAGCCAAGGTAGTGAAAGGCAAAGAGAAAGAAGAAAATGCGGCAAAATACCGCGATTATTTCGACTTCAGCGAACCTCTGAAAAAATGTACTTCACACCGTTTGCTTGCCATCAGAAGAGGTGAGTCGGAAGGAATTCTTAAGGTCTCTATCTCCCCTGCTAATGATGACGAGTGTACAGAACGACTTGAGAGACAATTTGTAAGAGGTGCGGGAGAGTGTTCGTCGCAAGTCTCGGAAGCAGTAAAAGATGCGTACAAGCGTCTGCTCAAACCTGCCATCGAAACAGAATTCTCGGCCATGAGCAAAGAAAAAGCAGACGAAGAGGCCATCAGAGTTTTTGCAGAAAACCTGCGCCAACTTCTTTTGGCAGCCCCGTTAGGTCAGAAAAGAGTTATGGGTATAGACCCCGGATTCAGAACCGGATGCAAGGTGGTATGCCTTGACGCTCAGGGAACTTTGCTGCACAATGAAGCTATTTTCCCTCATCCTCCTAAATCGGAGGAAGCTTTGGCCGGCAGAAAATTAGTTAAATTGGTAGAACAATATAAGATAGAAGCTATAGCCATAGGCAACGGAACAGCAAGCAGGGAAACAGAGCAGTTTGTACAGTCGCAAAAGTACGACCGCGACATTCAGGTATTTGTGGTAAGTGAGGACGGCGCTTCTATCTACTCTGCATCGAAAACAGCACGTGAAGAATTTCCCGACTACGACGTTACTGTAAGAGGTGCAGTATCGATAGGCAGACGACTGATGGACCCACTTGCCGAACTTGTCAAGATTGACGCGAAATCAATAGGCGTGGGACAGTATCAGCATGATGTAGACCAAGCCAAGCTTAAAGAATCGCTCGACCGCACTGTGGAAAGTTGTGTTAATCTGGTGGGAGTGAACGTAAATACTGCCAGCAAGCACTTGCTGACTTATGTATCGGGACTTGGTCCGACATTGGCCCAGAATATTGTCGACTTCCGCACTGAAAACGGTCCTTTCACTTCGAGAAAAGAACTTATGAAGGTTCCGAGAATGGGAGCTAAGGCTTACGAGCAGTGTGCAGGATTCCTAAGAATTCAAAATGCAAAAAATCCGCTCGACAATTCGGCCGTACACCCTGAAAGTTATCCGATAGTAGAACTTATGGCAAAAGATCTGAACTGTTCTGTAGAAGATCTGATAAAGAACAAAGAGCTGAGAAACAAAATTAAAGTTGAAAAATATGTAACCACCACAGTTGGACTACCAACATTAAATGACATAATGAAGGAGTTGGACAAACCCGGACGAGACCCGCGCCAGCAAATCAAGGTTTTTGAGTTCGATAAAAATGTAAGGACTCTTGATGATCTGCGTGAAGGTATGGAACTGCCGGGAATAGTAACAAATATAACCAATTTCGGATGCTTTGTAGATATAGGCATAAAAGAAAACGGACTGGTACATGTTTCACAGCTCTCTGACAAGTTCGTGAGTGACCCTACAACAATTGTAAGCATTCATCAGCATGTAATGGTACGTGTTATGGGTGTTGACCATGAAAGGAAACGTGTTCAGCTCACTATGAAGGGTATGAATAATATCCAGTGAAAAAATCCAGATAAGATATATAAACATAAAAGATATATAAAGTAGATATTTAAAGTAGAAATATAAAGCAGATATTTATCAATATATATATCAATATACGGATAAAAGAAGTAAAACAACAAGCGATGATGAAAGAAGTAAGTGCAAACTATATGTCCGGAAACGAAAACATGATGCAAACCATTTCGGGCTGGTTTGTGTTCAACTCCGGCCAGCTTCTTATAGAAAAAGATGAAGAAGATAATTATCACATACCATTTTCCGAAGAGCCCCCTACCCCGGTTCCTGTTGGAAGTACAATTCACACTATAGGTGAAATAAACGGCTATTCGGCAAAGGCATACGCCATCCACACCCCGGTATCTGGAGACGAAAGCGACAGACGGATGATGAAAGATCTCAGGGCCTCATATGATGTATTGCCGTTTGAGGAATATTATAAGGCCGGGAAAGCATCACAGATTCTGAACTGGGACAAAAACAGCCGATACTGTCCGATGTGTGGCGTTCCTACCATTCAAGTCAGTCCGATTGCAAAAAAGTGTCCCGAATGCAGACAGGAATTCTATCCTCGCATATCTCCGGCAGTAATTGTTCTGATAAAAAAAGAAGACAAGGTATTATTGGTTCATGCACGTAATTTCAGAGGTACATATAAAGGACTTGTGGCTGGTTTTCTTGAAGCCGGCGAGACCCTCGAAGAATGTATAAACAGAGAAGTTATGGAGGAAACAGGACTTACTATCAAGAACCTGCGGTATTTCGGAAGTCAGCCGTGGCCATATCCAAGCGGAATAATGATAGGCTTTATTGCTGATTACGAAAGCGGAACAATCAAGCTTCAGGATGAGGAATTGAGTGCCGGTGAATTTTATTCGCATGAGAATATGCCTGAAATACCCAAAAAGCTAAGCATTGCGCGAAAAATGATTGATGCCTGGCTGGATGGAAAGGTTTAATTCTGATAATAAGACAAGAAGAATAAGACAAGAAGAATAAGAAAAGAAGAATAAGAAAAGAAGAATAAGAAAAGAAGAATAAGGCAAGAAGAAATCAAGTACAAGTAAAAAAGAAGTCAGGTACAAAATAAGAAATATTTACACATGAACAAAAGACACATGAATCTGAGTCCTGCTATTTTATCGGCTACCACTTTTTTTTAAAATACGGCCTTATCTTATATAAAATGCTTCGTCAATCTATTTTAACTGACGAAGCATTTTTTTAATTTGTCATCAATGCATTATGAGACGTACCACATCCTTTTTACATACCATCACAGGCAGAATTAGTTGGAATGAAAATATCTTACATTTACAATTTATATGCATGAGAACCGAATCCGGCCTGGCGACTCTTCAATCTGAGAATTTCATCATTTTCGAAGACAGATTTCTCTGCGGCATTTATATCGGCAACAGTTATGGTACTCAAAAAAGCTGCATCTGTAATATCAGGAGAAAGTGCCGTACGGGTAGCAAACGCGTCAAGTATATCGTGCATAATAAATCCTCTTACCCACCTTGCATTACTGAAAGAAGGGTCGTCCTGAAGCATTTTTTTCCTTATCACTTCACTGAATGCCTTTTCTGCTTCCGGTTCAAGTATATAATGTTCTTCATCCAAAACACTCTTTCCAATCAGGAAAAGCTCGTCGGCAGAATAATCAGGGAATCTTAGCTTCAACGGGAATCTGCCACTCAGTCCCTGATTGGCGTTCATCATTTTGTTGAGCTCTTTCTCATATCCAGCAAAAATTACAATCATATCAGGATTCTTGGCAGAAAGTACAGTAAGAAGTGTTTCTATGGCTCTATGTCCGAAATCTCTCTTTTCGGCATCCTGACTATACAATGTATAGGCCTCATCGATAAACAAGATGTTGCCCTGGGAACGCTCTATAAGAGAAAGCATGTTCTTTTCTGTATCACCTATGAATCGTCCCACAATCTGACTTCTCTCGCTCACTACCACCTCACCTTTCGACAATATTCCTAACGACTTGTAGATTTTTCCCAACATTTTTGCCACAGTGGTTTTTCCTGTTCCTGGGTTTCCGGTAAATATCATGTGGTATGAATCGGCCTTATGTACTGGCAGACCTAACTCAATACGCCTGTCTTGCAATCTGAGCTGCATGAAATGATTGGTGAGCTGTTTCTTCAAGTCGTTAAGACCTATAAGTGAGTTAAGCTTCTCAAGTTCTTTTTCAAACAGGAGTTTCTGGCCTGTTATATGGAAACTATTGAAGTCTTCGGCATCTATACACCTCAGCAAGTACGGAGAACTTGCAAAGCTACCGCTCGGATAGTCGAGTATTCTTTTCTGCACGGTATTGTGAATCCATGAGTCGACGTATTCGTGGATTTCGGTAAATGACTTGTCTGCAAGTACCTGGCGCGATCCCTTTAATGAAAGATACAGTCTTTGTCTTACATCCTTATCGTACACAAAATCATGAAGCAGAATACGACGCTCTATCCATAATATCCAGTCGGCCAATGTTGGAGTTTCGAGTTTCATCTCACAATCTGCCGGAAAGTATTCTCTGATATTAGGAAATGCGGCAAATACCTGTTCTACCTCCGATCTGTTGCCTACAAACAGTATTAGCTTGTCCATTTTTAAGGAATCGACTACATTTTTCACTAAATAGGCTGATTCTGAACCAAGCAAAGCAGACACCTTTGAGATAGCTATAATATCGCTCTCGAACACTGAATTTATTTTTGAATAAGGGTCGGACGGATTCAATGGTACAAGCAAATCGGCTGCATCGGCAAAGATACATGAACGGTCGGCAAAAATTTCACACAGATTCTGTGCTATTCGAGTATCTACTTTCTCGTCGCCACTTGATATTATAACAGTGTTGAAATTTGACTTCAATGGCAGAAAGCCATGCTGCTGGCGCAACTTGTTGAACATTACGTCACGATACATATTTACAACCTTGTGCCTGATGCTGTTAGCCCCCGGAATATGAAGGAGTTCTTTAAACCAGGCGGTCTTGGTATTCAACTCGGAGGTGAGTATGAATCTGTCGTGACTCGTACCTATTTTAAGAATATCGCCTTTGGTAATAACCCCATCTGAGGATATCTCGAAATCGATGCTGGTATAGGGTTCTGCATTATGCAACAACACTACGAAATATTTGCCGGGTTCCCAGAAACGGATTGTCTCTAAGAATATATCTGTTTTGGTGCAGTTAGGCATGTATCCTACCCCTTCGCCTACCAGCGCATATCCTTCTGTATAGTATAGCAAATGGCATGGAAATTATCAAGTTCGCTGCATTCCTCTTCGCTTGTGGTAATGCTCAGCTGCAATTGCGAGTATGTTTTGGGAGCTTCATCGCTAAAGTTGATATCAAGCTTTAAATCTATATCGACAATAGGTGGATTTATGAGATATTTCCCGTGGTAAAGCATGGCAAAAGGAAAAGCTGCATAACCGGACTCACTGCTGAATGAGTAGCTGTATACATTACCTATAAACATTATGTACTCACCCTCGTCAAGTTCTTTCAGTGCAGGGGAAAGAAATGTATTGAATGACACCTGCATAGACTCTACCCTGTAATCCGACTCGAATACGGGAGAACTCTCCTCGCCCACTTTATAGATTATAACAGATATTGAGGATGAAGAAGAAGAATTGTCGGGGAAATCGTTCTCGGACAATGACTTAATATCATCATCGCTGAAATCATCGTTATATGCCGTAGGTGTGTTGTATGATGTATCGTCATTTTCAGTCAAGGGAATAAATTTGGATAATTGCATCCTTACAAACATTTCCCTGTCCGACTTGCGTACCTCTATGAAAAGGTCTCTATGAATAGAGTTTAAAGTCACATCATCGGGAGTCTCTGAACTATAAGCCGACATCCGGATAGCTTCAAGTTCGTATTCTGGATTAGAGAACTTTGGCTTGGGTAGTTTATATTTTTTATCTTCTATCTCAACATAAACAAAATCATCACCCGGGGAGATATATTTTTCGTGCTTTGCAACTTTTCTGTCTGTTAGAGGCTTTTTCTTTCTAACAACTCTCTTGTTGGTGTTCATATATACTTATAATTTAATTATCGGAGACAAACTTACAAAAAAAATTTGTCATTTCTATTATATATGGATGCATGTGGTTAGTTGTGTAACAGTTTTGTAACATTTTATGATATAATATCTTAATAAAATTATAAACAGTGGTACAACATGTATATTTCAGTAAAACCGCATACAAATTTCAGTGAATGATTTATTATATTTGGTTTCCCTTTTTTGCAGGCAATGCATTCATAGCGGTTTATCACACAGCAAATTACGAGACATCAGCTATAGGCAACGCTTACAAATTATTATAACAAATGAGAAAATATGACACATATATGGGCATTCCTGTAAGTTTTAAATTCATAAAACATTAAAAAGTAGAAACGGAAAAACAAAATGGAAAGATTTATAGATCCAGAAATAAATATAATAAAATCGGAAATAAATGAGATGTGGATTCTGGTCTACCAACAGCTTGAAAATGCATACAATGCAGTACTGAACATAGATAAGAATCTGGCAAACAAGGTGTTGATTAAAGAAAAAAAGGTAAATGAGCTTGAACTGAAAATTGATAAGGACATTGAAGAACTAATAGCCAAATACGATCCGGTAGCCACAGATTTAAGATTTGCACTGGCTATGCTTAAAATCAATACTAACCTGGAACGCATTGGAGACTATGCTAAAAGTATAGCAAAGTTCGTGATAAGAACAAGGTTAACATCAGAAGACAAAATCTTATTTGCCGAACTGCAGTTGCAAGATATGTATGACCTTGTTTTATCTATGCTTAACACCACATACAAGGCACTCAAAGGTGAGGATATCGCTCTTGCAAAATCTGTTTTCAGCAAAGATACAATACTGGATTTTATCAATAACAGCGCAATGGATACACTTACTGCATATGCAACTTATCATCCTAATTCTATAAGGACATGTCTTGAAGTAGCCGGAATATTCAAGAAACTGGAAAGAGCAGGCGACCATATCAACAATCTGGCAGAGGAGATAATTTTTTATATAGATGCGGAGGTTCTGAAGCATCACAGAATGTAAAAAGTCTGTGCAAACATTGAAAAAACAGTATCGATATATAGTATTGATATCACTTGAAATATGTTTTAAATATGTTTATTGTCATATTGGCGTAATTTCTTTGTGATTTATAAAAGTCTTTTCCTCACTTTTTATTAACTTTGCGTCAGTTATTATTTTAACCAGTAAACTTATATGCAGGAAAAGATTATTATTCTCGATTTTGGTTCACAGACAACTCAGCTTATCGGCCGAAGAGTTCGCGAACTGAATATGTATTGCGAGATTGTTCCCTACAACAAGTTCCCTCACAATGATCCGTCTGTTATTGGTGTAATCCTTTCGGGAAGCCCATTTTCTGTTTACGATGAAAAGGCTTTCAAGGTAGACCTGACTGACATCCGTGGCAAGTATCCTATCTTGGGTATATGCTATGGCGCGCAGTTTATGTCGTACACTAATGGTGGAAAGGTTGAACCGGCTAATACTCGCGAGTATGGACGTGCCCATCTGACAAAGTTTGACCATTCTAACCCTTTATTGAAAGGAATCCGCGAAAACTCTCAAGTGTGGATGAGTCATGGTGATACAATTACCGCAATACCGGACAACTTCGAAATTATAGCCTCTACAGATAAAGTGGCTGTGGCTGCTTATCAGGCAAAAAATGAGAAACTTTGGGGTGTACAGTTCCATCCGGAAGTATTCCATTCGGAAGATGGTACTTTGCTGCTCAAGAACTTCGTAGTGGATATTTGTGGCGGTAAACAGGACTGGAGCGCTGCTTCGTTCATTGAAACTACTGTTGCCGAACTTAAAGCTCAACTTGGCGATGACAAGGTGGTATTGGGATTGAGTGGTGGTGTTGACTCTTCTGTAGCCGCAGTTCTTCTTAATAAAGCTATCGGAAAGAATCTTACATGTATCTTCGTCGATCACGGTATGTTGCGCAAAAATGAGTTCAAGAATGTACTTCACGACTATGAATGTCTTGGACTTAACGTAATAGGTGTTGACGCAAGTGAAAAATTCTTCAGTGAACTTGAAGGTGTAACTGAGCCTGAACGTAAACGTAAGATTATAGGTAAAGGATTTATTGATGTATTCGATGAGGAAGCTCATAAGATTAAAGATGTGAAATGGCTGGCTCAGGGTACTATCTACCCAGACTGCATCGAATCTTTGTCTATTACAGGTACAGTTATCAAGAGTCATCACAATGTAGGTGGTCTGCCTGAAAAGATGAATCTGAAACTTTGCGAGCCTTTGAGACTGTTGTTTAAGGATGAGGTTCGCCGCGTGGGTAGAGAACTTGGTATGCCAGAACATCTTATAACCCGTCATCCTTTCCCGGGTCCGGGACTTGCAGTACGTATTCTTGGAGATATAACACGCGAGAAGGTTCGCATTCTTCAGGATGCTGATGATATTTTCATCCAGGGACTACGCGACTGGGGACTTTACGACCAGGTATGGCAGGCAGGTGTAATCTTGTTGCCTGTTCAGAGTGTGGGTGTTATGGGAGACGAACGTACTTATGAACGTGCTGTTGCTTTACGTGCTGTTACAAGTACTGATGCCATGACTGCCGACTGGGCTCATCTTCCATACGACTTTATGGCGAAGGTGTCTAATGATATAATAAACAAGGTAAAAGGTGTAAACCGAGTTTGCTATGACATCTCTTCAAAACCACCTGCAACAATAGAGTGGGAATAAAAATTATTATATCCGATAAATGAAAAAAGGTTAGAGCATTGATAAAACGCTCTAACCTTTTTTCATTTATCGGGTTATCTGTAATATTGTATATATTATCTCATGGGCCGATAATCAATAATCAGATTTCCTGTTCAGTCAAGATTAATATTATCCTACCATATTAATCATCTATATCTACAACTCTGAACTGAGAATCGAATTTAATTTCCCATCTGTTAGACAACTTAATTTCGTACTCTTTCTTATCTCTTTCAATCTGCAGAATCTTTTCATTAGGATAGTTTGTTTTTACGTACGAGCGGATATCTTCGGGAACTATTTGTGCAGGAACTTCACTGGCAGTACATTTTACTTCTGTCCAGTCTCCCGACTTATCGAATTCGAGTTTCTCTCCGTTGGTAAAAATTACATCGTAACTCTTGAAGAACAAGTCGGTTTCCTGTTTAGCCATGGCAACCTTCAGTGTTTTAAAATAAGTTGTTATGAAAGTCTGTGCTTTAGTAGGTAATTCACCTATCTGGATTGGTTTATCTGTGTCAGCTAAAACGATTGATGACATTGACAACATACACACGAATAAGAAAATCATTTTTTTCATAAACATATCATTTTAAATTGTTAGTACTTTAATTAATTATTGTACTGCAAAGATTATACATGAAACTGAAAAGAATTAGGAAAATTCAATTTTGAAGGGGAAAAAATTGAATTTTATTTTTAATACCTTAAATCTGCTTAGTAACGATGAATTTATGCATTCCATCCTCATAGGTATATGATACATTTAACTTATTCGTTTTGCATATAGTATCAACCAGTGCCAGGCCCAAACCGGTAGAACCTTCTTTCTTCTTGCCCTGATAAAATCTTTCGAAAATATGATTTCCGTCTAATGGAGTATTACCAGAACTGGATATTGAAAAATAGCTTGATGTAAACTGAATATTAATAGTACCATTATCTGAATTATGGACAAAGGCATTTTTTAGAAGGTTTGTTATAAGGATAGTAGCCAAGGATTCATTCATTTCAACAATAAACTTATCGGTAGCAACAACATTTACAGTGATATGTTTATACTCGTAAACCTCTTTATATACTTCAATATAATGATCAAGCATTTCATTAAAATCTATAGATTTGACCTCATCAGAATATTGTCCGTTTTCAATCTTGCATAAAAGGAGCAAAGATTTGTTCATCTTGGTCAGATTCTCAAGAGTGCTGTGTGTTTTGGCAAGTTCCTCAATCTGTTTTTCAGAAAGAGACTCATCTTCCATCAGCATTTCCAGTCTGTTACGGCATATAGCAAGTGGGGTCTGCATTTCATGTGAGGCATTTCCTATAAATATTTTTTGCTGCTCGTAAAGTTTCTCATTTCTTTCTACAGACATCATAACAGCTTCATTCAGGCTATTGAACTCAGATATCTTTGTAGATATATGCAATGGCGATATACGGTTGCCTATCTTATATTTCTTCAGCCAGGATAATAGTTCGTAAAGAGGTTTCATATTACGTCTGAAAACCCATACATTTAATAGTAGAAGGGAAAGAAGAATACTACAATACAGGAATACCAGCCATCCAAGTATAGCTTTCTGCAAATCAAGTTTATCTATTGTGGGAGTATAAACCACAAGTTCTTTAAATCCTTTGTCTGTCTCAAAAATTGTGATAAGTATTCTGGCTGGCTCTGTTTCCAACTTCTCGTAAATATAAACCATTTCGTCTCTATATGATATTCTCGGGTATCTGTTTGCGTATTCTTCGCTGACATCATATATATAAAACTGATTGTTTGATCCGTTGTTTATTGAAGGAAGTTCCTCTCCTCTAAGAGAACGAAGTATCAGGGTCTCAGAATAATCTTCCAAAGAATCATCTACTTCATCGTTTACTTCGTCCATTATTGCCCAATAAAACAATACAGCCCATGCTGTCATGATAATGACTGAAGCAACAGATATGTGAAGCATGACGTTATGAAAAAGTTTCATGGGTATTTAGTTTTCCGGTAATTAATTATCTAAAATAAACTTATATCCTATTCCGTATACAGACTTTAATTCAGGAGTTGCTCCAGATTCCTTAAGACGCTTCCTTAAGTTTTTAATCTGAGCATATATAAAGTCAAAATTGTCAACCTGGTCAATGTGGTCTCCCCAAACGGACTCGGCAAGAACACTTTTGTTTACTAATCGGTTGGGACGCGACATAAAATAATATAGAATATCGTATTCTTTTCTATTAAGATCTATCAGCGTACCATCAATATATACTTCAAATTTCTCAGGGATAATCTCTATGTTGCCATAAGAAAGTTTTCTGTCACCTCCTCGCATATTTCTTCTGAGCAGACTTTTAATTCGGGCATGCAATTCAGCCAGATGAAATGGTTTGGCCAAATAATCATCGGCTCCCAAATCAAGGCCTTTAACTTTATCGTCTATAGAATCTTTGGCCGAAAGGATGATTACATTGCTGCGTTTTCCCATATCATTGAGTTCTTCCAGAAGATCAAGACCTGAGCCGTCGGGCAACATTATATCAAGTAGTATACAATCATAATCATAGTCTTCAATCTTCATTAAAGCAGACTTATAATCTGATGCCTGTGATACAACATATCGTTCGTTTTCGAGAGATTTTGTAATAATCTCACGTAAATCTTTGTCATCTTCTACTATCAGTATTTTCATTACAATATAAATTTAGGGTTCTTATTTCTGTTCCTAATTACAGTGTTTTATTACGAAATTTTTATCTCTGTTTCAATTTTGTTATCAAATATGCAAAATTAAAATGAAAGATACAAAAATAGTACTCCAATTAACTAATAAGCCGCCTATACGACTTACATCATAAGGCAGCTTATACTTTCTAACTAAAAAATGAATTTATCTCACAAACTTAATTTCAGAAATAAGTCTATTATTGATAATTGCCTGAAAAAGTTGCATAAAGCAAGGCTAATACCAACTTAATAACTATATACCTATCTACAATCTATAGAATCAGAACACCTTTAATTTATTGAATCAAATATAAGACAATAGTATATCATATAAATATCATTGCACTTTCATTGACGAAATATCTATATTGTCAACTCCATTTGGCTGAGACTTAGAATTCTTTTCAAAAACAATAATTCTCTCACCATTTACAGCTGAATTAATCCTTAATTTTATGCCATTAGCATTCTCAAGGTCCAATGTATTAAGATTGTAACTCACGGCACCTGAAACTAAAGGCATGGCAGACAGGCTGTCACCATAAGTATTATATCTGTACTCCAAATGTACATAACCATCATCCTCAGGCTCGGAAGTAAGATTTTCAACCAGACTTACTTTATGGGCATGTTCCTGTGGTAAGCGCTGAACAAATACAATATTCATATATCCGCCAGAAACCCATGCATCGGTAATATAAGCCGGATCATCAGCAAACTCAGACTCGTTCTCTGATGTCAACTGCTCAACCTGCTTAGTGAGAATAGGATAAATTGATTCTGACTTTATTGCATGATCAAAACCCTGATAATTATCAAACAACGGATTAAAATATAGAATGGCACGCTCACCTTCAACTGGTTTATAATTCCATATTGATGTAGCTGCAGGCCACATTGTTCCCCAACTATCACCGATAAAACTGTAATATCCGTCACCTTCAACGTGCACAGTAACCCAATCTACTCCAATATCTCCTATAGAATATCCATCATCATCCTTACAACTCTGAAAGAAAGATGTTGCAGCTATTAATAAAGAGCATCCTAAAAGTTTAATAATCTTTGTCATATAAATGTTTTTTTAAATTATGCGTTAATTGTTTATCAAATCAGTCTATAATGGATATAAATCCATAAATCATATTATGAATTATAAATTCACTTATAACTTGCAACTATGTAATTACTTTGTTTACTGAATAAATTATCAAAATAAGATAATACTGCATTCCATTCACATTTTTTAGGATAAAAATTATATAAACGTAAATAGACTAATGCTCAAATACATAGAAATAATAAAAAAATCGGTTCCAAACTTAACAATAAGTCTGAAACCGATTATTATAAAACAATTAATATGTAAACAATTATAATATATTACCTAAGATGATTATTTTATTACATCTTATCAACTACACATTATAATAATATTGCATATATTTTGTCGGCACAAAATTAATCATTAAACCAACGAACATAGCAGAAGTCCTGACGATGTGCCAAATCAGGATTCTTAGGGAACATACGATATGCAACCTTAAAGCTTCCTGCATTAGAAAGGCTGTGAGTAAGCTGGAATGTATATAAATTGCCTTCAACCTTAACAACTTTCATAGGAGTTACAGAATAAATATATTCCTTACCTTCTGCATTTGTGTAAGTAACAACAGATTCAACTCCAATTGCATCATTCAAGCCCTTTTCATCAATAACACAAGTTATAGTATATTCCTTACCGCTTTCTACGTTACCAGAACGAACTTCTTCACCCTTGTCGAATGATACAACTTCAATCTGATCCCACTTAGAAACAACTTCTTCTTTCCATGCAGCAATTTCCTTAGCCTTAGCATAGTCATTTGCTTCAAGCAGATGATAACGGTTAGCTTCTTTAGTATAGAATTTAGAATAGTAATCATCCAACTGACGTTTCATTGTATAATGAGGAGCCACCTGAGCAATTGAGTTCTTGATAGTTCTTACCCAACCTTCAGAATAACCCTTCTTATTGCGAGCATAATACAATGGAAGGATTTCAGTTTCAAGGATACTGTAAATAGTTGCAGCATCAAGCTGATCCTGATGTTCCTGATTCTGATATGTACGTTTTTCTGTCAAAGCCCAACCAGCACCTTCACGGTATCCTTCAAGCCACCATCCATCAAGAACTGAGAAGTTAACAACACCATTCATCAGAGCTTTTTCACCTGATGTACCAGATGCTTCAAGAGGACGAGTTGGAGTATTCATCCAGATATCAACACCAGAAACAAGACGACGAGCCAATTTCATATCGTAGTTTTCGAGGAAAATAATCTTTCCAAGGAACTCTGGACGATTAGAAATTTCAACAATTTTCTTTATCAATCCCTGACCAGCGCCATCGTGTGGATGAGCCTTACCAGCAAACAAGAACTGAACAGGATAATTAGGATTGTTTACAATCTTTGACAAACGGTCCAAGTCAGTGAACAACAAGTGAGCACGCTTGTATGTTGCAAATCGACGGGCAAAACCAATCAACAAAGCATTAGGATTAATCTTATCCATCAATGAAACCACGCGAGAAGGATCTCCCTGATTCTTCAACCAAGTGTCACGGAACTGGTTACGGATATAATTAGTCAACTTATTCTTAAGAGCAAGACGTGTATTCCAGATTTCTTCATCAGGAACATTATAGATAGCCTCCCAAATCTTAGGATTAGACTGATCCTTCATAAAGTTCTTGTCGAAATACTTGTTATAAAGAGTCTGCCATTCAGAAGCACACCATGTAGGGAAGTGAACACCATTTGTAACATATCCAACATGATTTTCTTCTGGGAAATAACCTTTCCAAATACCAGAGAACATATTTTGTGATACTTTTCCATGCAACCAGCTCACACCATTAACTTCCTGACATGTGTTGCAAGCAAAAGTAGACATACAGAAGCGTTCATTATTATCACCAGGATTAATACGGCCCAAGTCCATCAAATCCTGCCA
>JAXEBI010000080.1:0-2004 GCA_034094155.1 Phocaeicola sp.
CAGAAAAATTCCACAAGACCAGATTCACCATTGCTACATAGGCTACAGTAAGCAACATTGATGCTTTAACACCCTGCCATATTCTCTCCGGTTTTCCTGCTCCGTAGTTCTGTCCGCTGTATGTGGCCATTGCCATACCAAGACTTTCGAGCATACAGAGGAAGAACATCTTTATCCTCATAGCTGCAGTAAATGCCGCCACACATGCCGTCCCCAAAGCATTATTGGAACTCTGAAGCATTATACTGCCAATGGCTGTTATGGAGAACTGCAGTCCCATAGGTGCACCTATGTAGAGCAACTGTTTCGCCAATTCCGGTCGGAAACGTCTGTCGGCAGGAGCAGTTTTAAGAATGTCAAACTTGCGATACATATATTTGTAGCACATCAGCGCCGATACTCCCTGCGAAACGACAGTGGCTATAGCAGCACCGGCAACCCCCCATCCCAACACCAGGATACATACCAGATCGAGAACAATGTTCAGTACAGTAGATATTAGAAGGAACCAGAACGGTGTCTTGCTGTCGCCCAATGCACGTATTATACTGGAAAGAAGATTGTAATAGAAAGTACATGGAATACCGATAAAAGTAACCAGGAGGTATAGATACGCACCTTCCATGATATTATCAGGTGTCTGCATCCATTTCAATATATATGCACAAAGCAGACTCGTAACAATAGCTATGGCAACAGACATCACTCCTGCCAGTTTCAGGCTGACAGATACAAATCTGCGCATCGTGACATAATCACGTGCACCGAATTTCTGAGCAACAGGAATACCGAAACCACCGCAACATCCATTACAGAAGCCAAGGATAAGAAACACGACAGACGTGCTTGCACCTACAGATGCCAGTGCATTTATACCAAGAAACTTACCCACTATCGCAGCATCTACAAACGAATATGTCTGCTGAAGCAGATTTCCCAATAAAAGTGGAACTGTGAAATTCAATATAAGAGGCAGAGGAGCCCCGGATGTCATCTCTTTAGACTTTGCCATATATCCTGTACTTTTTACCGGGATGCAAAGGTAATGTATTTTCTACACTCATAGACTTAGGGTTATCAGGATTTTAACAAAAAATAAACTGCACCGGACGATATTGTTCTCACAATCATCATCCGATGCAGTTTGAATATTATTTGAAAATCGTTTGCAAAAGCATTGCAAAGCCTTTGCAAGACACTTTATCAGATACCAAGAGATTTCTTGACAGCTTCAATCTTTTCTTCAGCGTCAGCACATGCTCCTGCATAGCACTTAGGACATGCCATTTCGCCCTTGATTTCCATATAGAACTTAATCTTAGGCTCTGTACCTGAAGGACGTACAGAAATCTTAGTACCGTCTTCTGTGAAGAACTGAAGTACGTTAGATGGTTCCGGCATATCAATGTCTGTTACATTACCGTTGCCGTCTGTTGCCTTAAGAGTCTTGTAGTCCTTAACAAGAGCAACTTTAGAACCGCCAAGTTCCTTTGGAGGACATGCACGGAAATTGTCCATCATAGCCTTGATTTCGTCAGCACCGCTCTTACCTGGTTTAGTAACGTTTACAGTAACTTCCTTAGAGAAACCGTATTCTACATAGATTTCCATCAATATATCGTACAATGTCTTGCCCTGGTCTTTAGCCCATGCACAGATTTCAGCAAGAAGAGCACATGCAGAAACAGCATCTTTATCACGAACGAAATCTTCAGCAAGGAATCCGTAGCTTTCTTCACCACCACCGATGTATTGTTTGATACCTTCGTTCAGACGGATCTGACGTGCAATCCATTTGAAACCAGTGTAGCAGTCGTACATTTCGATATTGTTCTTATCAGCTACAGCCTTGATAAGTTCAGTAGTAACGATTGTCTTTACAACGAATTCATTACCCTTCATCTTACCCATAGCGATACGGTTCTTGATGATGTAGTACAAGAAGATCAAGCAAGTCTGGTTACCGTTGATAAGTACCCATTCGCCTTCGCTGTTCTTGCAAGC
>JAXEBI010000081.1:0-7646 GCA_034094155.1 Phocaeicola sp.
TGCTTTAAGTTACTGATTTTCAAGGACTTTTGCAAGTATTTTATCCCTTAATTTTCAACTATTTACAACTTTTTTGAGGTCTAAATGACCTCGGTTAAACTTATAAAAATACAGCAGTTCAACTGCTGATTGGAATTATTAAGAATCTACTCCACAGAGCTTATGATAAAGATCTTACTCAAAATGACAACTTTAAGAAATTTCAAACTACATTACCTTCTGATATAACAGAACCTGTTTATCTTACAGAGAAAGAAATAGCTCGACTGTCATCGGTTAGTGTAAATAATGAATTAGAAGAAATTATTAGAGACGCATTTGTTATATCATGCTATACTGCTTTAAGAATAAGTGACATCTATCGTATAAATGAGGCTGAAATTTCAAAGAGTACTATTACAATGTATCAATCTAAGACTAAAGAGCGGGTGGTTATTCCAATTTTAAAAGAAGTAGGAGCATTAGTTAATAAATATAGGACACAAGGTATCCCAAAAATTCATAGTGGGAAATTGAATAATACTATCCGTGAATTAGCTAAGAGATGTAATATAACTCAAAGTGTAACGTATAGAGAAATAAGAGGTGGGGAAGTTTCATTGCTATCTGTTCCTAAATATAAGCTTATCAGCTTCCATACTGCAAGAAGAAGTTGTGTCACCAATCTTTATAAAAGAGGCTATCCAGTAAATTATATAATGACATTGTCAGGACATAAGTCTATTCAAGCTTTTCAAAGATATATGAGGGCTTCTTCTAAGGATATTATGAATAACTTTTTTTCTTTATTAAAAAAAAATAAAGCAATAGCTTGCGGAACAGACGAGCAATAATATAAACATAAATAAAATGCTTTTGGAATATTTTTTAATGGCTTCAATCCTTAATCAAAATGACGGCAATTTTTATACAAAGATTGCTGTCATTTTTTTCATAATGAAAGCACAAAATGTATTAATACAAATTGGTTTATTTTTCCACTAAAACAATTATATATTATAATTTGAAAGACATGAAAAATATTTACTCTTAAAAACACGTGGTGTTTAAAACTGGTGTCAACCGAAACGTTACGAATACTCTTTTTTTTATATACACGTATGATAATCAAAGTATTAATTAAATCACTATAAGTGTCAAAATTTGGAGTCAATTTATTATCATACATGTTTTCTATTGCCCATTTCTTAAATTTTTAACACTAAAATAAAAAATAAATTGCTTAAATATTAGCATGTTAAGCAAATTAAAACTTGTTATAGTTAAATCATTTAACTTATCACAGAATTTTTTATCTACTTTACAACACGTTAATAATCAGCATTTTACAATTAAAATATATTCGGGAAATTTTTACGTCATTTCATTATTTAATCAGATAATATATATTTCAAATTGGATAAGCAACAAAATATAATTTACGAAACGACAAAAGCTACATGCTACATTGAATTTCAAGGTATTAACCTTAAATAAGATTATATATAATGTGGGTATGTGAATGGATAAAATAACAACAAATATTTACTAACAATTTAAATTTTAAATTTTATGGAAATGGAAAAAATTTATGTTGCTCCTAAGGTTGAAGTCTTAGAAGTTGAAGTAGAAAAAGGATTTATTGCAAGTCAAACTTGGCAGGAACCTGAATGGTAATTAAGAAATGAATGATAATTAAAAAGTTGTAAAATGAAAACAGAAAAATTATTATCAGTGAGCATGATAGCTACTTTGTTGGCTGCATGTTCCAATGAAGTAGAAATTCCTGGCGCAACAGACGGAAACAACGATGCAAATCGTCCTTCAGCTGGAAAAGTTGTCATTAAAACTAATGTAGTTGAAGAAAACGGTGACGCAGAATCTCGTTCTTTCTGGACAGGTAATGGTTGGAAATTTGAAGAAGGTGACAGATTTGGCGCAATGCTAATGGATACTTGGAATCAGACAAATGAAGGCCATACAACTGTGGCTGACTACACATTTACTGATTACATTCACACTAACTACCCATTCACAAGCAATGCAACTGGTGATGTGTGGACATGTCCAGAAGATGCAGCTGTAAACGAAGGTAACTATTTCTTCTACTTCCCATATGACGGAACTTACAAAGAACGTGGTTATGTAAGAATCTCTTTGAACAACGAACAGTCTAACGTAGACAGCACAACAGGTGAAGTTGACTGGAGCTATGGAGTTCGTGACAACCAGAAATATTTGGGTTACGCTTTCATCCCAGCTTCAAATGATGATATCAATGAAGTTCCTGTAAACTTCTATCCTCTCTTCGCTACTCCTAAGTTCAAATTGCAGAACTTGTCAAGCACAGACTTGCGTCTTGTTAAATTGATTATCCGTACTCATACAAATGATCAATTGTCAGAACCATGTCTATTGCCTACAACTGTAGCTTTGGCTCCATTAAGCAGTAATTTCAAAGAAGTTGCAGCTGATTATCCAACAATGGAAGAAGACAAGCAAATTGCTTCATTATACTATTACTCAACTTTGATGTTGGATGGCATTTTTGCTAAAGATCCAGTAGAAGACTCTGAACTTAAGAGTGATAAAACAAAAGGTGTTTATGAATATACTGTCGACTTCGGAGACAAATACATTGTTCAACCAGGTGAATTCTTCAAAGCTTGTGCTGTAATGCCTGCTGGTGATTATAACGACTTTGATGTATATGCTTTCGTTGAAATGCAGAACTCTGAAAAAACTTCAGGATTTGTTTCACTCACTGATTTGAAGAATTCTCATTGGTCAGGTTTCGACACTCAGAACGGAGCTATGCAGTATGAACTTAAGCCTGGCGTAACTCAGGTTTTGAACGCAAGCTTCGACAGCAATGCACTTCAGAACTTAAGCTGGGATCAATTCACAGTTGCAAATACTGATGATTTGCTTTGGATGCTTAACTTGAAAGCTAAACATGGTGGTAATGAACTTCTTGTTGTTAAGACTTTAGGTGATAAAGTTGAGCTTAATAATGAAGTTTATAACTGGCTTAAAGATGAAGCTCACAAGAATATTAAGTTGCAGATTATCGGTAACATTGTAATACCTGCTAATGTTCCTGCAGATGCAATTGATTTGTTGACAACAGGTAAGTTTACAAATGCATTGGCTACTACTATCATCAATAAGGGTAATCAGGTTATTGAAAAAGATTTGGTTAACTGCAATGTTCAGAACTATGGTACATTAAAAGGTAATGTTTCTATTAACGGTTACGTTCAGAATGCTGAAAATGCTACTATAGAAGTTACTACAGTTAATGGTGATGTAGAAAATGCTGGTAATGTAGTTATCAAATCTGTTAATGGTAATGTAGAAAATGGTTATAATGCTACTATCGATACAGTTAATGGTGATATCAACAACTACGATAATGGCGGTAAATTAATCATCAAGAATGTAACAGGTACATTAACTAACTCAGGTGAAGTAACTATCAATGGTGGTACTTTGAATGAAGTAAATAATGGTCAGTCATTAAATTCTACTATTAAAGTTGAAGATGAAACTACTATTAAACACTTGGTTAATAATAAATATGGAAAAGTTTATATTAATGCTGATTCAAAATTAGGTAGTGATAACTATGGATTAATAGAAATTAATTCTTGTACAGTAACTCCACTACTTGATAAAGATTCTCAAAAAGATATATTCAATGCTCCAAGTGGTATAATAAAAGTTATAAACGGAACATTGAAATATACTTCTATAACAAGAGTTATTTATAACGATGGTAATATTTATGTTATTGGTAAATCTTATGTTGCAATATATGGAGGTACTGGTATCATTGATGTAACTGAAGCGAATAGAGATGAGAATGGTAACTTAATCGAAGAAGGTGGATATCAGGCAATCTCTTATGATGTTGAAAAAACATACTTCCGTTACAGAGGTCAAGTAAATACTAAAACTCTACAAGCTATTATTTCAAGCAAGAATTATGGTAAAAACCCTGTAATCCTCGAATTTGAAAAGGATGCTACTCAAGCAGATTTAAACGGAGCAAACGTTCAGAAGATTCTTGTAAAATCTGGTGCTACATTGAAACTTGAAGGTAAATGGTCGCTTGAAAAGAAAGCAAACGGTTATGAACTTGGAAATTCTTATGAAGCTCTTGAAGTTGAAGAAGGTGCAACTTTGAAAGTTGTTAATGGTAAGACTTTAGAGGCTGTTAAGGAATTTGATATATTAGCAAATGGTACATTCAGAGCTGAAAACAACTCTATAATCAAAGGTTTTGCTACATTTAAAGGTAACGGTGTTGTATTTATTTCTACTAAGGACTTTAGCTGGAATCAAGGTGCATTCACTGGTGAATGGACATGGGAATACTAATATTTATTAGTTCCAATTCTCATAAAAAAAATAGGGAGGTTTGACCTCCCTATTTTTTTTATGAGAATTGCAGTGTCGCATAACATTTATAGAATAACTATACTGCAATTCTCATCTTTTTTAAGACAAAAACAAACAGAATTAAGTAGTAATAAAAAAACAGCATATAAAGATTATAACTGATATTTATCTTTATATGCTGTTTTTATAGAACGTTTTCTATAATCTAATAACAAGAATTAATCATTATTATTTCTAAGTACTTTTCTAATTTGTACACTAAAAGAATGCAAAGCCAATTTTACTGGATACCATCTTGCCTCTGCAGGTGCTAATTGTCCTAACTCTCTGCATCTTTTCCATGCTCTGGTAAATGTAAACCATTTACCTTTCCAATAGCCTTTCGGACGGTTTCCTAACTTATTTGTATGCTGACCGAAATTACCTCCTTCCCATATATCTTCCAATAGCCATTTAGCAGTTTCTATATCACGTTCTTCATATTCAATTGGAAGTACGCATTTTTCAACTCCCATAAATTCGCAAATCAAGGCTCCAAATACCTTCGCTGCCTTTTCTATACCGAAGGATCTCAGAAGTTCAGCTGTCTCTTCTTTTCCCGGTTCATCTTTCTGTGCAGTAAGCATACATGCCCAGTCACACACTTGCCGTAATCCTACGCCCTCATTTAAAAAATGTTGAACTGCATGCACCAATACATAGGCTGTATCAAATGGCAATGGTGCGAGAAGTACTTCCACATCACCAATCACTCTCTTTCTGAAATCCTTCATGTTATACCATCTGTTAATCTCAGCCTGAAGTTTTCTGTTACCTTTAGGAGCGCTCAACTCTGTTAGAATCCTATGATTTTCTATTGTAACACTATGCCAAGTGATACTGGTGTGCTTATAATTTTCCTCAAATTCATTTGTCGCTTCTTTCCTCAATAAAGAATTCAATTTTTCGAAATTATCTTCCCCAATATACAAATCAATATCTCCGCAATTTCTGTGTAGTGGAAATCTGTAGTTCTGAGCAACCCCCTGTCCCTTGAACAAAATGGCAGTAATGCCATTCTCATTCGCAAGGCTATAGACATTTTTAAGTTCTCTGTTTAATAGTTTATTATTGTCTTCTATATGCAATGCAGCATTACACCACTGAAGATAAACAGACCTGCCAGGCATTAATTCTTTCGGCAATTCCTGTATACCGTCAAAAATCACACCAAGTAATGCTTGTTTTCTTGCACACTTGTATAGCTCTTTCCAGTCTACATCTGCTTCAAACAGGTCTATATTAGGCTTTGCGCCCCATAATCCTGCTTTAAGAAGTTCGAAAAATTGTTTCTTAATTATTGACATATTATGATTTGAAATTAAAATTCTTCCGTTCGCAAAGATATCCATTTTGATTTTTTATTCAAAATTTTTTTTGTAATTGTTCTTTATTCGGATTTTATTTGTAATTTTGTAATTGGAATATCTGTTTTATAAATTTAACTCGAATTATGCACATTAAAGATATGTACAAAGTTCGCCACATTGCCGGCGAGCATATCATTGTGGGGCAAGGCGCTTCACATGCTGACATGACCAAGGTGATATCTCTCAACTCCACTGCCAAACTTCTTTGGGATGAGTTGCAAGGCAAAGAATTTACTTTAGCAGATGTAGCTAATGTCCTGGTAAATCACTTTGGAATTGACACAGACCGTGCTGAAGCCGATGCCCGTCAGTGGGCTGAACGCTTAGTGGAATGTGGCGTGATTGCCGAATAATTAAATTTTTTTCCCTTTCCATGCTAAAAAAAGCCACCTTGATGGTGGCTTTTTTTATATACTTTTATAAATATGTTTTTTGGAGTTATGCCCCACAATATATAAAGTACAACTAACATAGAACCAGGCAGAAACTCTTATAAACTATTGTAATACGAATGGAGTGAAAGTTGATAAAGTGTATTAGGATATAGCAAGCGGAATGATTTTTGACAGGAAACAGTTCCGCTCGATGCTGGAAGAAGATGTCTTGAATTACAGAATAAATTACATATACATTACGTATAAAGACCGTTTCAGCAGAATATACTTTGATATGTTTGAACGTCTGTTTCTGAAGTACAATTGCAAGATTATTGTAATCAATAAAACCGAATCCACTGCCGAAGACGGTGAGAAGGAAATATTTTCCGACATCATTTTAATGCTTCACTGCTTTGCCATGAAAATATATTCAAGGAGACGGAAAAAGAAAATGGAACTGATAAAGGAGGACTTGAAAAATGAACTTGATTTATAGTTTTTAGATACCACAAACGGAGTGGCTTGTGAATCTGTGTAAGGTTTCAAACAATCTCTACAATCAAGCCTTATATCTGTTCCGTCAGACCTTGAAGAATGAGAACAAATGGTTGTGGTATGCCGACATGGACAAGCTGATGAAAGCCACACTTAACTTTGAGGGAGAGATAAACTACAAGCTCTTGAAAGCTCAGGTATCGCAGCAAATATTGAAAGCTCTGGATAAGAATGTGAAAGCATACCGCAAGGCTATAAAGGATTTCAAGGCACATCAGGCAATACAAGGCAATGCCTCAGCTTCCGTCTTTCAGAAAGCGCGGCAGCCTGTTTAACTTGTATTATACAAATCAGTCGGCAAGCATTAATGACTGGAAAATCCGTCTTGCTAAAGGCCTGATCATTCCTATTCCTCAATGGAGCTGCAAAGCATAAAGGACAAGCAGAGAATAAAGAAAGCTACAAAGCGGATGCAGGGTATTTATGAAAAGCGAGACCGATATTTTGAAGATGCATTTCATAAATACAGCCGTATGGATGGGTATACTGATTGCCATATTCGGATATTTAATTTATCTTCTATATTCATTATTGAACAACATTATTACATGGATTATCGGATTATTCTAAGATAAATAAAAAAGAATTCGAATAGAAGGATAATTATCATGACAATTATTATGCCAATATAGACAAAAGAAAAAACGCCAACTACTTATTATCAAGTAATTAGCGTTTATTTCTGTACTCGAAGCGGGACTTGAACCCGCACAGCTGCAATAGCCAAGGGATTTTAAGTCCCTCGTGTCTACCGATTCCACCATTCGAGCATCCTTTCAAAGAAAGAGCGGAAAACGAGACTCGAACTCGCGACCCTAACCTTGGCAAGGTTATGCTCTACCAACTGAGCTATTTCCGCAATATTAACGGGTGCAAATGTAAGGAGTTTTGCAATATCCTCCAAACATTTCACCCGTTTTCT
>JAXEBI010000082.1:0-10178 GCA_034094155.1 Phocaeicola sp.
CAACTTACATTGTTCTAAGGACAGAATAATCACTTTCGATTCTTTATATACAGCCCATGTCTGATGGCATGGGAAGAGAACTCGCGTATCTGTCTTCACATGCAACTAATCGCTATTTTATCCCGAACTGGGGTATCAATCTAATTCCGCCAACGGGTTAATTTAATATATTTATGATTTTTAGAACGTAGTTGTCACTTCTGCTTCAACAACATAATGACAGGATTATCCTCTTCACCTAGCTTTGATGCAATCTCTTTCAGTCTTCCGTTAGCCAATTTATCAGCCTCATAAGCATCTTTAAGCTGGGAGGCCTCTAAGCTAACTGCGCCTTCAATTTCATTGTTTATTGGCCTTGCTGTGACCGCAACACGTTTTTTATCCTTATAGTCAGCATTATATACAGTAACCTGATATACCGACTTGTCGAGTTTGTCATACATCAGTACATTCGGATAAAAACCACTGCCTTTTTCAAAGTTAAAAGTATTCTCTACGGTCTCCATAAAGTAAAAACGGTCTGTATGAATGCCCATATAAAGGAATATCTCCGGATCCATAGTGTTTACAGAAGGAGTTCTCACTAAAAATGGAGTTAATGTACCATCCGGTCCATAGTTATACAATGTATCAGAAGATGTTTCTATAAGGGTATATTGTCCGTTACTCGGACGAAGCTGATATGAATAGTTTGCTATAAATCTGTCTTTATCTCTTACGACTGGTGTATTAATAGTTTTGAATGGAATGAAGATTTCTTTTGTAATGCTACCGTCTTTTTTAGATATAAGAATATGATATGCCCCGGTTCTATCCTTGCCTTTATCGTGGTAATCTGACATATCATAGCAGATCAGATTATCAGCATTATAATTATAAACGGAAGTCACCTGTCTGTCTATGTTCAGGCTGCGTCTGAAAGTTCCATTCAAATCATATACCAACATTCTATTACCTGGGGTTGTTGAGACGAAAATCTCTCCATTATCTTCATCAAGAATAATGCCACTGATTCTTGCATATTCTTCTGCACCTTGTCCCTGACGGTTTATTTTCCTTATACCTTTACCTGATTGTCTGTCGAAAATAAAGATATTGCCATCATTGAACCTGTTCGTAACCAAAACATATTTCTTTCCTATATCCTTAATTGAACCTTGCGTAATGAATTCATCTGTAGTTTCCAACGGAATATACTCAACGTCCATAAAGTCCTGAAGGGATATTTCTTTTTTCGGGTAATTTCCTTTTACATCAACAGTAATGTATTTACTGTCTGTATCTGTCTGATTGCAGCTTTCCAAGCCTATACCGGCAAAAAGTAACAGGGTAAAAGCCCAAATGTTTGTCCTTTTCATAGAGTATTCATAGAGTATTTTTAATGTTAGTTATTTCCTTTATATTCACTATTCAAAAGTAGTAAAAATTTCGCCTTATTCGTTTTTTTTGCAATAATTAACATGTAAGCCAAACATAAGAAACAGGGGAAAAGCTGTTTACATAATAATCCTTTAATTTCTTAGTCAAATACCACCGTCCCACTATAGTCGTACGGGCGTCCCACTCTAATGAAACAAGCGTCCCACTATAGTCGTACAGACGTACGACTATAGTGGGACGACAAAAAGTTATCCATGTTTTATACACTCAGATATTACTTCTGACGGGCTTCGGCTATGTAACCAAGAGCTTCTGCACATTTATCTGTTACATAAGCCCAATCTTCGGCTGCAACCTTATCTTTTGGGAAAAGCTTCGATCCCATGCCTACACAGAATACTCCGGCTTTAATCCATGAAGTAAGATTTTCCTTCGATGGCTCTACCCCACCGGTTACCATCAGTTTAGACCATGGCATTGGTGCCATCATGCCTTTCACAAAATTTGGACCGTAAACATCTCCAGGGAAGACTTTACACAAATCACATCCCAATTCCTGCGCAAAACCTATCTCGGATACAGTTCCGCATCCCGGAGTATAGGCCACAAGACGACGATTGCATATTTTTGCAATCTCAGGATTAAACAACGGGCCAACTACAAAACAAGCACCCATCTGGATATATAATGCAGCTGTAGCAGGATCTACTACCGAACCTACTCCCATGGCCATTTCAGGACATTCCTTTGCTGCAAACTTAACAACCTCTGCAAAAACTTCATGAGCGAAGTCGCCACGGTTAGTAAACTCAAATGCACGGACACCACCGTCATAGCATGCTTTTACTACTTTCTTTGCTATTTCTGCATCCTTATGATAGAAAACAGGAACCATACCGGTTGAACCTATCTTGTTCAATACCGCAATTTTATCGAATTTAGCCATCTTATTCTTATTTCTGTGAATTATGGTTTATTTGAATTATGGTTTCCCGGATATTTCTTCCAGAAAACTCTGTGTACTGTGTACTATATGTACTTATCGGAATGTATGTTATTATTAATTATTTCTTTTATGAGATTATCTCTGAACACGTCCGCTTGCATCTCCTCCGGCAAGAGCCTCAACTTCTTCTGTAGAAACGAGATTGAAATCACCATTAATGGTATGTTTCAATGCAGAAGCAGCTACGGCAAATTCGAGTGCTGCACCCTGGTCAGCCTTAGTGAGAAGTCCGTGGATAATACCTCCGGAGAATGAGTCACCACCACCCACACGGTCTATTATCGGATCAATATCATAACGCTTTGAGGTATAGAATTCACTGCCGTTGAAAATCATAGCTTTCCAGCCGTTGTGTGTGGCCGAGAAAGATTCGCGCAATGTTGATACTACGTACTTGAAACCGAACTCCTTTGCCATTGCAGCAAATATTCCCTTGTAGCCTTCGGCATCGGTCTTGCCGCCTTCAACATCGGCATCAGGCTTGAAGCCAAGACAAAGTTCTGCATCTTCCTCGTTGCCAATGCAAACATCAACATACTGCATCAATGGGCGCATAACCGACTGTGCTTTTTCCTTGGTCCATAATTTCTTGCGGAAATTCAAATCGACAGATACTGTTACACCATGACGCTTGGCTGCCTCACAAGCCAGACGGGTAAGTTCGGCTGCCTTGTCGGAAATGGCAGGAGTAATACCAGACCAATGGAACCAGTCGGCCCCCTCCATTATTGCATCGAAATCGAAATCAGAAGGTTCTGCTTCGGAAATGGCAGAATGGGCACGGTCGTAGATAACCTTGCTCGGACGCATTGAAGCACCGGTTTCGAGATAATATATACCTACACGGTCTCCGCCACGAGTAATATAATCGGTCTTTACACCGTATTTACGAAGAGCATTAACAGCCGACTGGCCGATTTCATGCTTTGGAAGTTTGGTTACAAAGTAAGCATCATGACCATAGTTGGCACAACTTACTGCAACATTTGCCTCACCACCGCCATAAACCACATCAAAAGAATCTGATTGTACAAAACGAGTATTACCTGGTGTAGAAAGTCTCAGCATAATCTCACCAAGTGTAACAATTTTAGCCATAGTAAAATACCTTTTCTATAAATTAGTTTAAATTATTAGTTACATCAACAGTTTTGCTTCACTTACGGCATTCCTTTAATTGATTTTAATTAAGAAACACCCTCCGTGTGCGCACACAAAGGTACTACATATTTTCATAATACCAAAAAAAACAGTAATTTTGTGACGTCAAAAAAAATACTCGCAGGCATATAAGCTTTTCAGGCATGTAACGCAGAGTATATAATAATGTATAAGATGAACGAAAACAATAAAGACAGAATTCGCATTAAAGATATCGCCCAGCAGGCAGGAGTATCTGTAGGGACGGTAGACCGCGTAATTCATGGCCGCCCCGGAGTGTCGGAATCGAGCAGGCTTAAAGTAGAAGAAATTCTCAAAAGCATGAATTACCAGCCCAATATGTATGCCAGCGCGTTGGCTTCAAATAAAAAGTATAAGTTAGCTTGCCTGATTCCCCTGCATACCGAAGAAGATTATTGGATTGATGTGGAAGCAGGCATGAGACATGCTGTTAAAACATATAAGGACTTTAATGTCTCACTCGAAATATTCTATTACAACCAGTATGAAAGAGGGGCTTTCGGAAATGCCGGCAAGAAGCTGACGGAAGTAATGCCCGACGGGGTTATAATTGCCCCAAGTTCGGCCGATGAGACACGGGCTACAATTTCTGAACTCGAAGAAAGAAACATTCCATATATTTTTGTAGATTCCACGTTGGAAGTCTTTAATCCTCTGAGTTTTTTCGGACAGAACGCACATTCGAGCGGATATTTTGCGGCACGAATCATGAGTACGATGACTCCTGCCGGAGGTTCTGTAGTGATTTTCAGACTCATTCTCGAAGGAAGACTCGGTTCAAACCAGCAACAGACCAGAGAAGAAGGCTTCAGGGAGTTTCTCAGCAGACACAGGCCTGACATTAAGCTGCATGAGCTCGATTTTATAGTAAACCATCCCGAAGAAAACGAAAAAAGGATAGACTGTTTCTTTTCGGAACATCCTGATACTGTATGTGGAATTACATTTAATTCAAAAGCATATATTATAGGAGAATATATGCAGAAAAACAAAAGAAATGATTTCAAGATGATGGGGTACGACCTTGTGAGAAGGAATGTGAAATGTCTGAAAGAAGGGTATATAGATTTTCTCATCGCGCAACAGCCTACAGAGCAAGGTATATGTTGTATTGAAGTTTTGTTTAAACATCTTATCCTGAAAAAGGATGTAAAAGCCGAGAATTATATGCCTATAACACTTATTTCGGAAGAAAACATCGATTTCTATCTGGATACACATCTTAGAACTAATAATATATAACAATAAATCCGAGAAATGAACTTAAACAAACTTACTCCAATAATAAACAAGCCTAACGGTGCGGCACTTATGCCTCTCGCGGTATTTCTGTGTCTGTACCTGGTGACTTCGATAATAGTAAACGACTTTTATAAGGTTCCCATAACGGTAGCATTCATGGTATCGTCAATTTATGCAGTGGCTACAACTAAGGGGCTGAGTATAAACGACCGTATTATGCAGTATTCTTCGGGAGCAGCCAATAAAAACATCATGATGATGATTTGGATTTTCATACTTGCCGGAGCTTTCGCGCAGTCGGCCAAAGCAATGGGAGCCATAGACGCGACTGTGAATCTTACTCTGTATCTCCTGCCCGACAGTCTGCTTCTTGCAGGTGTGTTTCTCGCTTCATGCTTTATCTCTCTATCCATAGGTACATCGGTGGGAACTATAGTGGCCCTAATTCCTGTGGCCGTAGGATTGGCATCACGCACCGAAGTAAGTGTACCTTTTATGAGTGCACTTGTAATAGGAGGAGCTTTCTTCGGCGATAATCTTTCGTTCATATCCGACACTACAATAGCCGCAACAAGGACTCAGGGATGTAAGATGAACGATAAATTTAAAATGAATCTGCTAATAGCACTGCCAGCCGCAATTTCGGTATTTATATATTATATATTTTACGGCAGTAACGTGTGTACATCAAATGAGGTAGGTTCTATAGAATGGGGAAAGGTCTTGCCTTATATCATAGTTTTAGGTACAGCCATCGCCGGAATAAATGTGATGCTGGTTTTACTTTTAGGTATAATAAGTACAGGAATAATCGGTATGATTTATGGAAGCTTTGATTTCTTCGGATGGTTCAGCTCCATGGGCAACGGTATTGTGGGAATGGGTGAACTTATCATTATAACACTTATGGCAGGAGGAATGCTTGAACTTATAAGATTCAACGGTGGTGTAGACTATATCCTGCATGTGCTCACCAAAAAGGTAAGCGGTAAAAGAGGTGCAGAATTCAGTATAGCAGGATTAGTGAGTCTTGCCAACATTTGTACAGCCAACAATACCATAGCTATCATCACTGTTGGCCCACTGGCATCGAATATTGCCGACGAATATAAGATTGACAAAAGACGAAGTGCAAGTATCTTAGATATTTTTTCATGCATTATTCAAGGAATAATTCCATATGGTGCACAGATGCTTATTGCTGCAGAACTTGCTGCCGTATCTCCTTTAAGCATAATAGGTTACCTCTACTACCCTGCTGTTTTGTGTATATTTGCAATACTTAGCATTATTTTCAGATTTCCACAAAAGATTTAAAAAAGCTATCAAAATATTTGCATAATAAAAAAAATAGTCATACCTTTGCAGCGCAATTGAGGATGGTTCGGTAGCTCAGCTGGATAGAGCAACAGCCTTCTAAGCTGTGGGTCCCGCGTTCGAATCGCGGCCGAATCACCAAAATCCAATATTGTGGTTAATAGTTAAGGATGGTTCCGTAGCTCAGCTGGATAGAGCAACAGCCTTCTAAGCTGTGGGTCCCGCGTTCGAATCGCGGCGGAATCACGAAGAAGAGTTGAAATTAACGACATAAAGTCTGATTTCAACTCTTTTTTTGTATCTTTACGGACAAATTGGAATAATTACAATAAAAAAGTAAAAGCAAATTTTATAAATTAAACAAACAACATACTAAAAACTAAAGAATTATGATTAGCAACAGCGACATACTACTTGCACTCGGAATGACAATGATAGCCGGATTGTCAACAGGAATAGGCAGCCTTATAGCTTTACTGTCAAAAAAAACAGATACAAGATTCTTATCGGTATCTCTCGGACTTTCTGCCGGAGTGATGATTTACGTTTCTTTTATGGAACTTATGCCAGAGGCTGTAAAATTACTTGGCGAAATGTATACTGAGAAAAAAGCTTCGGCATTTATGCTTCTGGCTTTCTTCTTTGGTATTATACTTATAGCTCTTATTGACTTTCTTGTTCCCGAAGACGAGAATCCGCATGAAATGCATAATATGGACGATAAGGAGAATCCCAACAATAGAAAAAAACTGAAAAGGACCGGCATTATGATGGCTCTTGCCATAGGTATACATAATTTTCCGGAAGGGCTTGCTACATTTACATCTGCACTTACAAATATAGAGATTGCTCTCCCTATTGTAGTGGCTATTGCCATACATAATATTCCGGAAGGTATTGCTGTGTCAGTTCCTATTTACCACTCTACAGGAAGCCGGAAAAAGGCATTCTGGTATTCGTTCCTTTCAGGAATGGCAGAGCCAATCGGAGCACTGGCCGGCATTTTATTCCTGCTTCCGTTCTGGACTCCAACCATCAATGCCGTGCTTTTGGGAATAGTTTCAGGTATTATGGTGTATATATCTTTCGACGAACTTCTGCCCGGAACAGAAAAATATGGTCACCATCATCTTGGTATAACAGGTGTAATAGCCGGTATGGCTATAATGGCGGTAAGCCTTCTGCTCATTTAAACAGAATACTGAAGGATATATTAATTAAAAACATATATTACCATATTACCTAAAAGCATATATATGGAAAAGATGCTGGTTATTTTGAGGGGTATACGACAGTTTTATTACAGGTTTATGGTCTATTTATAATAAATATTGGTATAAATTTGTGGTTTTATATAGAATGATGTACTTTTGTACCTATCTTTTAGATTATAGCCAATGACTAAGATAGATAAATTAGACAAGATTCCACACAACTTAAATATGATGGCCGGAATAGATATTATAGGAAATTTCTGCCATCTGTTTGGTGAATCATCAAAAGTACCGGGTTACTTGTTTATCTTGTGCATACAAGGTTCTTGCGTAGTAAATGTACATATCAATCAATATAAAATAAAAAAAGGATCTCTGATAATCGTTCTGCCGGATTTATATTTAAAGATTACAGAGCAGACTGACGACTGCAGATTTATTTTTGTTGGTTATGAAACCGAAATGGTAAGATCATCGGACCTTTTTTCTAAAGCAGTGGAATTTACTCCTTATATATTTGAGGATCCTGTTCTGCAACTCAATAAAAAAGGATACGATTTGCTGTATAATTACATCATGCTTATTATTAAGGCCAAAAATGTTTCCCAGAACGTGTTTAACAAAGACCAGGTTTATCTGTCGTTTACACAGCTCATACTCGGACTCGGTTCTTTGATAAGAGAGAAGAAGGGTTCATACCAGCAATATACCAGGAATCAGGAAATAATGAAGAAGCTGATAAAGACTGTTATTACAAACTATCAGTCGGAGAGAAATATTGCTTTCTACTCTAAAAAGCTGAATCTGTCGCCGCAGTATCTTAGCACTACCATTAAGAAAATGACCGGCAAGACACTGACAGATATTATTTCGTCTTTCATTATAAATGATGCCAAGGCCAAACTCATGTCGACCGACAAACCGATTCAGGATATAGCATGGTCCTTGGGCTTTTATGACATGTCTTTTTTCGGAAAATACTTTAAAAGACATACGGGTATGTCGCCAAAACAGTACAGAAAAACAAGCCGGGAATAAATGAAGGTTACTTAAAATGAAGGTTACTTATAAAGAAAAAGACTTATGGTTAGGATTCAGGTTATCCAGACCATAAGTCTTTTTTTTGTCGGTATGATTCGGGGACTGACTGTACTTGAAGTCACGGCTAAGCGGATAATACAGTCTTCCGGAACGGAATCAGTCCTTTATCTCTTCAATAGGCTTAATATCCACAATGTTGGCCTCTTCATCTTCTTTACGTATCTTTCTTCTATACATTATCAAACGTACAAGATCGGTCAAAGAATACACTATAGCAGAAACTCCCAAAACCATAAATGGCAATGAAGCTGCCTCAAAAGGATTTACCAGAACGGTAACACCAGCCAGCAGAACCAGTACCGGTATGATATACATTATAAACGGTACATTGGTATAATTCCTTACGGATATCAGTTTCATGAGCTGCGACAGTCCCGCAAGAACCAATAATATGCCAAGGACATACATCAATATTCCTATGAAGAACTCAGGCATTATCATAAGCCAGAAGCCTAATATGGCACTACCAAGTGCAACAATCGGGAATACCGGACGGATTCCTGCCTCCATTTTACGTTTGGCTGTGGCAAAATGAGAGAAAATGCCTATCAGACCAGGAAGAAGAAACAGAACTCCAATGGTTATTACGAGATAGCTAACAGCAACATCGGGCCAAACCACAAGCAGTATACCTATCACCAACGCACATATACTGCTTAAAGCAGAATAATTAATAGTTTTCATAACAGTGCTAATTAAAATGTACTTTGTTCGTTAAAATTATATTTATATATCACTAAATTACATCCATATTATAACATAAACAAATAAACACTGCATTTTGATTAAAAAAAAACTGCTTTAAATCTTATATTTCTACAAGACTTAAAGCAGTTCATTATATAAAGACTGGTATTTAATATAATCAATATACTTCTACCTTAGCTGCAAGCGATTTACATTTGTCGCGCAATGCATCCAAGTCGCCGCCAACCTTATCATAACATACCACAACTCCCATACGGCGGTTGAGCTTTGTAAATGGCTTGCCGAAAATTCGGAGATATGTATTAGGCTGCGAACAGACATTTTCAATACCTTTATATCGAGGAGTATTCTTGCTTGCGATAGGTGAAAGCACTACAGCACTTACTCCTATATGTTCCATTGTTATATTAGGTATTGGCAAACCTAAGATTGCATACAGATGAAGTTCGAACTCATTAAGGTTCTGGGTATTGGCAAGAGTAACCATTCCTGTATCATGAGGACGTGGAGACAATTCTGAGAAGTAAACTCCGTTTTCATGACTCAGGAAGAACTCAACGCCCCACAGTCCGTATCCGGTAAGAGCCTTTGTAACTTTTTCTGCCATATCCTGAGCTTCGGCCAAATGTTCCGGAGCTATGCGTGCAGGCTGGAAACTCTCACGATAATCGCCACCCTTCTGTACATGTCCTATTGGAGGACAGAACAAAGTAGGACCATCTTTCTGTGTAACGGTAAGAAGTGTAATTTCACTGTCGAACTTGATAAATTCTTCTACTATAAGTTCTTTTATATCGCCACGGCTACCGCTGCATCCATAATCCCATGAATACTGCAAATCCTCAGGTCCTTTTGCCACAGACTGACCTTTTCCTGAAGACGACATCAAAGGCTTAATCACACATGGATAACCAATCTTTTCGGCCGCTTCCTTAAGTTCTTCGTATGATTTCGCATAGAAATACTTAGCTGTCTTAAGTCCAAGTTCTTTGGCTGCAAGATCGCGGATAGCCTTACGGTTCATTGTA
>JAXEBI010000083.1:0-19832 GCA_034094155.1 Phocaeicola sp.
TCATTTCAGATAAATTACAGAAGTGTATACCGTCCATTGATTGTATGAGTTTGGCATTTACACCATGTTTTTTCAGCAATCCGACTACAATAACAGCCTCTTCGTTGGTTTGAGTTAAAATGCACGATGTTCCTGAATCAAGATTTCCAAGTAAGTTGTTTACCAAAGGCTGGTACATATATTTTGACTGATGCCTTATGATGCACACCCATCCTTCATCTTCCCGCACAGAAACTATAGGAGTAGTTTTCATCCTTTTGTCGATATTCAGCAAAAAGTGATTAGCAAAATCAACAACATGTCTGGAACTACGGTAGTTTTCTGTCATTTCAATAAAACGACTTCCCGACATCTGCATCAACTTAAACATATAACCAGAATCTGAGCCTCGAAATTCATAAATATTCTGGTCATCATCACCCACTGCTATCACTCTCATTTCTTCATTTGCAGTCATCAAAGCACTGATAAGAGCAAACTCCTCGGCACTCATATCCTGTGCTTCATCTATCACAAGAACAGTCTTGCCAATCTTGTTAGGCTCAACTTCCCCACAATTAATCATCTCTGCAGCACGTGACACAACATTTCCGGCATCTTCAAGGTTACCTATTCTTCCAAGCAAATCAAAGCAGTATGAATGAAATGTCTTTATTTCAACAAAATGTGCAGCATTACCTATAAGTTTCATCAACCTCTGCTTAAATTCTGTTGCGGCAGCCCGCGAAAAAGTAAGCATAAGCAGTTGCTCATGTTTGACATCTTCCAGCAGTAACAAAGATGCAAGCTTATGGACCAGCACACGTGTCTTACCACTACCGGGACCGGCAGCCACAACAATACATCGAGATTCTTTATCCGATATAATCTCCATCTGCCGCTTTGACAGTTGTCCGAAAAGTTGTTGATACTTTCCCGGAGTCAGATTACGCTGAATCTCATTAGCACGGTTGCCCTTGAAATATTTCATTACAAATTTCTTATAATCCATCTGGAAGTAATCCTGCACATATTGTAATGCCTCATTATAATCCTTCACCATGAGATTAGCATATTCACCCACAATATGAACCTGCTGGATTTTCTGCTTATAAAACTCATTAAGCATCCTGTAATCATCTTGTTTATATCGGGACTTATTGTCTTTTATTCTACGGATATCCATTGCATTATATAAAACAAGAAAACCACCCTCAAGTTTCAATGCACCTACTTTAGAAAGATAAAGAAGCGCTTCTTCAACATCCTCGAGCTGAATATCATTAAAATTGCAGAAAAGCATCATCTGACCATTCTTGATAGTTTTGAGAAGCTCTACAACAGAAAACTGTACTACCTTATTATTCTCGTCACATTGCCTGTATAGCCATTCAATGGCAAAGCGACTTATTTCCATCCTCTTATCATATCTCTTCATTGTGATGTCATAATCAGCATCACACCTTATCTCCATGTTTCTTGCTGCATCTTCTTTTTTCTTAATATACCCCTTTACCGCAAGAAAATACAGCAAAGTACGAATATCTTTCTCATTAGAATTAACTATACCAGACTTTACTGCATTATCATTAAGCTGCTTACAAGAAATTCTCAATACACCTCCACTAAGATTGGATAAAATATAATTTTCAAGTTGAGAGAAACGCTCCAGACACTGATTGGCTTTGCGCTCGGAGTTAGCAACATCAAGTAAATATGCAGAAATATCTTTACTATCGGCCAATATACCTTCCTGACGCATTCTGTCTACCACAGATACAACTTCACTTTTAGTCAAACCGAGTATATCTGCCAGATAGTCTATTCTCGACTCCGCCTCAGAATCATGATTTCGGGTAGTGTATTTCTGTGAAATAAGTGATTTGATAATCCTAACAGCTTTATCAACCTCATCTTTTGAAAACAGCAATGATGCCGAAATCCTGATTCTTGCCTCATCCATATTCTTTACAGTAATACCCGTTGCATATACATGAGGCACATTATTGCCTCTCTCCAAATAACCACTCTGCTCCAATGCGGCCAATGCAGTTCTTACACGAGTTTCAATATCATATACAGAATCGTCCCATCCAGCTTTTCTCGCAATTTCCAAAGCTGAACAACTTACTCTCATACGCTGTCTTGTTAAATCCTTGACAGCTTTCCACACTTGTTGGATTTCACTTATACTCAACTTTGTTTGGTTGAGAAGTATAAAATGCTTATCCAAATCACTGTCACTATACAGAACATAGCAGCGTGCGCTTAGATTAGGGTCCCTGCCAGCTCTACCTGCTTCCTGAACATAATTCTCAAGCGAATCGGATATATCATAATGCACCACAAGGCCGACATCCTTCTTATCGACCCCCATACCAAAGGCAGAAGTAGCAACAATAATACGGACTTGTCCGCTCATGAAAGCCTCCTGATTAACTATCTTTTCATCAGATTCCATCTTTCCGTTAAAAGGTAAGGCACTGAATCCATCACGAATCAAGCGGGAAGATAAATCAACAGTACGTTTGGTACGCGATACATAAACAATACTCGGGCAATCTGTCTCGGCCAGTAAAGCACGGAGTTTGGAATATTTATCGTCATCGGTCTCAGAATGTATTACAGAATAGCGCAGATTTGTTCGTGAGGCAGTTGAAGCAAATAATTGCAAATCAATGTCTAAAGTTTGTTTGAAATAATCGCATATATCCTGTACTACCTTTTGTTTTGCAGTAGCAGTGAAACAAGAAACAGGAATAAATGTTCCTATACCTTTCTTTTTCTGGTATTCACGTATAAACTTGCCTATATAAAGATAATCTACTCTGAAATCCTGTCCCCAGGAAGAAAAACAATGGGCTTCATCTATAACAAATCTCACTACATGCCTCGACAATAGGATTTTCTCTATAGTTTTGGATCTGAGCATCTCGGGAGATATATACAGAAGTGATGCTTCACCATCATGAACTCTTTGAATTGAAAGTGCTCTGCTAATCGGATCTAATAATCCATTTATGGTTACTGCATCTGTAATGCCTCTGTCGGCAAGATTATCTACCTGATCTTTCATGAGAGACTGCAGGGGAGATATTACGACTGTAAGACCATGTACTGAACGACCTTCCATTAATGCGGGCAGCTGGAATGTAAGAGATTTTCCTCCTCCTGTGGGGAAAATAGCCAAAAGAGATTTTCCATCGACAGCTGCACGAGCAGCCATTTCCTGAAGAGGTTCACCTTCATATGTTCGGAATTTATCATAACCGAAAAAGACTTTCAGATTATGTAGTACATCTAATTGGGCATTGCAGTAATTACATCCACTCTCACATCTGGTATGGCGTAAAATTTTCATAACATGCTCCACGGCAGGAAAATTACGCAATACCCATCCTGGTGTCACCGAACGATAATCCGTAGTATCTATTAAAGCCAGAGCATAGGCCAACTCGCATGGATATCTTTCTATCAAGATACCTATATCTGCATTACTGCATATTTTACCTGAGTAATTTTCGATGATACATCCGGAAACATTACTGCACGTACTGGCTGCTACAACATCAAGAAAACCCTGAAACTCAGACTTACCCCATAATAAAGTAGCAAAAATTATTTTCTTGTATTCTGGCAATGCCCCCCAACAAGATATTTCCTCAAACAACAAATCTTTTGATTTCTCACAATCATTTACAGGATTATTTATCTGATCTGTCATTAGTTTATCATCCTTCAATAGTCTGTGATAAGGACGCTCGGGAAACAACAAAGGGGATATATATAATGTATCTACAAATGTCAATGAATTGAAATTGGTTGTAATGTCAGAAATGTTACTGTTGTTTTCTTGTGTTGATAAAGATAAATCAAACAGATATTTAGCATCATGATGTACAATATTATGCCCGCATATTATATCAATACCCGATAGAAAATCATATAATCCTTTCTTTGACGTATTGTGATAAACAGCACCATCATATCGGATAGCACCAATATCATGAATTCTATTGTCCTTTAAACTGATTTCAACATCAACTATTGCGTATTTTTTCATATGAGCGGATATTATAAGGCAATATACAATTTTTACAAATGTAATAAAAAAGATTTTATAACAATATTTATACTTGATTTATTATACCTATAACATATTATTATCATATAAACTATACCTATAACAAACACATTCACTTTTAGCTCAGTAAATAAAAAAGGCTGACTAAAAGCCAGCCACAGAAAATCAATATTACATATCTTCAAGTTCACGTAAAAAAAGCCGCGCACACATTTCGGCATCATCTCCGGCTCTGTGATGAGTGCCTTTCGGGATGTCAAGCTGGTCGCATAAAAAATCTAATGAGTTGCAACTGAAAGAATATATCTTGCGGGCTGTCTGCAAGGAACATATCCAGCACAAATCGGGCAAATGCAAATGATACATCCGTGATGTGTGTTCCAGGCAACTCCTGTCGAATGCTACATTATGGGCAACAAATGTATCGAATTCATCAAGATAACTGCGCTCTATTTCTTCCCAAACCTGACGGAAATCCGGAGCATGCTCAGTATCTTCAGGGGTTATTCCGTGTACCTTTATGTTGTAATAATGGTAAAGATTATCTTCCGGCTGAACCAGCCATGATTTTGTTTCGGATATCTCTCCGTTTCTCACAACACATATTCCAACTTCGCATATCGAACTTCTCTTAGGTGTAGCGGTCTCAAAATCTATTGCTATAAAATTAATAGTAGATTTATTGGTATACATAACAAGTAATTATTGTTTACATAAATAACATTCTATATAGAAGAATATAAAAATACAAATTATTCATTTATTTAAGTTTCGCAAGTTCAACTTGCTGATTTTTCAATGATGTCAAAGAGCTATACAATCCTCCAATACCAGGGCTATTTGATTAATTGTGTTTAACATGTTTCATTTTAACAGAAACTAATGATTCGATTTTTTTTAATATTCCACAACCTTATTCAATTCCACTTATAAACCATTTACAACCCATAAAAGCCATTCTTAGAGTTACCGTTACCTCCTTACTGGATTTAAACCAGACCTTGTAAGTGTAGTATCCTGTCTTCTTTACATTTAGTGTGTTTAGAATTTCCATGGAATACGGCTCGTTCTTAAGCAGGATATCATCCCCGAAATTCACCATCATTTTCCTGTATCGGGTACAAAGTTCGCAGGTAAGATAACGGTTTATCAGGTTTCTGTTCCCCTTAACATTGCCGTCAAGCCCGTTTTTGATGTATTCCTTATAAAAATCGGTGAGCATCACCACATCAGGCAGCAAATCATTTCCATACTCTTTTCCCATTCCTTCAGGAACAATGTATTCTATCATACGCCTGCCGTCACGTTGTGTTGTTTTCACCGGTATTTCTACTTTCTTACCATCCCAAACATACGATACCATATACCATTCAGTAGCCAGGGAGGTTATTTCCAGAGTGCTTGTCATCTTCTCGGAAACATCCTGCGCACGCAGCACATTGTTCACATCGGAATAGTCGTTCATTTCATCTAACCCGACAATGAGTTCCGGTAGGAAATACTGCTCCATCAGTTCACTGTTTTCTCTATCCCTGTTTTCAAGCATATTAGTGATGTACTTAGTATAGAAAGTTCTAAGCATTTTCATATCCGTTTTTTTGTCTTCATTTACATTTTCAGCAAAGGTGGACATTGAGCAGAATAATGCTGCCAGTAAAAGAACAAGAATATTGATATTATTTTTCATTGTATATTAATTTATGTTATGATTTTAAGTAAATTTACAACACCAGTGGTGTAAGATTTTTGTTTCCTCATTTAGTTTCCTCCAAGTAAACGCAAATATACAGAATTATTACAAATGCCATAATAACAATATTGTTATATTCTAAAAATATTATTTCTTTGAAAAGGCATTAATATATATGAAGATTTGCGATATTGATAGTTAGTCTTTACCTTAAAAAGTTGACAGCTTCCTTTCTTGTGCTTTATTATATTTACAGATATTTAGTAAGAGATTCTTTTTGTATAAATGAGTATGATATTATGAAAGTTCATTCTGTGTTTTTTGTTTCATAATGTTGGTAATTTGTGTTTTTTGTTTGATATTGTGTTCTGAAATTTGTTCGGTTTTACAGCTGAAATAGAGTTGTTTGTTTTGAGTTATAAGATTATAGTTGATTATTTATTAACCAAAACAGGTGTAAATGTTAAATTATAGCCTGAGATGTAGCTCGAAAAATTCAAAAAAATGTGGCCATATTTTAAATAAAGTGTGGCCAAGTTTTATATAAGATGTGAGTTCATTTTAAAAAAGTGTCTAAAAGGCATAAGAAAAGTCTGCTTTGTCCTCATTTTTATTCTAAATGATTATTGAATTAAGCTTCATTTGTTTTATCATAATGGTGTAATACTTGACTTAAATGGAGGTATTGTGTCAAGCATTTGTGGCTTTATCCATGTATATGTAACTGCATTGTGATTATTGCTTTCCAATAGTTGTGTGGCCGATCTCTGAAAATCGTTTTTTTAGCTTCAAGATTTGGATTGGGTATGAATAAATGGTTTTAGGCAGGATTTAATTTAACTATTTGTTTTTTCGTTATCTTAGAAGAAATTCAATGGTATAAAATAAAGAAGATATCATTATAGTAGCTTAAAAAACAACAATAAGTTATATGAAATAGAAATATAAACCAGACAAATCCTGATATTCCGATATTATAAATGAAACGACAGGAATCCTAAAAAAAATGACTTGAAGCTTTAAAAAGAATATCCTTATATTTTATTCCAAGCATCAAGAGCATTATAATAGCTCCACATTCCATAAAAACTACAGCGGCCATTATACTATGTAAAAAAACATCAAAGCCAATGTATAATTATGGCAATTATGGATATTTATTTAATTTATGCATTCACAGCGCATACACAAGAATTGATAAATTTTCTTTTGATTTCTGATATATAATTTATATTTTAGCCATACAAAAAACAAAACTGCAATTTTGAAAATGAGAAAATCTTCTACAATATTACATTCATGTCCTGAATTGATAGACTATATAAATTATATAGGATTCTTGCCGCTGTTGCCCATGAAAGTAGATGGATGGTCGGCCGAAGACGTTCTGGATGAAGACTGCCGCTACACCCAATTACCTGATGGCGGATGGGAGTGGCCATTATGGAAATGGAAAGGAGAAATACTGCAGGAAAGCGGTTGTGCTTATGGTAAATTCATTGACGGGAAAGCCGTATTCATAAGCAGAGAATGGTGGCCGGATTTCTGTAATTACCGGAGAAGCGTTTTTCCATATCCCGAAGCAGGAAGTATAGAGGAATGTATACTTGCTACTCTGAAAGAACATGGAAGCCTGATTACCAAGGAACTGCGTGCGGCATGTGGATTTACAGGACCTAAGATGCGCAGTAAATTCGATTCTTATGTCACCCGTCTCGAAATGGGAGGATATATAGTAACAGAAGACTTTATATATCCTCACGACAAACACGGACGGGAATATGGCTGGGGATGGTCCTTACTGACTACCCCCGAGTCTCTTTTCGGAAAAGATGCATGCCATATAGAACGCTCTGCACAGGAATCTCATGAAAGATTAGTCAGCCATTTCAGAGAAATATTACCGGATGATTCGGTTAAGTTAATCGATAAACTATTAAAATAATATTTACTTTAAGATAGAACTGATTACAAGCCAAGACTTCTATTCAAGTTAAGATTCAGACCAACCATAAATGTTGCCTTCGGCATAGGATACCCGGCATTTATTTCATATCGATGTGCCAACAGGTTTTCTCCGCGGCCCCATATTTCCAGCCAACTGTTTACTCTCAACGAAGCTCGCAGATTCCATAAAACAAAATTCTCTGTCTTTACCGGTTCAGTCTGGGTATACAGTTTGCCTATATATTGGAATCCGGTTGAAACGTTCCAGCGTCCGTAAGAGAAACTGGCCCCTGCATAAAGCTTGTGTTCCGGTGCGGCTACTACAGGATTCTTCATATCAAGATAACTGTAATTGGCATCAACCGACCAGTTTCTGTCAATACGATAAGCAAGCTGGAATTCTATACCTTTATTGATAATTTCTCCTGAATTCTGATTAAGCATACCACTGCCGTTGGGATTAGGGAGAGTTACAATAAGATTTTTTCCGTCAATATAAAACAAATTTACTCCGTAGATAAACCTTCCGCCAGACAACGACTGAGAGAATGCCAACTCATAATTCCACATAGACTCAGGCTTTAAATCGGGATTCTGAGGCGGGAACATATACATTTCACGGAGTATAGGATAACGGAAACCTTTGGATGCCGATAATTTCAGTTCGATAGTCCGGGGCAAATGAAAAGCCAATCCGGCTTGTGGTATCCATTCTGTTCCGATACGTGAATGATGGTCGGCTCTTAATCCTGCATTCGCTGTCAGCCATTCTGAAAGATTCTGTCGGAAGTCGATATATGCGGCAAGTTCATTCTCATGTTTGTCTACCAGGCCGGAAGTTGTTCCTTTCTTGTCGCCGTCTATGTATTCATTCCATGCTCTGCCACCATATTTGAACCAGTCGGCTCCTACGGTTGTTCTGTTTCCCTTAAACAACTGTGTACTCTGATACACAGAAATTCCCATCATATTGTCGCGCGATTGGAAACGATAGTCTTTTGGTCCCTCTCCAGCCGAAGGTGTATATCCGTCATTTATCCAGTGATTTCCCCAATTACAGAAAAAACTTACAGTTCCGGATGTCTTCTCATATTGGTTGGCAAGCGATAATGATGTTACCCCACGGGTAATTCTCTGGTCGCCATCTGATAATGGAGCACTTACGGGGCCGGGATAAGACGCATTGAAATGAGTCATATTGATATCGGCACGCAAATTCCAGTTGGATGTCAGATCATACCCTATCTTGCCATACCCGCCGTACTGCTCGAACCCCATATCATCACGATGTCCGTCTGTTCGGTTATAAGAAGCCGAAAAGACAGTCGACAGCCGTTTCTTGCGGAAGCGGTTGGTAAGTTCTGTTTCAAGTGTATTATATGAGCCGTAACCCGTATGAAAATCTGTATTCACACCATCATGTTCCATCTTACGGGTAACTATATTTACTACTCCACCCATAGCATTCGACCCGTACAGTACCGAAGCCGGTCCTCTCAACACCTCGACTTTTTCGGCAAGGAATGACTGGTATGCATCGGCTATAGGATGGCCGAATATACCGACATATTGCGGATGACCATCTATCATTACCATCATTCTTGCACTTCCTCCGCTTAGACCTCTTAGAGATATACTTCCCGCTGCTCCTCCGGAAACACCATAACCCATCACTCCACGGGATGTAACGAAAAGTCCGGGAACTTGCTCTGTAAGCACAGGCAATAAGGAAGGCTGCATGGCATTTTCTATTTTGGTACGGTTTACAACAGAAACTGTCTGGGAAAGATGCCGCACATCTGTTTCATTACGCGTTCCGGTTACAACTATCTCTCCTATTTCATAAACTTTTGCTGCATTCAGAGTGTCGGGTGTATCCGGTTTATACTGCTGGGCTATCAACTCGGATACAGTCATGGTACATAATAACAAAGAAGTATATAATCTCATAAAATCCATATTGATGTCAATACAAAATGACAGGTTACAATTTAATTTGCATACAAAAATAAAAAAAATACACCATATATGCTGCTATACTTCATATAAAGTAATATACACAGAATATATGGTGTATGGTGTGAAATGTTATTTCAGCTTATTGTAATCATCATCTGATACAGGTTCGAGCCATTCGTTTGAGGTTTCCTCACCGGCAACTTCAAATGCAAGATGGGCAAACCAGCTGTCGGATGCTGCTCCGTGCCAATGTTTGACACCTGCCGGAATATGAATAACCGTACCCGGAAGAATCTCTACCGCAGGCTTACCTTCTTCCTGATACCAGCCGCGTCCGGCAACTCCTATAAGCATCTGTCCGCCACCAGATTTGGCACGGTGTATATGCCAGTTGTTCCTGCATTTGGGCTCAAATGTAACATTGGCAACTGCTACCTGCTGATTTGATATCGGAGCAAGATAACTGTTTCCCACAAAATACTTGGCATAGGCAGTATTAGGCTCACCTATTGGGAAAATCATTTCACGCTGAAATGCGGCTTTGGCATCATCAGACTCTTTGGCTGAATCTCCCTGCTGATTATCGGACCATACATCTTTGGCAAGACGAAATGCTGCCCATGCTTTTGGCCAACCGGCATAAAAGGCTATATGGGTAAGTATCTCTGAAATTTCTGTACGGGTAATGCCATTCTGCTTAGCCGACTGCAAATGATAAATCAGCGAACTGTCTGTTATACCTTGGCTGATTAGCGAAGTAATTGTTACCAAACTACGGTCACGAAGGCCAAGCTTGTCTGTACGACTCCATACTTCTCCGAAAAGTACATCATCGTTTAGTTCTGCAAATTTAGGAGCGAAATCACCCAACTGATCGCGTCCTGCTGTCTGTTTGATTTTTTCTTGTGACATAATTTCTGTAGTGTTTAGTGCCAATGCGACAAGCGCAAAGATTATTTTATTTCTCATCTCTTTATTATTATATTAGTAATACGTATCAATTATTTCCTTGCACAAAATTACCAATACAATAAATCATTCAAGGTATACATTTTACTGATATTCTTACCCAAATAGCGGAAAGTGTCTCAAGATTTATTATTCATTTACTCTTCAGTAAAGTTGATTGACTTTTCCTGACCTACAAACGACAAAGTCATATCTTTTCCCTTACCCCTGATATCGGCAAAAGGATTCTTGTATCCGTAGCCTGAAGCTGTTACATACTGGTAAAGCACATAGTTCTGACCTGAATATGTTATTTGAGCAACTCCTGCACTTGTAAAAAACTTTGCAGAAAGTTCATTTCCTTTTCCATCGGTAAATTTCGCAGAACGGATATTGTCAAAGCCGGTAGATGTATAAAGAACTTTGCCGCCCCTTGTAATAAGCCATTCATCATAGCTTTTTTCAAGCATATAAGTATCATCATCCTCAACATTCCATACGGAAGTTCCGTCAGGCCTTGTACGCTTGTCCAAAACTACGGACTCTTCTGGCATAAATAATTCAACCTTCGACGAATCGGAAGGGAATACAATGTACGAAGCATAAGAAGAGTTTGGATCGGTAGCAGACAGCATACGGGTTCCTTCTTCGAATATTCTTATCTTTTTGTCAAGAACTTTTGAATAAGTATATCCCTTGGCCGCATCACTTCCTCCGATAACAGAAGATTTTTTATCGGTAGCTCGTGTGTACTGTATTCTGTACATATCTCCTTTACCAAGCGTAAGTGTATCATTACTCAGTGAGATAATGTCGAGTGTATCGGTAAACTGGATGGTTTGTCCGTTGCCTATGCTTTCACCACTTAGAATAATATTGCTTTTGCCGTTTTCTCCTTTCGACAATTGCCAGTTGCTGTATTTTAATGTTGCCATTCCTACAGACGATGCTATATTGTCTTTCTCAAGCAACATGCCTTGCAGAAATTGTGTATTTACAGGCATTACTTCGTGCCATTCACCCAACAATTGTTCTTCACTGTATTGATTCTCACTATTGCCACACGACATTACTGATAATGCAGATGCTGCTATTATTATAATATTCTGTTTCATAATACATCTATTTTTTATGGATTAAAAGATAATTGATAAGACTATTTATTTATAAGTCAAGAACGTTTTATTTATAAGTCAAGAACGAAGTCAAGAACGTTAAGAGAAATATTTACTTGTCTCCTACGGATATAACTTCTTTCACTATATATACACCGGGATATTCTGCCGCAAAGCCATCATCCCATTTGCCATTGTATTCCAGCTTGAGTGTGGCATGTAAAGGCTTTCCATTTTTCACACCATCTGTAGCCTTATCATAAAGTTCAGTGAGTTTACCGTACTTGTCTACAATCCAATATTCAAGTTCCATTCCGTCCGGTTTGAAAGAGCGTACTTCATGTCCTATACATACAGTTCCGCTCAATGTATAGGTATTACCTACTACGAGAGAGTCTGTATCAAGAGACTGTACGTTACGGCCTATTGTATCTGAATTTTTTTTGTCATTTGTTCCGGTACACGCACATAGGCCAAGCAATAATACTAAAAGTAAAGAATTTTTCATATTATCAAAAAAAAATTAATGTAGTGTTGTTTTACGTTTATAGTTAAAATAGTATCTATTTATTATTGTTTCAGTTATTGTTTTCAGTTATTGTTATGGATTATTATTGTTATGGATTATTATTTTAATAAGCTGTTTTCAGATTTTTTCAGGAATATTCTCAGAAACTGTTCTAATAAATATTTTCAGAAATGTTTTCTGTTATTATTTCATATTTACACTATCATAAACAATAGAAGATATGTTGGCTATTATTCTCTCTGTATCATCGAACGATTCTGCTGAATCTTTTACAAACACGGCAATGACATATCTCTTACCGTCAGGAAGTTTCACAAAACCGATATCGTTTATTCCAATATATCTCTGAAATTTATTTTTATCTCCTGTTCCGGTTTTATGACCTATTATTGCATTTATACCTTTTAGAGGGAAAGGTAATCTTGCAGTACCTGTAGTACATTCAGTCATAAGTCTGCATATATAATCCTGATAAGCTCCGGTAACTGTTTTACCATTTATGAACAATTCCAATAATTGCACAGCAGCCAATGGTGTTGACCAGTTCTTATAACAATTATCAAGATCTGTGTGCATATCATCCTCATTGTATTCTATTGAAAAATCATTAATACCCGCCGAGCGTATGTATTTGTCTGTTGAATCTACACTCACTATCTTATCGAACAAAATGTCACAGGCATTATTATCGCTCAGCTGTATTGTATATGCAAGCAAATCAGCTATACTTATATTTAGGTTACCTTCAGGATATTTATCTCTTAAAGGGCTGTATGTGTTTTCTTTAAGTTCGTCTTTACTTACATAGACTACTGAATCGTATCCTATACCTTTAGACTGCAGATAATTGCCAACAGCCAATGCCTGATGAAATTTGAAAACACTCATAAGGGGATATTTGTCTTCATTGTTTACTACCAACGTATCTTCACCGTTGAATATTACCGCTACTCCTACCTTGGCATCATATTTCTTTATTTCATTCAGGATTTTGTCTCTTACTCCGATATGTGAACCAGCAAGTACAGATACAGGAAATACAGAGGAGAATAAAAAAGACAATATGGAAATCAATATTATATTAATGGAATTAACATTTAAATTCATATGCAAGTAAACTAATAATAAAAAAACAATAATCAGGAAGTAAATAATCAGAGAAATAGTAATCAAGAAACTAACAATCAAGGGAATAGTTATCAGAAAACGAGCAATCTGGAAACAAGTAATCAGGAAACAAGTAATCAGGATACAAGTCTATAACAACAATAATGATTACTTTTGAAGATTACTACATCAGAATCTTCCCTCCTTCTACAAATTCTATTCTCACCACTCCTGTGTCTTCATTGCGTCCTCCCAAAAGATGAAGATAAGAAACTCCGTGCAAAGTTGGTCTGACATTTTTAAGTGTACACACATTTTTCCCGTCTATGTATACCTTGGCTGGCTTATTCTTGTGCCAGAATACTTTCATGTCATGCCACTTGCTGTCATTTATTTTAAGTTGCTTTCTGTTGAGTTTAAGTTTATACATACACTCGTATCCTGCTACAGTATCTGTAGGGTTGAACCATCTGTCGTTTAGAATAAGCTGAACATCGGAGTTTTTATCCGGAAGTTGGAGTCTTACGGAAAGAGAGCCGTCAGGAGCTGCAGGAAAATTCCAGACCGCCCCATCATTATCCTGAACGAGAGAATCGTTGGGAGTGTATCCTAACTGTAAAACCTTCATATCAGGTTTATCGGGATAATCGGGATGACTCACAAGCAGTTTTTCTGCCTGACGGTTGTAGCTGCAATGTCCTACAATTCCTTTGTAATATCTGAATGCCGACCAGTCGTCGAGTCCGTTGGAAAAATCGCATGAGCGTGTAGGTTCGTAAAGCCATTTTACGTCGAACATCAGCAGTCGCCTGCACTTCTTATGCTGTCCCACTGACACAAGAATCTTTCCCGGTTCTACTTCAACAGCCTGAACCTGATGCACACTTTTATCTTCACCCACTTTAGTGTCGCCAAATACAGGGGAGTTTCTTTCAGGATTAAGTAGTATTTCTCTGAATCCTTTCCATGACAGACCATCATCATCCGAAACGGCTACATGCACAGCATCACGGTTGGTAAAGACATCATCCCAGATTCCATTGGCAGTAGGCAGTTCGGGTAAGGGTGTTGTATTGCACCAGAAAAACAGCAGACGTCCGTCTCTCATTCTAAAAAGTGTAGGCATGGTGATAGTTCCATAAAATGGGGACGGAGAAGGTTCACTCCATGTTTCACCTCCATCCGATGAATACGACTGATAATGATAGTCCTGGGATGTACGCATCAGCATCCATAACCTTCCGTCTTTAAGTTCCACTATTGTGGGTTCAACAGCCCCGTGATTCCATCTTATGCCTTGATGAAATCCGCCTTTCTTATGTAAGGGTGCATTTACTTTTTCCGATATTTTCCATGAAAGTCCGTCATCATCGGAATAATAGACAAATGCTCCGCTCCTATCGGTGCGGTGAGCACCTGATATAATTCTTTTTCCACCCCTGATAAAAATTGGCGGTTTGTTCATTATACCTGGTTCATTATCTATTTTAATAATGTTCCTGCCTCCTTCCAGGCCTCCTTGGGTGCGCATGGCGTATACACCGCCGTTTGCTGAAAAAAGACGGATATATTCACCGCTCACAGGCGACTGCTGGTCGGCATATGGTATTTCTTTTGGAAGTTTTACGAGATTCCATGTCATGCCGTTATCCTTGCTTCTTATATAACAAGGAAAAGGATATTCTGAATGTTCACCGTAATTATAATGACGTATTTCTTTGTCGGGAAGTATGGAAAGCCCTATGTAGGAGTCACTCGGAGGTATACCTACTATGGTTGGCTCGTATATTTCATTTATACTCTTAAAATCTTTAAGGCTGGTTTCATCTGCAAGACTATTTTTAAAATCTGCCTGACAGCTTTTATCTGCCATACTGGTTTCATATACAGAACAAGCGTCATATGCAGAATAAGCGTTATATGCAGAACAGATGCCATATATAGAATTTGTTTCGCTCTTTGCGCCAAGCATAACAGGAATGGCGGTAAGTCCGAATACTATAAAATGTAATTTCTTCATGGTATTTGTATAACATTAGATATACTATAAAACACACTTAGTAAAAAACTTATAATTACAAATATAATTTCGTTTTCCATAGATTATCATATTTATAACTATTATTCGATTTATAAAACATTTTTTATATCGTCTTAAAGATAGTTTCTATGACATTTTATAATAATATTCACCGGCAGACTTTTTCATTTATCATTAAATAACTACTTTTGTATAACATGTCTCGTACAACGTACAACATGTGTATTGCTGACATCATCAGCAATATAAAGAATACTCGACATACAACAAACATAATTATATATGAAACGCAGCAGAATTTATTCTAACGAATGGATAAAGATACATCCGTATACTTCAGTCAACGATAGTGACATTTATTTTACTGACCTGGCCAACAGGTTATATTCAGAAACGGTTTATCTTGATTTTTTACCAGATTCATACAAAAAAAGTTTGTGTCTGTATCTTTGCGCTTATCTTGAGGATATCATTTCCGACCTTGGTCTGTGGATTGGATTCAGGAATGAGAACAGACGGCTTTACAGTAAGAATGTTCCGTTTTATGATTTTAAGGATGAGGCTTATGTAGATGAAGAGCCAAATCTTTCGGATATATGTTTCATTGTCTGGAATACCTGCCAGAAGGCTTTGTATAAACATGATTTCGTTTATCCGCTTAATGTAAACATATTAAAACAATCGGAAGTATATTACGGAATCATTAGTGATGCTTATGAAACAGCTCCTGAAAATAGTTTACTGACTTCATTGTTCGATAATGTAAATAGTTATGATACAGTTCAGGCTAACCGCATACTTGACTGGCTTTTCGGTCATACTTATCTCACTGAGCCTTCTATGCTTCCATATATCAGCAGAGTAGCTCCAAATGATAAATTCATAATGCCAACCGGGCCTTTGGCACTCTTCCTCTACGAATGGATTGATGCTATTGTCTCACGAAATAACAATGGTTGTGATTCTGAAGAGAAGGCTAAAAACTTCTGGCAAGGTATAAAAGGTTTATATCATACTGAGCAGGAAATCCCCGAAACTCTTAAAAGCAAGAATAACGAAACATACAGAAAATTTACAGGATATACCGACGGATACCCTCTTGTTTACCTCGAAGGTTATGACTCGCTGAGAAAGTTTTTTGTTGAAGCTCTCGGATGGCCCGACGATGACAACCATACTCTGCCGCAAATGAAACAATTCAGGAATTTTGTGCTTATGTGCAATAAAGACAAGGGTATGTTACTTGCCAAAGATATATGTGAATATATTCGTGATGATAAAAATAATCTTTACAATGAGGATGTCGCTAAAAGAAATTCTTTCAGATTACTTACAGAGGAGACTTTATGTCCACCCGATTTGCTTACCCATTGTCTGAAAAACGGAATGTTGCCCGACTTGCAAATGCCTGTAAGCAGCAACAACTCTGACACACAAGACAATCAGCAGATTAATGATAAAATAAATATTGACAATAATATAACTGTTAACAGTAATATTAACGATGATAGTAATATTAACGTTGACAATAATATTACCATCGACAATGCCGACTTTATAGCAAGACATTCATTGCTTTATTATTACCGCGGCGACTGATATGTACAATTCTCAAGTAAGAAATATGGAAAAAGGGAATCTTACAAAGGGAGGTATAACATCCACGATGCTGAAATTTGCTTTTCCTCTTATGTTGGGAAACATGCTACAGCAATGCTATAATATAGCAGATACTTTGATTGTAGGCCGTGTTCTTGGAGCCAATGCTTTGGCTGCTGTTGGCTCTTCATACTCACTGATGGTCTTTATCACATCTGTTTTTATAGGTTTGTGCATGGGTAGCGGAGCCGTATTCTCTATGCAATACGGTTCGGGGGATATAAGCGAACTGAAAAAAAGTATATTTTCGTCGGCTATGGTTATCGGTGGAGTAACTGTAGTACTTAATATTCTTTCTTTGGTATTGCTTGAACCTATAATAAATCTGTTGAATACCCCACATGAACTGACAGTTATGGTTTATGATTATCTGTTTATCATTTTATTAGGAATGATACCGGTGAGTATTGCAAACTTTTATTCGTTCCTGCTGAGATCAATCGGAGATTCGTTTACTCCACTCCTTTTTCTGATATTGTCGGTTGTGATGAATATATTCCTCGATATAGCATTCATAGTATGGATTGACTGGGGAATAAAAGGTGCAGCAATAGCTACCGTTGCCTCACAAGCCATGGCTGCCGCTGGAATGTATGTATACACACATACCAGGCTCCCCGAACTGAACGTAAACTTAAGATACATTAAAGACTTTGTGCTTAATTCAGGCTCACACAAACGGCAATCAGTAAAAGAATCTGTAAAGAGAATCACTGAGTATTCCTTGCTTACATGTATGCAGCAGTCTGTTATGAACTTTGGTATTCTTATGGTACAGGGTTTAGTCAACAGCTTCGGTTCTGCCGTAATGGCAGCTTTCGCAGTTGCTGTTAAAATAGATTCTTTTGCATATATGCCGGCACAGGATTTCGGAAATGCCTTTTCCACATTTATAGCCCAGAATTATGGCGCAGGCAAGAAAGAACGGATAATGGGTGGAATAAAGAGTGCAGTTATTGTTACCACTATATTTTGCTTACTTGTATCTGTACTTGTATATATCTTTGCTCCACAACTCATGGCTATATTTGTAAAAGACAGTAATCCGGAAATAGTAGGTATAGGAGCTGAATACCTTCGTATAGAAGGAAGCTTTTATGCAGGTATAGGATGGCTGTTTCTTCTATATGGATTTTACAGGGCTGTAACCCTGCCTAAACTTTCACTTGTTCTCACTGTATTGTCGTTGGGCACGAGAGTGATTCTGGCATATTTGCTCGCATCCATACCTTCTATAGGATATCATGGAATCTGGTGGTCTGTCCCAATAGGTTGGGCTATAGCCGATATTGCAGGAACCGGATATTTCTATAAACGTTTCATCAAAGGCAATTCTGTCTGATACCTGCAAAAGATATACGACAAACCTACCAAATGGATCTGCGGACATACAGTCCGTGACTTCGTGAAAACGATAGTTGGCAACAGCGAAACAATGAATATTCAAGAATCGGAAGAGTTCAAGACTACAAAGTTCTTCTTTAAAACGGACTTCGATATGGCAGAAATAAAGAAAGAAGAAGAAGCATATGTACCACTTCAACCCAATGGATGAAAGGGAAAGCATCCTATACAAAAACTTTATACAGGTAGGACTGGATGTGAAGGAAATGATTAAGGATGTACTGAACAAATGCGGAGCAAAATGAAACATAGAAAAATATTTATCTTCATGATGATAGCAGTTATGACTACAGTTTATGGACTGGAAAAGCATAGAGCAAAACCTCCATCCACCACAAACTGTCCATATACAGTCTTCCACCGCTGGAACAGACAATCTGTTGTATAAAATTCTATGTGGGCTGGCATGGAGATTCCATTTTAAGAGCAAACATGATGAAACTTTGCCGTTTATTCAGTAAATCTGGATGTGATTCATTACTTCTATCCTGTCTGGCTTATCAGGTCGGAATATGACCAACTATTGGTTAGTAGCTCATGACCTGAAGAATATATCCTTTTTTCTTTATAGATATGATTTTAACAGCTGTGTCTGGTGCAAGGATATGCCGCAAATAGGTAATCTGAACATTCAAGGACATTGAATTGGCATAGCTGGAGTCTCCCCATACATTATCCAAAATTTCATTGCGTGGAACAAGCTTTCCTATATTTTGTGCCAATAATACCAGAATATCAGTCTGCCTTGCCGACAGGTTTTGCGTGATGCCATCAAACGTCACCATCGATAGATTGCTATCGAACAATGTTTTTCCAATATTATATCGGCATTGTGCATTGATTTTCCTTTGCTCGAATCGCTCGGCTATCTTCGCAATCAGTTCTTCGGGATAAAAAGGTTTAGGAATATAGTCATTCCCTTTCAAGGAAAATCCTTTCAACCTATCAGCTTTTTCCGTCCGGTCCGTAAGAAAAAAGATGAGTACCTTATTGTCTGTTTCACGGATTCGCTGTGCAAGTTCAAACCCGCTCATTCCAGGCATATTGACATCCAACAATATCAAATCTGGATGTTGCTTTTGGTACATCTCCCACGCTGTTATGCCATCAGGGACATACGATACTACATAATTCTCAACTTCCAAGAACTTTTTCAACAGCAGAGAGTTCTTTACATCATCATCCGCCAAGAGGATATTTATCGCATTTGTTCTCATTGTGGTAATTCAATACCCCAGTTCGGGATAAGAAATAGTTCATAAAAAAGTTGGTAGTCTCATAAATATTTTGTACCTTTATAGGTGAAAATCAATTAGTTACAAAAATATTTAATATGACTACCGATTACAAAGTTACAGAATTATTTTGTA
>JAXEBI010000084.1:0-3738 GCA_034094155.1 Phocaeicola sp.
TAATTCTGTAACTTTGTAATCGGTAGTCATATTAAATATTTTTGTAACTAATTGATTTTCACCTATAAAGGTACAAAATATTTATGAGACTACCAACTTTTTTATGAACTATTTCTTATCCCGAACTGGGGTATTGATAAAAGATTTATGTATGAGAAGGGGGTAAAGGATATGAGAAGTATAAATATTTATTTCATTTTTATTTTTATGCTAGCTATAATATCAGCTTGCAATAATGAGCGTTCTTATATAAGAGAGCCTGATTTGATTTTTACCGTAAACGGAGAAACCTTTGAGATGGTAAAGGTCAGAGGTGGGACTTTTATGATGGGTGGGACAAGTGAGCAAGGCGATGATAGTGAAGCTAACGAACAGCCACCTCATGAAGAAAATATAAACTCGTTTTACATAGGAAAATTTGAAGTCACTCAGAGACTCTGGAATGCAGTAATGGGAGAGCATACTAATCCTTCCTATAACGTGGGATGCAAAGAATGTCCTGTTGAAAATGTAAGCTGGAAGGATGTTCAGGTTTTTATAACTAAACTGACTATATTGACAAAAAGACAGTTTAGATTACCATCAGAGGCTGAATGGGAGTATGCTGCACGAGGTGGTGAAAGAAGCAAAAAATATAAGTACAGTGGAAGTGACAAAATTGATGAAGTAGCTTGGTATATAGACAATTATAAACAGGATAGACATGGAGAGAAAGGTACTACCCATCCAGTCGGCATGAAAAAGCCTAATGAACTTGGACTGTATGATATGAGTGGCAATGTCTGGGAATGGTGCGATGACTTATATACCAAAGAATATTATAATAATGGAAAGCAGATTCATCAGGGCTGGCCGTTTAAAGGTACATATTCGTATTATCGACGAATATTGCGAGGTGGTAGCTGGGGTGGAACAGCCAAAGGCTGTAGGGTCTCATACATAGATTATGATCTTTCTGGATACAAAGATGAATACGGTGGCTTCAGGCTTGCTATGGATACTCTGGCCATTGATTCTATAAAATGAAATTACTAATTTAAAAACAAATATTTTATGAAAAAGACAAACATTTGGGCTTTTACCCTGTTACTTTTTGCCGGTATAGGCTTGGAAAGCTGCAATCAGACAGATACAGACAGTAAATACATCACTGTTGATGTGAAAGAAAATTATCCGAAAAAAGAAATATCCCTTCAGGACTTTATGGACGTTGAGTATATTCCGTTGGAAACTACAGATGAATTCATTACGCAAGGAGCTGTATTGTCAATCGGTGATAAATATATATTGATAAAAAACTATGTCAATGATGGAGATATATATGTTTTTGACAGGAAAACCGGTAAAGGAATAAGAAAGATAAACAGAAAAGGACAGGGTGGAGAAGAATATGCTTTCATTGTAAGTGCTGTTCTGGATGAAGATAATGAAGAGATTTTTGTCAATTCCACAAAGAAAATACTCGTATATGATTTGTATGGCAATTTCAAGCGAAGTTTCAATACAGCTGATGATGCAGACTATATGGATGTTTTCAATTATGACAAGAATAATCTTATCTGTTATGATATGACTGTATATTATAAGGATGGAGAAGAAAAGGACAAGGATTTCTATCATTCCATTATATCGAAGCAGGACGGTAGTGTAACCCGTGGTATTTCGATTCCATTTAAAACAGTCAAGGCACCGTTTGTACGTCAGGGGGATGTAATGGCTGCAACATCAGTACGTGCTCTTATACCTTGCCAGGATAACTGGCTTCTTGTCGAAACATCATCCGATACAATTTATAGCTATAGACCGGACAAGAATCTGTTGAGTCCTTTCATTATCAAGCAGTCGTCTGGTGAACCGGAGGTACTTATTACAATGGGACCTGTAACAGACAGATATTATTTTTTTAAGATAATTGAAAAGAAGTTTGACTTTTCAAAAGGTAATGGATTCCCGTCTACAGCTCTGATGTATGATAAAGAAGAAGACTCATTTTTCAAGCCAGTGATATTCAATGCCGATTATATAAATAAACAGGAAGTAAATGTGACAGAAAATGTCGGTAATGGAGATGTTGCTACCTATCAGAATCTGACAGCAGACCGACTTATTGAAGCATATTCCGGTAATAATCTGAAAAGTCCTCTAAAAGAGATTGCAGCAAAATTGAATGAAGAATCAAATCCTGTAATTATGCTCATGAAGTATAAAAAATAAAAGATATAGAGCTTGAAATTTATCGATTAAATTAAAATTTTATACCATGAAAAAAACTTGCTTATACTGTATTATTGCATGTTTATCTTCTCAGTTCATTTTATCTTGTGCTAATAAAAAGGAGCAGACTAAAACAACTACAGATACTATTGAGTATCCTCTTCGAATTCCTTTTGAAACAGCTGTTGGTTCGGAACGTGATTTAAAACTCAGCGAAATTGCCGATTCTGTACGTCTAATTCCACTGGAAACAACAGATGTGTCTTTATTGAATCGTATTATGAAAGGTGGAATATTGAAAAGCTCTAAGTATTGGTTTTTGTTCTCATTCCAGAACGTTTATCAGTTTACAGAAGGGGGTAAGTTTGTCAGAACAATAGGTTCACGCGGTAATGGACCAGGTGAATATTCCTCTGTAGCTTGCATTGATATTGATGAGACTACAGGGCATGTTTATGTATTATCACCAGGTAAAAACATCAATGTATATGATATGGAAACAGGAAGATATTTATATACCAGAAAAGCTCCCTCTTTTTCTTCATGGTCGTTCGCTATGCTGAACGACAGTGTTTCAGCATGCTTTCAGTATAATTTAAGCGGACAAGAGAAAAGTAGGATATTGGTGGCTGATGCAGATGGTGATATAATTAAATCTTTTTCACGAAGTGATCTGTTTGATGTCAAAACAGATTACGTTACTTTATTACATTTTGATGATGACCGATATATGTTCCGTAATAAAGATATGGTATGTTATAAGGAATATTACAATGATACATTGTTTGTAGTAACTTCAGATTCTCTTAAGCCCAGATATATTTTTGACTTGGGAAAATACTCTATGCCAATAAAGCATCGACCGGAGTTTATGGGATTTGATAAAAAAGCATTTAAGGCGACTTCATCATCTTATATTCGTATGCAAACATTGGAAACTGATGCATGGATATTCATGCCATATAGTTATTGGCAGATAGAAAGTAATACTATCGATGATATGCATTTGTTGGTGTATGATAAGGATAAGAGGGAAAGCTTTGAAGTTACTAATGGTATTATCTTAAATGATATGTGTGGTAATGCAAATATACCTTTCTGTCCGCAAAATGTGGTTAGTTCGAATATTCTGATATCTCTTTTACCTGCAGAGAATATATTTGAAATTGCAGAGGATAATCCGTCTATACTCGAGCATCCGCAATTTAAAGGGCTGACAGAAGATAGCAATCCTATTCTTATGGCTGTTTATCTAAAATAAGGTAAGTTTGACTAATTTACTTTATTTGTGTTGCCGATAGACTTTATTATTTAATGGTAATCAGTAAACATCCTGAAAACTGAAATGGCATATAAAGATGATATATAATAAATCACTTTATATGTAAGCATTCTATTTTTCGCCACGACAATTTTATCGGCTGTTTTTCAGCCGATAAAATAAAAATGTCCGCAAGAAAATATTTTTGTTTTAACATTCGGGTTTATAAAAACATGGCAGAAGAGCCTTCTTGTCGCAGTCTT
>JAXEBI010000085.1:0-49240 GCA_034094155.1 Phocaeicola sp.
TACTTTGCTACTGCCATAATTCATTCATTTTGTAGTTCTTAATATCTATTCTTCTCATCATATCTACTTTTTCTTACAGGTACAAATAAGGTACAGATGTTTATAATAATAACGCAAAGATAGCAATATTATTGTGTACGCCAAAAACAAGAAAAGCGTGTAACTCATTGAGCTACACGCTTTCCTTATGATAATGTATTCTTATTTCTCTATATGCTTACTTCACTACTTATCATTATGCGGTAGGACTTGACGCTTCCAAGCAGTGGGGAAACAGAACACCTCAGGAATCTTGTTGCGGTGGTACCGGATCTGAAAATCATGTGAAATATCAGGAGGCTGTTTATTTCGTTTCTGATAATACTATGTGGGTGGGATTGTATATGCCTACCTCTGCACAATGGGATGAGAAGAATGTTACAGTACGTCAGGAGTGTTTGTGGCCTGCAGAAAAATCCGTTATAAGGGTGGAAAAAGGAAGTGCCAGATTTGCAATGAAGCTTAGGGTGCCTTTCTGGGCTACAGAAGGATTTGATGTAAAACTGAATGGAGTATCGGTGGCTGATAAATATACTCCGAGTTCTTATGTTGAAATCCCTGAAAGAATGTGGACACAAGAGGATGTTGTGGAAGTGGTTATGCCATTTACAAAATATATAGACTTTGGTCCTGATAAGATGGAAACAGCGGCAACAGCAAAGAATGAAACGAAAACTCCATTTGCTCCTATGTGGGCCGGAACGTTTATGTACGGACCGCTTGCTATGACTGCAACAGATATTCACAACTGGAATGATGCTACAGTGAATGTAAAATCGGATTTGAGTGATATAGTTCTTAACGGAGCGTCTTCGGGTACTGGATATGATGCCAATGTTTATTCGCTTTCATATAATGGTATGAAGTTTCTGCCGGACTATTATACAGACAAGCACTCTACCCATTATTTCAGAATTAATCTATTGGGAGATCCGAGTGCTGAGGCTAAGAGAGAACTTTCGGAGAAGATAAGTGAGGTTAAAGCTTATAAACAGGAACATTATAAGAAGTCATCGTTCGAAAAACTTTTGGCGGCTATCGGAAATGCGGAGAAATTGTATGGATCTGACAAAGTTTCGGATGCAGAATCGAAATCTGCTGTTGCTTTATTGGATGAGGCTGTTGTAGAACTTAAACAGCGCAAACTTGATAAATCGTCTTTGAAGGCCGCTGTTTCAGAAGCGGAGGGCATAAAGGGAGAATCTTATACCTGGGACAGTTATTCGGCTATGAAAGATGCTTTGAATAATGCACGGAAAGTTCTTGAATCGGGAAAATTCCAGAAAGAATGCGACTTGTCGGAATATGTTCTTGGCTGTGCAGTTGGAAATCTGGTTAAAATTGCTGATGTTGATAAGAACCAGCTTAGAGAATACATGGTTCTTGTACAGGAAAGAATCGACGCCCAGGAAGCATGGAATGCACTCGAAGTTAAGGTTCCGGAGTTTGCTCCTTGGGCAAAGAATGGTTATCAGCGTATGGTACAGCAGTATGAGTCGGCTAAGTCAGTATTCGGAAATAAGGATAAAAATTATAGCCAGTCGGATGTGGATAAAGCTGCAGCTGCACTGAATGCGGCGATAAATACAATGAGGCCTGGAAACCTTGCTGAACTGGAGGATCTTAACAGACTGTTGCCTATGGTAGCAAAGGCTAAAGAGATGCTTTCTGACGATAATGCTAAGTTGAAGGAAGAGATAGATTATGCCGAAATGGTTATAAAATATGTAAGTGATGGTAGTGGAACCATTGATATGATATTGAATGCAGAAAAGCGGTTGGACTCAGCTTTAAATTGAAAATATTATATTAACGTTTAATACATCAAATGAAACTTTTAGTATTGTAGTAGTTTGTGTGCCGGCGGGGAAGTGATTTTCTGCCGGTTCTTTTGTTGTAAATATTAAAGGTGCTGCGTGGGTGTCTGATTTGCGGTAAATCTGTATTAAGATATATTGAAAGTTGTTTTATTGTAGTAAAAAAAGTGCAGTAATAGTTGAAATTAAGTTTTTTAACAATGAATCAATGCATTAAAAGCGGAAAAAGATGTAAAAACTTTGTCAGTTTCGGAAAAAGTAGTACCTTTGCAAGCCGATTATTATCAAATAGTGATAAAATTAATAATTCTGATTGCTTGATCCGACTTTGTCCGGGAAGGATCGGGTGAGAGGAAATCGTTTTTTAGTAGTTAACATTTTAAAATTTTATTAAGAGTGGATACTTTAAGTTACAAGACCATTTCTGCAAACAAGGAAACTGCAACAAAAGAATGGGTTGTGGTTGATGCTACCGATCAGGTTGTAGGCCGTCTCGGTGCTAAAGTTGCGAAACTGTTGAGAGGAAAGTACAAACCAAACTTTACTCCTCACGTAGACTGCGGTGATAACGTAATTATCATCAATGCAGACAAAGTTAAATTTACAGGTAATAAGTGGAATGACAAAGTGTATTTGAGCTACACAGGTTATCCTGGTGGACAGCGCGAAATCACTCCTGCTCGCTTGATGGCTAAACCAAACGGCGCTGAAAAATTGATGAAGAAAGTAGTTAAGGGTATGCTTCCAAAGAATCGTTTGGGTGCTAAATTGCTTGGCAATTTGTACGTATACGAAGGTGCAGAGCACAAACATGAAGCACAGACTCCTAAAGTTATTGATATTAACACACTTAAATAATAAAGAATGGAAGTAGTAAATGCATTAGGCAGACGTAAAAGCGCAGTTGCTCGCGTTTTCGTAAGCGAAGGTACAGGAAAGATTACTATTAACAAGAGAGACCTTGCACAGTACTTTCCATCAACTATTCTACAGTATGTAGTTAAACAGCCTCTAAATGCACTTCAGGTGGCTGAAAAATATGATATCAAAGTAAACTTGTGTGGTGGCGGTTTTACTGGCCAGTCTCAGGCTTTGCGCTTGGCTATCGCTCGTGCACTTGTTAAAATCAATCCAGAAGACAAGAAGGCTCTTCGTGCTGAAGGCTTCATGACTCGTGATTCTCGTTCTGTAGAACGTAAGAAACCAGGTCGTCCAAAAGCTCGTAGAAGATTCCAGTTCAGTAAACGTTAATTTTGGGTTTATAAGTTTGCAGGTTGATAAGTTGATATATCGGTTATTCAAACTTCCGGCATCATACTTAAAAGCTCAAAACTAAGAACTGAAAAAGCGTTTAGTATCTAAACTGTCAGGATTCTCCCCTACAAGGACTTGCGGAGAGACTACCCGATAGTTGGTTCAAATTAAACAAAAAAGAAAGTAAACGAATTAAAAATTAAAACAATGTCAAGAGTAAATTTTGATACACTATTGGAAGCAGGCTGCCACTTCGGACATTTGAAGAGAAAGTGGAATCCAGCAATGGCTCCTTATATTTTCATGGAACGCAACGGTATTCATATCATTGACTTGAACAAAACCGTTGTTAAAGTAGAAGAAGCTGCTGAAGCTTTGAAGCAGATCGCTAAATCAGGAAAGAAAGTTCTTTTCGTTGCTACTAAAAAACAAGCTAAGCAGGTAGTAGCTGAGAAAGCTGCTTCTGTAAATATGCCATACGTTATCGAACGTTGGCCAGGTGGTATGTTGACTAACTTCCCAACAATCCGTAAGGCTGTTAAGAAGATGGCAACTATCGATAAACTTACAAATGATGGTACTTACTCAAACTTGTCAAAGAGAGAAGTTCTTCAGATTTCTCGTCAGCGCGCTAAATTGGAAAAGAACCTTGGTTCTATCGCTGACTTGACTCGTCTTCCATCTGCATTGTTCGTTATCGACGTATTGAAAGAAAATATTGCTGTACGCGAAGCTAACCGTCTTGGTATTCCTGTATTTGCAATTGTTGATACTAACTCTGATCCTTCAAATGTGGATTATGTAATCCCAGCTAACGATGACGCTACTAAGTCAGTAGAAGTTATCCTTGACGCTTGCTGCGCTGCTATGGCTGAAGGTTTGGAAGAAAGAAAAGCTGAAAAGGTTGACGTAGAAGCTGCTGGTGAAGCTGCTCCTAAGGCTCCTAAGAAAAAATCTGGTAAAGCTCGTATGGATAAAGCAGAAGAAGATGCAATCAACGCTGCAAAAGCTGCTGCTTTCGTGAGCAAGGAAGATGAAGCTTAATCTTTATAACTAAATATATAAATTGAGAATTGAAAATTGAGAATGGAACATATTTGCTCAGATTCTCGATTCTCAATTCTCAATTTTGTTTTATAAAGGCATTATTATTAACTTTTTAATATAAAGAAACTATTATGGCTGTAAGTATGGCTGATATTACCAAGCTTCGTAAATTGACTGGAGCTGGTATGATGGACTGTAAGAACGCTTTGAACGATGCTGAAGGCGATTTCGACAAAGCAATGGAAATTATCCGTAAAAAAGGACAGGCAGTAGCTGCAAAACGTTCTGACCGTGAAACTTCTGAAGGTTGCGTTTTGGCTAAGTCTACAGGTGACTATGCTGCTATGATCGCTTTGAAATGTGAAACTGACTTCGTTGCAAAGAATGCTGATTTCGTTGCTTTGACTCAGGCTATCCTTGATGCTGCTATGGCAAACAAATGCCAGAACTTGGATGAAATCAAGGCTCTTCCAATGGGTAACGGAACTATTGCTGATGCTATTGTTGAACGTAGTGGTATCACAGGTGAAAAGATGGAATTGGATGGTTATTTCTTCGTAACAGGTGCTTGCACTGCTGTATATAACCACCAGAATAAGAACCAGTTGTGTACTATCGCTGCTTTCAATAAGCCTTGCGATGAAAAGACTGCTCACGAAATCTGTATGCAGATTGCTGCAATGAACCCAATCGCAGTTGATGAAGCTGGTGTTCCTGAATCAGTTAAGCAGAACGAAATCAACGTAGCTATCGAAAAGACTAAAGTTGAACAGGTTCAGAAAGCTGTTGAAGCTGCTTTGAAGAAAGCTGGTATCAACCCTGCTCACGTAGATAGCGAAGAACATATGGAAAGCAATATGGCTAAAGGTTGGATTACTGCTGAAGACATTGCTAAGGCTAAGGAAATCAAAGCTAAAGTTGCTGAAGAAAAAGCTGCTAACTTGCCACAGGCTATGATCGAAAATATTGCTAAGGGACGTTTGAGCAAATTCTTGAAAGAAGTTTGCTTGTTGAACCAGGAAAGTATCATGGATCCTAAGAAGACTGTATCTGAAGTTTTGAAGGCTGCTGATGCTGAACTTACTGTTTCTGATTTCAAACGTTTCACTTTACGTGCTGAATAATAAGAAATTATGTAGAGTTATTTATTGATGTTTTATAAATATATTGTTGTATTTTATAGTATATATCAATAAATATTATCTGATTATTTCTTGATAATATGCAAAAACGTGAATTATCATTGTTACTCCTTTGATAATTCACGTTTTTCTTTCTTATTGTGGTATTTATTATATTGGTTTACTTAGTCTGAGTATATCCTTCGGCCTTCAGAATATCGATTATTCTTTGTTTGAATTCACCTTGAATTATTATTTCTCCATCTTTTGCAGAACCTCCTACGCCACATCTGGTTTTCAGCAGTTTGCCAAGTTCCTTGAGATCATTGTCATTACCCACAAATCCGGTTATTAAAGTGACAGTTTTACCTCCTCTGCCTTTCTTTTCTATGCTTACTCTGAGTTTCTGCTGCTTTTTGTCTAATGTCTCAGTGTTTTCTTCTTCGTCAGTTTCATACTTGAAATCTGGATTTGTAGAATAAACAATATTAAGTCGGTCTTTCCAGTCATTATTTTTCATATCACCAATTATTTAAATATCATCTTTTATTATTTAAATCTTATCAAAGATATAAACTTTTTCTTTAATCTGTGTGCGTTTCCAAATAAATAGACTAATTTTGCATCTAACAGTTTAGATTAAAGCATTAAATAATGGTAACACCAACCCGTAAAATAGTAGATAAAGTGCCCGAACCTACGCTTCGCAGGCTTCCTTGGTATCTTTCTTGTGCCAAGCTAATGAGGGATAAAGGTGAGACTTTTGTATCATCTACACAGATTTCGAGACAAATAAATATTGATGCCTCCCAAGTGGCTAAAGACTTGTCGTATGTGGCAGTGAGTGGCCGTACTCGTGTGGGTTATGATATAGATTTAATGATTAATGTACTTGAAGAGTTTTTGGGCTTTGCCAATATGCACAAGGCTTTTTTATTTGGCGTAGGTAGTCTTGGGGCAGCTTTACTCCGTGATACAGGTTTGGCACATTTCGGATTAGAAATTGTAGGTGCCTTCGACGTAAATCCTGATAAGGTTGGGACATCAATTGCCGGAATACCGATTTATCACACTGATGAATTCGTAGAAATAATCAAGAAATATGATGTCAATATCGGAATACTTACTGTTCCTATCAATATAGCACAGGAAATTACCGATAAAATGGTAGAAGGAGGTATTAAGGCTGTATGGAATTTCACCCCTTTCAGAATCCGTGTACCGGAAGATATAGTGGTACAGAATACATCATTATATGCCCATCTGGCTGTTATGTTTAACAGACTGAATGAAAACGACTGAAGTCGGAATTCTGATTATTTAATTTATCCTTAATACTTCTCTAATCTGAATAGTCAAGAATAAATAGTATAAGATGATTCACTGGAGTTTTATACAGATAAACTATAATTATAAATTAATCAATATACAATAATTATAAATTTATATACAATGAAGATAATAGCTATAGGAATGAATTATTCCCTCCATTGTAAAGAATTGCATGCCGATGAAGCACTTCCAACCGAACCGGTAATATTTATGAAGCCAGATTCGGCTATATTGAAAGACAGCAAACCTTTTTTCATTCCGGACTTTTCTCAACAGATGGAATATGAAACAGAAATTGTAGTAAGAATAAACCGTTTGGGAAAAAATATTTCCGAGAGATTCGCAAGTAGATATTATGATGCTGTTACAGTAGGTATCGATTTTACAGCACGCGACCTTCAGAAAAAGTTCCGTGAAGAAGGCAAACCATGGGAGTTGTGTAAAGGTTTTGATAATTCTGCAGCAATAGGAGACTGGATTCCCGTAGAGCAGTTCAGTGATATTCAAGATATCAAGTTCCATCTCGATATAGATGGCAAGACTGTTCAAAGCGGGCATACAAAAGATATGCTTTTCGGTGTCGATAAGATTATATCATACGTAAGCCAGTTCTGCACATTAAAGATTGGAGACTTGCTGTTTACCGGAACACCTGTTGGTGTGGGTCCTGTAAGTATTGACAATCATTTAGAAGGTTATCTTGAAGACCGTAAAGTTCTTGATTTTTATATCAGATAATTAAGGCTTTTAATCTTTTTTATTTGAGTAAAAACAAATTCTGATTATGTAGAATTCTTTTCATATCTGTTGTATAAATTGCGCACTATGCGCATTGTCGGAATTTTAAATTATTATAGAGACATAATAACATCTGTTTTATGAAGATAAGAGTAGGATTTGGCTTTGATGTCCATCAGTTAGTGCCCGGTCGTGAACTATGGCTTGGAGGAATCAAGTTTGAGCACGAACTTGGTTTGCTTGGTCATTCTGATGCCGATGTATTGATACATGCCATTTGTGACGCCCTTCTGGGAGCAGCAAATATGCGAGATATAGGTTATCATTTTCCTGATAACTCCGGAGAGTTTAAAAATATAGACAGTAAGATTTTGTTGGCCAAGACTATTGGACTTATATCAGACAAAGGCTATAGAGTAGGAAATATTGATGCTACAGTTTGTGCAGAGCGTCCTAAACTGAAGGCAAGGATTCCTGAAATGCAACAAGTGCTTGCCGATGTAATGGGTATAGATGCCGATGATGTATCTATAAAGGCTACAACTACAGAAAAACTTGGGTTTACAGGACGTGAGGAAGGTATTTCAGCTTATGCAACCGTATTAATAGAAAAAGACTGATACAAAATTTTGTATCAGTCTTTTTCTATTAATCAATATGTACTTCTCTAATTACAATTATATATCTTTTTTCGAATTGAGTGCACAAGAGTATATTTAGTATTATGTTTTAAACATCTTGAATATATAATGTTATAAGTAAATATCATAAAATCAGTCCTAAAGTAAGTAAGATTCCAAAAATAAGCATATTTCTTGATGTTTCTCCCAAAATACCATTAAGGGCTTTTCCTCTGTTTATCTTGGCCATCTTTATGGTAGTCAGGATATGCATTATAAGATAAATTTGAGGAAGCAGCACTGCGTATATTTTTCCAATCATGATAAAATAGAAGCAAAGCCAACATGCTGCCAAACCAAGTAAAAAATACATTATAATTCCGGCTTTAGCTCCAAGTCTCACAACAATCGTTCTTTTTCCGCTCACAGTATCTTGTTCTCTGTCTCTGAAATTATTGACCATTAGAAGAGTATCAATAACCAGACCGCAAGCTATAGATGCAATGGTAACAGATGTATTCCAGTCGTGAGCCATAACATAATAAGTGCATCCTACAGGAACAAAACCGAAAAACACTAAAACCAATACGTCACCCCAACCATGATATGCCAATGGATATGGACCTGCTGTATACAGAAAGGCAAATATAATACATGCAATACCCACAGGTATCATTTCCAGTCCTCCGTATTTCAATAATGATAATCCTATAATCCCAGCCACAACCGTTGTCACCACAATACCCACTTTCATACTGCCGGGAGTTATCCATCCTTGAGCACATGCCCTTTCTGGTCCGAGACGATCTTCTCTGTCAGTACCTTTCAGGAAATCGAATAAATCATTTATGAAATTTGCATCAATCTGCATAAGAAAAGCAAAAAGAAAACATAAGACTGCCGGTATAAGCTGAAAGCTACCATAGATATAGGCTAAGGCACAACCGAGCATTACAGGAATAGATGCACCTGATAATGTCTTAGGACGGGCAGCGAGAATCCATGCTTTAAAAGAATTAGTCTTTATCATACTTTTTAATTTAATCAAAAAAAATTTTTGTCATAAGCTTAAGGTTTGTCTTGACATGGCTTTTGTTATAAGATTATCAGTCTAAAATATGTCATACAAACAATTCAGATTAATTTGTTCTCTTTGAGATAAAAAAATCCAAGTGCATTGCAAAGTTAGTCATTAAATACTTACTTTTGTCATATTGAAGCGATAAATGCTTTTTATTAGAGATTATCAGATTGTCGCTTCAGCTTTTATTTTATGATAAGGATATTTTCTATGCCGGAATATGGATAGTATGATGAGAGATTTGAAAAAGGATTATTCTTATAAAGTAGGGTTGTGTAAGAGTACATTCTATACAATAACACAATTTTTTAATGTAAAAACAAGCATATTTGTTTTATTGATTGTTTTTATGACATCATGTGCTACAGCTTCTTTTTCCAAATATAAAGGAGTAGGACGTGTAAAGACGTATCATATAAGCAGTAAAGACCTGCCGGCTTCGTTCGATGGTTTCAGAATGGCTTTTGCTACAGATTTCCATTACGAAAGCAAGTTCAAGAATTCGCGATTGAATGGTATGGTACTTGCTTTAAAGTCTGTAAATCCGGATATACTTTTGCTTGGGGGAGATTATCGCGGACGTAACGGAGGAAATCTTGATGAACTTTTTGATGCCATAGAGAAAGTTAAACCAGAATATGGGACTTTTGCGGTTATGGGAAATCATGAAAGGGGAGAAAACGATACTTTAGTCCGTAAGGCTATGAAAAGAACAGGCATCAGTCTGTTGGAACATGAGACCGATACTATATATAAAGGTAAAGATTATATTCTTATTACCGGAATCCGTAATCCTTTCGACTTGAAAAGAAACGGAATTTCTCCTACCTTAAAACTGTCACCATCCGACTTTGTAGTTATGCTTACCCATACACCAGATTATGCCGAAGATACAGATATCACAAATACAGACCTGGTTCTGGCCGGGCACACACATGGAGGTCAGGTCAGCTTTTTCAGAAAATGGGCACCGGCACACTTTTCTAAATATGGTAACAGATTCCTCACCGGCTTGAAGAAAAACTCTTTAGGAATACCTGTTATTATCAGTAATGGTCTGGGTACTTCGCGGAAGGATATACGTCTGTTTACTCCAAGCGAGATAGTACTCGTTGTACTTCATACCGAATAAAATTTTATATTTATAAATAATTCGTAATCAGTTAAATCAATCTATAAATAGCAAAAACATGACTAATTCAAAAAGACTTTTTATAACTATGTCATTGATATGTATTCTGTTGAATCCATCTGCTTTATTAAAAGCCCAGATACAGAATATAGACGATTTGGTATACAAGGAAGATACAACACTCTCATCTTCGCGGACAAAAGAACTTAGAATAGAAATACAGGATTTGAGTTTTTTCAGAAATAATGAGTATAAGGGAAGGCTTGTAAAAGGATATACACTACCGGGGTCGTGGCTTTTGCCTTCTGTTTCATATCAGCCAATATCAAAACTCAAGCTTGAAATAGGTGCTTATATGTTAAGATATTGGGGAGAAAACATTTATCCTAACACTCAGTACAGCGATCTTGCCGGATGGAAAGGAAATGGTCATCAGAAAGCTTTCCATACTATGCCTTTTCTAAGGGCGCATTATGCAGCTACCCCCAATTTTTCTCTTGTGTTGGGAAATATATATGGAAGAAATAATCATAATCTTATAGAACCATTATTTAATAGAGAAATGTCTTTAACCTCCGATCCGGAGGCTGGAGTTCAGATGCTTTGGAATACACGCCCGTTCAGTATGGATATGTGGATAAACTGGGAAAATTTTATTTTTCAGGGCGATAATCATCAGGAGGAATTTACTTTCGGGCTTTCTACTCGTTTTAAGGCAAATCGTCCTTTGGATTATAGATCTTCATCAGCAATTGGAGGTAAATTTCATGTGTATTTTCCATTACAGATAATATTCAAGCATCAGGGAGGAGAAATAAATACTTCAGCAGTCCAGAGGGAGGTAAAAACATGGTTAAATGCTGCAGCCGGTGTAGGAGTAGACATTAAGATTCAAAACAGGTTCTTTAAAAGATTAAACATTGAAAGTGATGTAGCTTATTATGCCCAACAGAAAGGAACTACTTTCCCTTTTGACAACGGTTTTGGATTATTTGGAAAGGCAACTGCCGACATATATAAGTTCCGTCTGAATGCCGGATACTGGCAATGTCATAATTTTGTTTCGCTTATGGGAAATCCGTTATTTGGAGCAATTTCTGTTTCAGAGCAGAATCTTACTTACCGTAATCCCAAAATGGCTTTTCTGAATCTTGAGTTTGCCCATCGGATAGCAAAAGGTTTTGCATTGGGGGTTCATGCCGATCTTTATAATAATTTCTCGACAGAAGCAAAAATGTTGTATATTGATGAAACTACTGATGAAATGAATACCAAATATGAAAGTGTTCCTTCAGCTTTAAGTTTTGCAGCCGGAATATATCTGAAAATGGACTTTGATTTTCTGATCAAGAGATTTAAATGACAGAAAAAGCTTGTTCTGATTTTGAAATCTATAAAACGATTAGGCATCTTTATCTCGTCACACTTGTGCCGAGGCCTTATCACGGTTATGTTGAGGCCTTGCCACAGCTATGCTAAGGCCTAATCACAATTGAGCCGAGGCCTTGCCATTACTGTGGCACGGCCTCGGCACGGTTGTGACAAGATTAAGATATTTAGAAATTTTATGTGGAAGTATCTTATATAATATTGATTATAAGTCTTTTATTGAAACTATTACTATAATTCTCATTGTTGTAATATTAGTTATAACAATTTCCTTTTTACTTATAAATTAATATGATATTATTCTTATTTCAAATTCTTGTATTGTTATCTGTTTTATTCCTTTTTTTAATTGTTTCAGGTAGGTAAAAATGAAAAATAAATCTTACTGATAGTAAATGTAATTATTATAAAAACCATTGATATGTCTCAATTATCGGGGATTTTAATGATAAAAAATACCTTTTAATTTCGTTGAAATCCAGTCGATTACATTTTTTTTCAAAAAAAAAGAGGAAAAATAGATTAGGTTTTATTCCCTTATACGTCTTTAAAATAGAAAGAAATCCAAGATTATGAAGAAAAAAGATCCTATTGAAGAAGTGAGAAATCATCCATTGGTTTCCTACTTCAAATCTCAGGAAAAAGAAATCCCTAAGGATAGTATTAACCTGAAATGGGAAAATATGATGCGTGGTATGGAACTGGAAACAGTTACACATCATAGCCGTAAGATATGGAACCTATATGTTAAATTGGCTGGAGTAGCAGCTGTTATGGCTGGAATGCTTATAGGTGGATATTATTTTATTTATGATAATAATTCACGTTCATTAGATAAAGCCATAGCACGATTAAATGAAAGCTCTGTAGATACAATCAGTCAGGTTATGTTGATTACACAAGCTGAACAACATATAGAAGCTGGCAAAGAGGCAGATATTGTGTATTCAGAGAAAGGAAAAGTTTCTGTCAATCAATATATAGTAGAAGAGGCACCCGAAAAGGTAAGTTTTAATCAATTGATTGTTCCAAAAGGTAAATCATCAAAGTTATTGCTGGCCGATGGAACATCATTACATATAAATGCAGGTACGAAGGTAATATATCCAAGTACCTTTTCCGGTAAAACCAGAGAAATTTATGTTGACGGAGAAATATATATAGATGTTAAAAAAAATACAGAGCAACCTTTTATTGTTAAGACACCGAACTTTGATATTCGTGTAACAGGTACAGCTTTTAATGTAAATGCATACAAGTCAATGAAAGAGTCGGAGGTTGTGTTGGTTCGTGGTTCTATAGTTGTTAAAGACCATAATAATTGTGAAACAGAAGTAAAACCTAATGAACTGTTAAGTTTTGCAGACGGTGCAGTTTCTTCAAAACGTATAGTAGATACTTCAGAATATACGGCATGGACAAGAGGTTATTTCCCTCTGCAAGGACGCAGTATTAAGAGTATTTTACAGCGTTTGTCACTTTACTATGGTTGCAATCTGACTTGTGATCCATCAGTATACACTTTGTCACTTGAAGGTACTATAGATATGAGTGTGTCAATAGATAAAGTACTTGAGCGTATAGCTCAGATACATCCTATAGTCATCAACAAGACATCTGACGGGTATCATTTATACATGAGGAATGCTACTAATAATATTAATAATAACAATTAACAATAACCATTAAATAACAAATTGCCTATGAGAAAGTAAATATGAAGTACACACATTGGAAAATGAAAAGCAGTAAAAACTTTTCTAAAAATTAAAACCTTAAAATTAACTATTTTATTAACCCTTATGGCAATATCACATAAATAAAAAGCTCGGACAATGGGGGTTGTCCGAGCTTATATAAAGGTGATACTTAGCTATAAGTATCTAATCAATTACGCAAAAATATGAATTTTTTTGTAAGAAAGCAACATCTTTCTGCAATGTTAGTATTTTTTTCATTGCAGTTCCCGTTAAACCTTCCAGCATCGGAGCAGTATAATAAGGAATTTTCGTTCGAAATGAGCGATGTAACTGTAAAAGATGTATTCAGTTACATAGAAAATAATAGTGAGTACGTATTTCTCTATGCTCCAAGTAAGAGCCTGTCGAAGAAAGTAAATGCGGAAGTTCATGACAAAAATGTAAATGAGATACTTGACGAAGTGCTAAAAAATACAGGCTTGAGTTATGAAATTGACGGTAAACAAATAATAATAAAAGAAAAAACAGGATCTGAAAAACAACAAAAAGTTTCTCAACAACTCAGAAAAGTATATGGTATAGTAAAAAGTGAGTCAGGAGAAACTATTATTGGAGCCAATGTTTGGGTAAAAAACACTACTACAGGTGTAATTACAGATATTGATGGACGTTATCAGATAAATATTGATGACCCGAAAACAGTTTTGGTATTTTCCTATTTAGGAATGAAAAGTCAGGAAATTGTTGTAGGTAACAAGTCGGAAATAAATGTTGTAATGGCTTCTGATGCAGAACAATTGGATGAAGTCGTAGTAGTAGGTTATGGTGTTCAGAAAAAGGTTAACCTTACAGGTGCTGTAGAAACTGTAAAATCAGACCGCATATCAAATAAGCCTGTTACATCTATAACATCTGCTCTTACAGGGGAAGCTGCTGGTGTGACTATAACTCAAGGCTCAGGACAACCAGGTCCAAATCAGGGTACAGTTCGTGTTCGTGGTATCGGAACTTGGGGAGATGCATCTCCTTTAGTTTTGGTAGATGGTATTTCTATGAGCCTAAATGATGTAATTCCAAGTGAGGTTGAATCTGTTTCAATTTTGAAAGATGCATCTTCAGCAGCAATATATGGTTCACGTGCAGCCAATGGTGTTATTCTGATTACAACCAAAAAAGGAGCGGAGGGAAAGGTCTCTTTTTCTTATTCTGGAAATGTTGCATTACAGCAAGCTACACGTACTCCTAAAATGGTATCTTCATGGCAATATGCAGAAATGTATAATCAGATGATGGTTAATGAGGGACAAAGTCCTTTATTTACAGAACAGCAAATTGAAAGAATGAAAAATGGCGGTAATCCGGATCTTGGAGAAGCCAATACTGATTGGTATAGTGAACTTTTAAATATTGCTCCTCAGCAGAATCATCAGTTATCAGTTCAGGGTGGAAGCAAAAAGTTTGCTTATATGATTTCTGCTGGATATTCAGATCAACAAGGTGTAATATCTTCAACCTCATTTAGCCGCTATAATTTAAGAGCTAATACAACATCTCATTTGACTTCTTGGTTAAAGTTAGATGTTAATATGGCATATCTTAATAGCTTAAAACAAGATGCTGCACAAGGCGGTGCTACTGATGCATATAGACGTGCAAGTAGAGCCCTTCCTTATTTGCCTGTTAAATATTCTGACGGAACATGGTCATATAATACATATCCTACTAATCCTGTACGCAGAGTTAGTGGGGACTATGGTACCACTAAGAATTATAATGATCGTGTTACTTTGTTAATATCTCCAGAAGTAAAGATAATAGATGGTCTTATTGCTAAGGGAAATTTTGCTTATGAAACAAGTACTTATCGTGATAAGACGTTTGATAAAACTGTAGTTTACGATGCTTTTGAACCTAACGGTCAGTCGGCTGTTACCGAGGTATCAAGAAATAAACAGACAGACCAATGGTATCAATATAGGAATATGACAGCAAATGCTTTTATCAATTATGATAAGACTTTTGGAAGTCACTCTTTGAATGCTATGATTGGAACATCATTGGAAACCTTTAAGTATGCCTATACAAAAGCATCTAGAATGGATTTTCCGAATAATGATTTTTCAGAGATTAATGCTGGTGACCCTACTACAGCGTCAGCTGAAGGAAATTCCACATATTCAGCTTTGGCTTCTTTGTTTGGACGTATTAATTATAACTACAAACAAAAATACTTATTCGAATTTACAGCAAGATACGATGGCTCATCAAAGTTTGCTAGAGGAAACAGATGGGGCTTTTTCCCTTCAGCTTCTTTAGGTTGGAGAATATCAGAGGAACAATTTTTCAAACCTCTTACAACTTATGTATCAAACTTAAAGTTTAGAGTATCTTATGGTTTATTAGGTAACCAAAGTATTTCTAATTATCAATACTATTCATTGATTTCTACAGGTGGAAATTATATGTTTGGTGATAAAATGTATATGGGTTATAAAGAGTCGGTAATGGGTAATGAAGAAATTACTTGGGAGTCATCGAAGAATTTTAATGTCGGTGTAGATTTTTCATTATTTGACAATAAACTATATGGTACATTTGACTGGTATAAGAAAAGAACTTCTGATATCTTGTTGCAATTGGAAGTTCCTGATATGTTAGGTATTGCTTCATCAATGGAAAATGCTGGTGTAATCGATAATAAAGGTTGGGATTTTACCATTAACTGGCAATCAAAGATTGGTAAAGACTTTAATTATAGAATCGGATTAAATCTTTCTGATGTAAAAAATGAAGTTATCGATCTTAAAGGGTATAAATCACCTACCACAAATCTTACAGCGCGAATAGAGGGACAGCCATTGGATGCAATATTTGGCTATAAGACACTTGGTATTTGCGAAACACAGGAGCAATATGAACAATATGCAGCTCAGATGAAAACTTTCAATCCTAAATGGAATGTAGGTGATATAATAATTGATGATCGCGATAAAAATGGACGTATAGATGCTGATGATAAAACAGTTATAGGTAATTCTATACCTCGATATACTTTTGGAGTTAATTTGGGATTTGATTACAAAAGATGGGATTTCTCTTGTTTCTTCCAGGGAGTAGGTAAGGCTGACGGATATGTTACTTATGAAGCAATTCAAGGTTTAAATGGAGGTGGTGTAAACTGCCCTAGAATAGAACATTATGAAAAAACATTTGATCCAAACAATCCTAAACCTGGTGCATATTTCCCACGTACATTAAAAAGTACATATAACTTTGAAAATATGTCCCATTGGATACAGGATGCTTCTTATGTTCGTTTGAAAAATCTTCAAATAGGATATACATTCAATATAAAAGGATTTAATAAGTTTAGAGTTTATTTGTCTGGTGAAAACTTGTTTACAATAACTAAGTTTATGACATGGGACCCTGAAACGCCTGTAGGTTCTCGTACTTCATATCCTCATATATCGGTTTATTCAGCAGGTGTTAACCTTATTTTTTAATTAAAAAGTATTCTTAATATGAAAAAATATTTATTATATACATTTTGTTGCATTATAGGAGCAAGTTCTTTAAGCTCTTGTGATGATATTTTAGATGCATTTCCACAGGATAAGATATCAGGTGATAAATTCTGGAAAACAGAATCGGATGCTGAAAAACTGTTAGTTGATATATATAGTTCAACAATACCTTCGAGTGGAATATTTTGGGATGAATGTATGTCGGATAATGCTTATTTGGCTTATGACTGGTGGGGTGGACAACAGCAGGTAGCAAATGGTTCTTTAACAGTTTATGGTGATGCTCCAAGTGCTGTTTGGTCGGGAGCTTATTCTTCAATCCGTAAATGTTGGTTTTTGCTAGAAGGGTTAGATAGAATACCTTTTGATTCGGAAAGTAGTAAAGGAAAAATAAAAGGTGAGACTTATTTCATGTTGGCATATAATTACTATTTGCTTACTACTTATTTTGGTGATGTTCCTTTAGTTACTAAAACTTTGACTATACAGGAAAGTAAAGAACAGGTTAGAGAGTCAAAAAAGGTGGTTGTAAAGTATGCAATTGATAAATTAGATGAAGCCGCTTCTTTATTAAAAGACATATCTGGTGAGTATGGTAGAGTAACTTCAGATGCATGCTATTTCTTGAAAGCTCGAATACAACTATTTAATGAGGACTACTCTGGATGTCTTGAATCATTGAAAAATTTGGATGGCAAGTATCAGTTATATTCTGAAGGGAATACCCCTTATGAAGACATGTTCTCAGGAGCAGCAGAAAGAAACTGTGAGGTAATTCTGGCAAGAATATGTGATGTTAAACAAGGTAGTATTTCAATAGGACATTCTGGAAATGGAGCTTTATTGTTGAAAGGAATGACAGGAGGTGACCCTTATGCAGGTATTTTTCCAGCAGGATCATTGATAGATGCCTATCCAATGGCTGATGGAAGATTAATACATGAAAATGGTTCTACGTACAATCCTAAAGATCCTTATAAAGATAGAGATCCGAGATTTTATCAGTCTATTACGTATCCTACTGCACAATTGAAATATCTGGATGGTACAACAAATACTATTAAGGAATGTCTTTATGATCCGGAAGATCCTTCTACAATAGCTGTTCAGCAATATAGTGCTCCAGAACCATCGCGTACAGGTTATGTTTGGAATAAGTATATTGATTATTCTCCTTATGCTATGCTTGAAATCTGGGACTGTACAAACGATATTATTATTTTCAGATATGCAGATGCTATCCTTATGAAAGCTGAGGCATTATTTAAAACTCAAGGACTCGGATCAAAATCGGCTGTTTGTGATTTGATAGACCAATTGCGAGATCGTTGTAAAGGCGGTAAGGTTCATAGAGAAAACTATAATACAGAAGATGAACTTTTTGCTCTGATTAAAAACGAACGACGTATTGAGTTGGCTAATGAAGGATTGCGTTATTTTGACTTGATACGTTGGAAAGATGCTGAAAAGAATCCTGTTGAAACCGGTATTGGCTTATCAGGAGAATTATATGGAGCTTACATGAGACTTGATGGAGTAGGCAAAGATGATAAGACTGTTTTAGTGGATGGGGTACCAAGAAGATATGTTGAAGTACGTTACTTTGATAAAACTACTGGTTATATGTTCCCAATACCACAAAAAGACAGGGATTTGAATCCTAATTTGACTCAAAATCCTAACTGGTAATGTTTATAATAATAAGGGTGTGTCAAGGTCTTTTTTGTCACACCCTTATTTTAAACTTTAGATTTTTTATTTATGAAATATAAATTTCTATTTGCTTTTGTCTTTATTTTTCTGAATATTTTCTGTTGTTTTTCTACTTTAGATATACCATTATCTGGAGAATGGAAATTTCGAATTGATTCTTTATCTATCGGAGAAAATGAGCATTGGGAAAATGATAAATTTAGCCAGTCAATTACTTTACCTGGGTCAACGGATAATGTTGGTATAGGTAATACTTACCCTATATTTAAATCAATTTTGGGATGTGACCGTTTTATAGATTATCCTAAGAATGCAGATTTTGGTATGCTTACCAGAAAGCATAAGTATATAGGTAGAGTATGGTATCAGAAAGAGATCGTTATTTCTCCAGAAGAAGAAGGATTTTATACTTTATTTCTCGAAAGAGTTATGTGGAGAAGTAAAGTTTGGGTTGATGGTATTATGACAGGAGATGCTATAGATTTTTTATCATCGCCACACATGCATTATATAGGGAGATTAGAAGTGGGAAAGCATCTTATAACCATCATGGTTGATAATAGTGAAATTTATCCAATAGGTACATTAGGTCATTCATATTGCCCACACATGCAGACTCAATGGAATGGTATTGTGGGAAATATAGTATTAAATAAACTTCATGATGTAAATATCAAGAATATTAATGTATATCCGTCTTTCAAAAATAAGAATATACGTGTTGTTATTGATATATCGAAGTTAGATTCTTCTGTCAATAATGCTCAATTATTTCTGAGTATAAAAGATAAGCAAACAAATGAGTATGTATATTCTGACAATTATCAAGTTTACCTTTCCGGAAAAGATAAACTATTATATGATATAGTTCTAAATAATCCGAAGACTTGGGATGAGTTTGAACCTAATTTATATCAGTTAGAAACTCGGCTATCTGCAAATAATTCAATAGATAAAGAAACAATTGTATTTGGTTTCAGAGATTTGGAAGTTAAGGATAAACATTTTACTGTCAATGGGAAAAAGATTATTTATAGAAATAGCCATGAAGGTATGTGTTTTCCAATCACAGGTTATCCTGATATGCATGTGGATTATTGGAAGAATATATGGAAGTTGTATAAAGAACATGGATTTAATGCTGTACGTTTTCATTCTTCCTGCCCCCCAGAAGCAGCATTTATAGCAGCTGATGAGTTGGGCTTATATATACAGGTAGAATTTTTCTGGAAAGACGGTTGGATGGGATGGAAAGACCTTATCGGACAGAAAAATAATAAACTGAATAAATTTGTTTATGATGAGGTTAAAGAGGCTCTAAATAATTATGGTAATCATCCTTCAATGATGCTTGTTTCTTTTGGAAATGAGTTGGGAGGTGATTTTGAGTGGATGGGAGAACGTTTAAAAGAATTGAAAGAACTTGATCCACGGCATTTATATGCGGCCGGAATAGCTCATGATATTACAGATTATGATGATTTTGTAGAATATGGTGGTAAAAATCAGGCTCAAAAGTTTGTAGGTACAAACTGGAATTACTCTGACAATTATAATGTTTCCTCTGCACATAATTATGATGATAAATTCAGAAGAAAACTTCTTCCTGAATTCACTCATGAAACAGGACAATATATTGTTCATCCGTTGTGGAGTGAAATAGAAAAATATAATGGAGTATTGGAGCCTTTAAACTTAAAGTATTATAAATCCTTAGCTCAAAAAAATGGAATAGCTGCTTTGGATTATGAATTGCAGAAAGCTTCCGGTCAGATAAATAAGAATCTGTATAAAGCGGAAATAGAGGCAACTTTAAGAACACCAGAAAGTGCAGGCTACAGTTTACTGAGTATGGTAGATTACCCAGGGCAAGGAGAGGCATTGGTGGGATGGGTTGATCCATTTTATGATAATAAAAACTTTATGACTCCTGAAGAGTTTGTTATGTTTGGTAATCATACAGTCCCATTATTGTTATTTGACAAATATGTGTGGGAAGATGGTGAAATGTTTTCCGCCGAGATAGAAGTCGCAAATTATGGTAGAGAATCTTTGAAATATAAAAAGGTGTGTTATAAAATCTCAGCAGATAATGGAAAACTTATGGACTCTGGAAACTTTTCAGTTGAAGATATACCACAAGGAAAATTATCGAAGATAGGACGGTTTAACTTAAAACTTAATTCTGGTGAATATGGAAATAAAATAGATATTGAGGTTAAGATATCCGGAACTTCTTATCGTAATAAATGGTCAGTTTGGGTATTTCCTAAAGAAAGCCAGCCTGATTATTCAAGTGATATTGTTCAAACATCTTCTCTGGATATAGCCATAGATGAGCTGAGAAAAGGGAAAAAGGTTTTGTTGGTGGCTGACAAATTAGGAAATAGACAAAATAGAATATATTCTGCTTTTAATCCGGTTTTCTGGTCGGCAACATGGTTTACAGGTCAAGATACAGATGTTAGTGGAGCCTATATTAGGAATAATCATCCAGCATTGTCTCTTTTTCCTACAGAAGATGTTATGGACTGGCAGTGGGAAGACATTTGCAGATATAGTCGTGGATTTATTCTTAATGATTTACCTAAGGATTATTACCCTATCGTTCAACCGGTAAATGATTTTCATCATGGTAATAAGTTAGGAACTGTTTTCGAACTTAAAACATCAGAAGGAGGCAAACTTATGGTTTGTGGATATAATCTAACAGATTCATTAGATTTAAGATTGGCAACAAGACAGTTGAAACAATCTTTGCTTAAGTATATGAGCTCAAATGAATTTAATCCAAAGCAGATTGTTGGATATGATTGGTTAAGAGAAAATTTTAAAAATAATGAATCAATCCTTGAAAAAGAAAAAAAGGAATTAAATGCTGTATTGTTTGTTGCTCCTGATGATAATACGGAATTTTCAAGACTTTCTAAATGGAGAAAAGAAACTGATAATGTAATAGTTAACTATGGTGGTTATGATTATAATATAGAATGTGATGGAGTTTGGCAAGATGCTAAAGGTTCATATTGGGTAGGCAAGCAACTAACATTGGAAATAAAAGTAAATCATCCTAAACTTATGAATCTGAAGATGTGTTTCTTGGATTCAAATAATAGTAATCGCTTTGGAACTATAAAATGTGAAGATACTCCGGAAATTGAGTTGGGAAGTCATGAAAATGAGACTTGGGTTTCAGTCCCGATAACAAGAGAAAATTGTCTTGATGGTATTATTAAAGTGTCCATAAAATGTAAAAGTGGACCAAATCTTATGTTGAATAAGTTTGCATTGACATTACAATAACTGTATAAATGATAATTAAATATTTGTATTAAATAGAACATAAATGCTTATGAAACGGTTAACCTTGTATTTCTTGATAACACTGTTTTGTGTTGTAGTGAAAGGACAACAATATCCTTTCAATGATAAATCTCTTTCGGTTGAACAGAGAGTGGCAGATTTAATAGGAAGAATGACCTTGGAAGAAAAAATTGATTTATTGGCTGGATATAATGATTTCTATCTTCATCCATGTGAAAGACTTGGAATACCTGCCTTTAAAATGGCTGATGGCCCACTTGGATTATCTTCATGGGGGTTATGGGGAAGAGCTACCGCATTTCCATCAGCTTTAGCTATAGCTTCTTCCTGGAACAGAGATCTATCTTCGCAATTGGGAGAAATGTATGCACAGGAATGGAGGGCAAGAGGTATTCATTTTCTTCTCGCTCCTGGAGTTAATATTTATAGAGCATCAAAGGGAGCACGTAATTTTGAATATTATGGTGAAGACCCTTATTTGACATCCAATATGGTAGTTCCCTTTATTAAAGCAGTCCAGGAAGGTGGTGTAATTGCTACAATTAAGCATTTTGCGGGAAATGATCAGGAGTACGATAGATATACAGTCAGTACAGAGGTCTCTGACAGAGCCTTGCATGAGATATATTTAGCTCCATTTAAGGCTGCAGTCCAAAAGGCAGATGTTAAGGCTGTAATGACAGGTTACAATCCATTAAGAGGTATTTATTGTACTGAAAATAAGTTTTTGATAGACATTCTCAAGAAAGATTGGGGGTTCAAAGGTATGTTAATGTCCGATTGGGCATGTACATATTCCGCTGATAAAGCGGCAAACAACGGACTGGATCTTGAAATGGGAAGCAAAAGTTGGTTTAATAAAGAACAGTTATTGCCTTTGATAGAAAAGGGAATTGTTTCAGAAGATGTCATAAATGACAAAGTAAGGCGTATTTATGGTACTTGTATTGAAATGGGATTTTTTGACAGAGATCAGAAAATAGATAGTATTCCGGTTTACAACCAGAATGCTAATAAAATGTCTCTTAAAGCAGCAGAGGAAGGTATCATCCTTTTAAAGAATTCCGGATTATTACCATTAGAATCGCCAAAATCAATAGCTGTAATTGGACCTACAGCAAACCCTCCTGTGATAAACGACCGAGTTTTTTCAACTAATGGAATTGTTTACGGTGGTGGTGGCAGTTCAAGGGTTCATCCATGGTATGTAGTAAATGATCTTCAAGGAATTGAAAATGAATTTAAAAGTTCACGAATATTTTATCATGAAGGTATTTCCAATCAGTTTAAGCGTAGGTTATTTAGAAATTCAGTGTTCAGAACACGGGAAGGTGAGCGAGGCTTGAAAGCTCGTTATTATTCTGTTGGAAATAGTTCTGAAGATAATATTGCTTCAGATTTGCTTGAAGAACAAGCTAAGGCTGCAGGTAGAGTTATTAACTCACTTGAATCTTCTGCCTCTGATGAGTGTACTGGAAATGCAATTATAAGCAGAACTGATAGAAATGTAGATTTTGAATGGTGGGGAACTCCGGATAATAATAAAAAGTTTGGTTCTGATTACGAAATAGAATGGGATGGATATATTGATGTCTTAAAGAATGATAGTATTCGTTTTTTTGTTGATGCTCAAGGAGGATATCAGTTGTTTGTAGATGATATGCTTTTGATTGATGCTTCAGATTCACAGTCATTTCACGTAAGCTCAGATATTGTTCATGCTACAAAAGGTTCAACTAAACATATAAAGTTGAAATTCTGGAACCAGCGGTCTACACCTGCAGAGATAAGAATGGGATACTGTTATAATAGTGACATAGATTTTTCGGAAGCTGTAGATTTAGCTTCTAAGGTGGATGCGGTTATTGTTTGTGCCGGCTTGGATGGTAGTATAGAACTTGAGGGAAGAGACCGTCCTTTTGATTTGCCATACGGACAGGATATATTAATAAAAAAACTGGCAGAAGTTAATCCTAATACTATAGTTGTAATGCATGCGGGAGGTGGAGTAAATATGTCTTCTTGGATTGATAATGTATCAGCGGTTCTTCATGCATTTTATCCCGGACAGGAAGGTGGAAATGCTGTGGCCAGAATTATTTCCGGTAAGGTAAATCCTTCCGCAAAACTACCTTTTACTATAGAAAAAGATTGGAATGATTCTCCGGCTGCCGGAAATTATGATGAAACAAGAAAGGAAAAGAAGGTATATTATAATGAAGGTATTTTTACCGGATATAGAGGTTATGAAAAGAATGATGTGAAGCCTTTATTCCCATTTGGATTTGGATTGTCATATACGTCATTTGAGTATGAAAACCTTTCTGTTTCTGTTGTTGATAAAAAGAAAAATTTAGTAGAGGTAAAGTTTGATATTACTAATACAGGTAATAAAGCTGGTGCAGAAATAGCACAGTTGTATGTTACTGATGTAAAGTCTAAGGAAGAACGACCTATAAAGGAACTTAAGGGATTTGAGAAAGTTTCATTAAAACCGAATGAAACGAAATCAGTATGTATGATATTATCAGAAGAAGATTTTCAATATTATAGTGAAAAAGGTAAAAGATGGGTTTTTGAAAAAGGAGATTTTATAATAAAAATAGGGGCTTCATCGCAAGATATAAGAATGGAGCAGAAAATCCGACTTTAAATATTTTATATGTTGTATATAAATAAAATTAGTTTTATGAAAGTATTTAGATTTTGTATATATTTAGCTTTGGGAAGTTTTTGTTCGTGTGGTTCAAAAACTGATATAGTAGACACTTCCATATATTTGGATCCTACCCGTCCTATAGATGAACGTGTTGAGGCCTTATTGTCACAAATGACAATAGAAGAGAAAATTGCTCAGATGGATATGGTTTCAGAGTGGGATCAGGATAGTGTGATGAATGCCGGGTATTATGATTTTGGTGCTTGGATTGCTGGACAGGAACCGGAAGAGACAAATAAACTTCAGGCCTTATCAGAGAAAACTCGTTTAAAGATTCCTTATCTTATAGGTATGGATGCTGCTCATGGATATGGAACACTTCAGGGACGTACAATATTTCCTACGTCTATAAGCATGGCTGCAACATTTAATCGTGATTTGGTTAGAAAATCTGCACAGAAAGCAGCTGAAGAGATTCGTTCAGCAGGAACACACTGGACATTTGCTCCTTGTGTTGATATTGTTTATGATGCTCGTTGGGGACGTACTGGTGAAACTTATGGTGAAGATCCTTATTTGGCAAGCGAGCTTGTCAGGCAGTCTGTCGATGGTTTACAGGGAAATCCTATTCCTGAAAAGAAGGTTGCGGTATCAGTAAAGCATTTGGCAGCAGGTGGAGCATCAGTAGGTGGTGTAAATCATGCGTCTGCTGATATTTCCGAACGTTCTTTGCGATCAAATATTTTACCACCTTTTAAAGCTGCTATAGAGGCTGGTTGTATGACAATTATGCCAGGACATAACGATATAGGTGGTGTACCTTGCCATTCTTCTAAGTGGCTATTAACTGATGTGATAAAGAATGAATTTGGTTTTGATGGCTTTTTTATAAGTGACATGATGGATATGGATAATCTTAAAAGCCTTCACTATACCGCTCATGACCAGAAAGAGGCATTAGAGAAGAGTGTTAACGCCGGAATGGATATGCACATGTATTCACCCGACAGTTTACAGTTCTTAGTACCAATGAAGCAACTGGTAAAAGAAGGAAAGATTTCAATAGATAGAATAGATGATGCTGTCCGTCGTATTCTTAAAGTTAAGTTTGAACTTGGTTTGTTTGAAAATCGTTATGTTGATTCGTCAAAAGATATTTATGCAACTTCTGAAAATCGTTCAATAGCATTGGATGCGGCACGTGAATGTATTGTTCTTATGAAAAATGAAGGAAATATACTTCCTTTAGACAGAACAAAATATAAACGTATTCTTGTTACCGGTCCTAATGCTGATAATCAGTCAATTTTAGGTGATTGGAGTTTCTTCCAACCTGATGAGAATGTGATAACAGTGCTTGAAGGTATGCGTATGATGTCTGATGAAACAGAGATAGTATACAGTAATAGTGGTAGAATAAAATCTAAATTATCGCATGATAAAACCAATACAACTGACCCGGCGCTCCAAAGAAAGATGTTGGCAGAAGGTGGTGGTATATCTGATTATAGTATATCTGATGCTGTACAAAAAGCTAAAAGTTGTGATTTGGTGGTAGTAGTGATTGGAGGTTACGGAGTGCGTTCGGATTGGGGATTAAGAACATATGGAGAATCGGCAGACCGCCCTTCTATAGATTTTTATGGGCGCCAGGTTGAACTAGTTCAGGCTTTACAGAAGACAGGTAAGCCAATAATTGCTGTTATAGTAAATGGAAAGCCTCTCAATAATGAATGGATTTCTGATAATATTCCTGCGATAGTTGATATCTGGGAACCGGGAATGTATGGCGGCCAGGCTGTTGCTGAAGTATTGTTTGGAAAGGTTAATCCATCAGGAAAATTACCTATAACAGTACCGAAACATGCCGGACAAGTTCCAATGTATTATTATCAGGCTTCATCAAGATATTGGACTGGTTACGGTCTTGGAAGCTCACGCTCGGATGATAAACCGGCTTATTGTTTTGGTCATGGTCTTAGTTACACAACTTTTGAGTATAGTGATTTACAAGTAGATTCAGTTTTGTCTTCAAACAAAGATGTTTCCATATCTTTTAAAGTCAAGAATACAGGAAAAATGGCAGGTAAAGAAGTTCCATTGGTTTTTATCAATGATGAGGTTTCAAGTGTAGTAACGCCTGCTATGATGTTAAAAGGATTTGATAAAATAAAGTTAGAACCAAACGAAGAGAAGCTGGTTAACATAATAATACCCAATGAACAGTTGGGGTTATGGAACGAAGAAATGAAATATGTAGTTGAACCTGGCCGTTTTTTGTTGAAAGTTGGACGTTCTGTAGATGATATCCGTTTGAAATCATATTTTACACTGTCTGATTAAAATATGATTTATTTAGAATATAAATATAAACTATATATGAGCTTTTTATAAGATAGTTATGCTTAAATATAAAGAAAAATCTATATGACAATATTTAAACTGGTTTTGATCTGTAATGAGCTTATATATAGTTTTTTATAATATTATTTGATATGAAAAATATACTTTTGCTTACTTTCTTATATTGGAACTTAAATGTTTTTCCGCAGAGTGAGAATATTATCTTTCCAAATAAAAAGGAAATTTATAAAAATGGATGGATAGATTTTAATAAAAATGGTAAAAAAGATATTTATGAAGATCCCAATGAAAATATTGAAAGAAGAATAGATGATTTATTGTCCCAGATGAATCTTGAAGAAAAGTCTTGTCAGTTGTCTACTTATTATGGATATAAAAAAGCTTTGGAAGACAGTATCCCCACATTATCTTGGACAAAAAATATCCTTAAAGATGGTATAGCCAATATAGATGAGCATCTAAATAAAGAAGTAACAAATCCGGATAAATTGGCAGAATCTCTTGCTGAGACTCAACGTTTCTTTGTTGAATATACTCGCCTTGGTATACCTGTTGATTTTTCCAATGAAGGAATTAGGGGCCTAAATGCCCAAAAAGCTACAAGTTTTCCTTCAATGAATGGACTTGGGTGTACATGGGATAAAGAATTGGCCTACTTGCAAGGAGTTGTAGAAGGTAAAGAAGCACGCATTATGGGATATACTAATATTTATGCTCCAATATTAGATGTTCCCAGAGATCAGCGATGGGGAAGATGGGAAGGTTCAATAGCTGAAGATCCGTATTTAGTGGCACGTTTGGGTGTTGAAATGAGTAAGGGTATACAAAGTCAGAGAGTGGTTTCAAGTCCGAAACATTTTGTTGGTTATGGAGACTGTAAAGCTGCACGACAATGGGATTCTAGAACAGATCCTCATATTACTCCTTCTGAAATGTACTATATTCATGAGTATCCATTTAGAAAAGTTTTTCAGGAAGCAGGTGCTCTTGGGGTTATGTGTGCATATAATGACTATGATGGAATACCAATGGCAGGGAATTATCATTATCTTACTGATGTTTTGCGTAATGAAATGGGATTTAAAGGTTATGTGGTTTCTGATAGTTATGCCATAGGACGTTTGTCGGCAGTTCATAAAGTTGTGCCAGATTTTAAGGAAGCTTGTAGAAAGGCTGTTGAGGCTGGATTGAATGTACGTACTGAGTTTGATGATCCAACACAGTATATAACAAATATAAGAGAACTCGTTAAAGAGGGTAAGCTTTCTATTGATACTGTTAACAAAATGGTTAGGGATGTTTTATATGTTAAATTTTGGTTAGGTTTGTTTGATAATCCTTATTCTGGTTCACCGCAAAAAGCATCGAGTATTGTCTCATGTGATGAACATCTTAATATAGCTCTTAGAGCCTCACGTGAGTGCTTGGTTTTATTGAAGAATACAGATCAAATATTACCATTGAAAAATAAATTTAATAAAATTGCGGTAATAGGACCAAATGCAAACTCGAAAGATTATATACCAACACATTATGGACCATTTGGATATGAGAAATTTTATAGTGTATTCGATGGATTGAAAACTGTATATAAAAATGATGATGTAGAGATTAATTATGTTAAGGGAATTGATATAGTAAATGAAGGTTGGCCTGAAAACGAATTGATGTGTGATACATTAAGTAATGAAGAAGTATTTTCGATTTCAGAAGCTGTTGATCTAACAAATCGAAGTGATATAGCAGTTCTTGTTTTGGGCGATAATATACGAACCTCTGGGGAGAGTAGAACTCGTAGTAGTCTGGACTTACCAGGACATCAGGAACAACTTCTTGAAGCAATTGTCAAAACAGGTAAACCGGTTATTTTAGTCCTTATATGGGGAAGACCAACAACTATTAATTTTGCAAACAAATATTGTAAAGGTATTTTGGCTGCTGGTTATCCTGGAGCACAAGGAGGATTGGCTATAGCCGAAGCACTAAAAGGAATATATAATCCTGGAGGAAAATTAACAGGAACATGGCCCAAGACTGTAGGCCAATTACCTTTGAATATTCCAACTAAACCTAATGCTAATTGGGAACCAATGCAATATAGGTCTGCCGGAAATAAAGGCTTATTGTATTGTTTTGGTTATGGCTTGTCTTATACTAAATTTAAATATGATTCTTTATCTATAGATAGTGTGTATACTAATACCGGGAATATTAGATTGTCGTGCCGTATTACTAATATAGGCGATGTATCAGGTGATGAAATCGTACAGCTTTATGTTAACGATGTTGTTAGTTCAACTACTACTTATGAGAAGAATTTAAGAGGTTTTGAACGTATACACCTTGATCCTGGTGAGAGTAAGTACGTGTATTTTAATATCGTATCTGATGATTTGGTACTTATAAATGAACAAAAAAAACGTGTTGTTGAACCAGGAGAATTTAAAGTAATGATCGGTGCGTCATACGAGGATATACGTTTGACTGGTAGTTTCTTTTATAGATCATCATCTCTTTCTGAATCAAAAGAGACGGTTAGAGGTAAAATGATAAATGATTCAAATTTTAAAGAGGAGAATATCTATTAATATGATAATATAAATAGATTTTTTTATAGAAAATTTTTATTATTCATATTCAATTCTTTAAAAATTGTATTGATAAGTCTGATTTTTTAATTTAAAAATCAGACTTATATTTTTATATATGTGAAGATGAATAAATGTTATAGTATCGAATCTCTTAATCTTTTAATACTTTTAGAAACTGAGTTCATAGATGCTTGAGGAGTAATATCTAATATTTCACTAATTTCTTTATGTGAAAGTTCTTTTATATAGAATAAATATAATATTTGTTTTTGTTGTGGTGGTAGACCATGTATCGCTTTTCGCAGTAAACGGTATTTTCTGACTTCTTCATCATCATTGACAAAAAAATTACAAAAAGAATCTTCATCATCCGAAAGTGAGAATTCTATATCTTCAATAGATGTACATTCGTGGTGGGAAGAAAAGTAATCGTATGCAGAGTTTCTGATAGCACGTAGCAAGTATATTTTAATGTCATCAATATCGTCTAAACTACCTCTTTTGCAGAGACGGGCGAATATGTCTTGTATGAAATCTTCTATAAGATTAGGATCATTGATGAATTTTAAACCATAGTTATAGAGTAAATTATAGTGTGTCTTATATGAGTGTTCTAATACTTTAAGGAAGTTTTCTTTAACAGATATGTTTTTTCCATTTAATTTCATGTCTATTTTTTCGTATCAGAACAGTGTTAATTAATAATTTTTGTCAAAGATAGTAAAAAAGGTGGATAATACATTAGATTTTATTCAAAAAATACTATTTGTGGTTTCTTCGTAATTTTTATTGGGGAAAATATTTTATGTTAGAATAGATGTCTTTTGCTCACTGTATTAAAATACCCTCTGCCAGACATATATCTGAGAGAGGGTATTTATTTGACTTATATGGAATTATATACTTATATACTATAAAGTTTATTCCTGTTTGTATAGTCCATCCTTTTTTATAATCCTGTCTACGTTAGGATTAAGGAAGAATCTCATATCTTTTCCTTGTGCTATACTTTCTCTGATAAAAGTAGAACTGACTTCCAATAATGGAGTGTCAACTGCCTTTACATTAATAGGAAGGGTGTTTACATCAATATAATATCCTCTTCGTGGATATATCAGAATATGATGATTGGCTAAAATCTGTTCGGGCGATTTCCAACGGTCGAAAGCCGCCCAATTATCGGCCCCTATGATAAGATAGAAATCCCTTTCGGGATAGGCTTCCGATAATTTTTCCAGTGTATTTACTGTGTACGAAGGGCGTGGAAGATGAAATTCAAAATCAGAAGCCATGAATTTGCTGTATCCATCTATAGCCGCCTCTACAAGTCTTAACCTTGTTTTATCATCAAGCAGAGACTCGTTTTGTTTGAACGGATTTTGTGGTGATACCAAAAACCAGACTTCATCTACTTCGTCGTTCTCGCAAAGACAATTGGCTAAGGCCAAATGTCCTATATGAATAGGATTAAATGAGCCTCCGAATATTCCGGTTCTTATTCTGGTCCTTAACTTATTTTCCATCTTTCAACGTTTTATTACTTGATTACTTATTTTACAGAATTTAATTTTTCCGCCACTTCCTGAAATTTACAATTTGCCATACAGCCACGAGTAACATAGCTACAGCTATTATGTATTCTTTTTTTGCCACGGCAACTATACCTACTGCAAGGGCTGCAAATCCTATTACTATTGTAATGACAGACATTATCTGCATTATCTTTTTAGGGTCTCTTGCCATATCTCTACCTTATATCTTATACAACTTATATATTCTTTATATCTTATAGAACCTGTATTTCTTATTTTTTCTCAAGAAATTCTCTTATTGTTTCGAGGGCTTCAGCCTGAGCTTTGTTCAAATCGTCGTTAACAATTATCACATCAAACTTATCGGCGTATCCGAGCTCAAATTCAGCTTTTGCAATTCTGCTTTCTATTACTTCTGGAGTATCTGTTCCTCTTCCGTTCAGACGCTTGCGCAATTCTTCTACAGATGGTGGCTGAATGAATACCGATAGGGCACGCTCCCCATAAAATTTCTTTATGTTGCATCCTCCTACCACATCAACATCGAAAATTACATTCTGTCCTTCGGATAACTGCTTTTCTACCTGAGCTTTAAGTGTCCCGTAAAATCTGTCGGTATAAACTTCTTCGTATTCAAGAAATTCATTGTTGGCAATTCTTTGTTTGAATTCTTCAGGTGAGAGAAAGAAATATTCTACACCATTCTGTTCTGTTCCGCGCGGAGGACGGCTTGTTGCCGAAATAGAAAATGCCAGATTTAGGTTCTGCTTCAGCAGATAGTTTATTATGGTTGATTTTCCTGAGCCTGATGGCGCAGAGAATATAATAAGTTTACCCATTATATACTTGTTTTAATTGTTATTGAAAATATATATTCCGGTTCCTGCATTCAATTGCATATCACATAACATTCAGAACCTGTTCTTTTATCTGTTCAAGCTCGTCTTTCATCTGAACAACAATATTCTGCATTTCTGCATGGTTTGATTTGCTGCCTGTAGTGTTTATCTCTCTTCCCATCTCTTGGGCAATAAAGCCGAGCTTCTTTCCCTGGCCATGGCCGGAAGCCATAGTCTCACGGAAATATTTCAGATGATTTGTGAGTCTTTGCTTTTCTTCGTTGATGTCGAGCTTTTCGATATAATATATCAACTCCTGTTCGAGTCTGTTTTTGTCATAGTCTACACTTATGGTTTTCTCAAGAGCATCGGTAATACGTTCTCTGATACGTGCAACTCTTTCTTTCTCGAAAGGCTCAATAGATGCAAGCAGTCTTTCTATATTGTCAATTTTTTCATTGAATTTTTTCTCAAGTGCGGCACCTTCCTGTTTGCGGAAGTTTACAAGAGCATTTATAGCTTCTTCTACGGCTCCTTTTACCACTTCCCATTCTTCATCTTCAAGAATCTGGATATCAGCCTTAGAAAGCACATCGGGCATACGCAAAAGAGTAGCAAACCAGTCGGCAGGCAAAGGAATATTGCATGTTTCCGATATGGCCTTTATCTGATTATAATAGTTCTCAACCAGAGCGGCATTGATAGGTGTAGCAGAATCAGAAGCTTCTTTTTCGATCCAAAGACTGAAGTCCACTTTTCCGCGTTCCAGACTTTTAGATATCATATTACGTATTTCCATTTCTTTTTCTCTGTATAGCGGAGCTATTCGAGTTGACATATCAAGTGCCTTGCTGTTTAAAGATTTTATTTCTACGACAATTTTCTTGTCGCCAAAAGATACGGTAGATTTTCCGTATCCAGTCATTGATTGTATCATAACAAATTCTATTTTTTTGCAAAAGTACGGAAAAGAATGGAAAATATGGAAATAGAGTGGGATAAAAAGTGTATATTTGCAAACTATAATGTATATATTTATATAAAGTAAATTATGTCGTGTATCTTACATATTGAAACATCTACAGAAGTATGTTCTGTATCTGTTAGTCAGGACGGTACTTCTATTTTTACTCAAGAAGATTTTAAAGGACCTTCACATGCCACACTCCTTGGAGTATTTGTTGATGAAGCCCTTTCGTTTGTTGATAATCATGCAATACCTCTCGATGCAGTGGCTGTTAGCTGTGGTCCAGGTTCATATACGGGATTGCGCATAGGGGTTTCCATGGCTAAAGGAATATGCTATGGCCGCAATATACCTCTTATTGGTATTCCCACACTTGAAGTATTGTGTGTACCTGTTCTTCTGGAACATGATTTGCCGGAAGATGCATTGTTATGTCCTATGATTGATGCTCGCCGGATGGAAGTATATGCAGCAATATACGATCGCTCGCTGAAAACTGTCCGTGAAACAGGAGCCGATATAATAGACGAACATTCGTATTTGGAATATCTTGAAAAACAGCCGGTATATTTCTTCGGTAACGGTGCCTCAAAATGCAAGGATAAGATAACTCATCCTAATGCTCATTTTATTGAAGATGTGCATCCTCTTGCCAAATGGATGTTCCCTCTTGCTGAAAAGGCTGTTGCAAAAGAAGATTATAAGGATGTGGCATATTTTGAACCTTTCTACCTGAAAGAGTTTGTGGCCTCTACTCCTAAAAAACTTCTTTAATACGATTATAATTTAGATTATAATTATAAATTTGTATTTGTGATTGTCAGTTATATATTTATTGATTCTAATATTGTTAAGTTGCTTTGTAAAAGCTAACAAAGAAAACTGTATAAGCAAAAAATAAACTTAAGTACATTTTAAACTTATCTCATGGAATATAACACCCAACAACGCCGATTACCTCTTCCTGAATACGGACGAAGTGTACAGAATATGGTAGATCATGCTCTCACAATAGAAGACAGGGAGCAGAGACAGCTTTGTGCAAACACTATAATCAAGATTATGAAAGGTATGTTCCCACAGTTGCGTGATACAGCCGAAACAAATCAGAGATTATGGGACCATCTTGCTATCATGTCGGACTTCAAACTTGATATAGATTATCCGGTTGAAGTAGTAAAGAAGGAAAGTCTTGAAGTAAAACCCGACAGGGTGCCTTATCCGCAGACAAAATTGCGCTACCGTCATTATGGACGTTTCGTACAGGACCTTATTAAAGTTGCGGCAGGTTATGAGGATGGTGAAGAAAAAAGACAACTTATAAACCTTATAGCCAACCAGATGAAGAAAGATTATCAGAATTGGAATAAGGATGGTGTGGAAAACCAGAGAATAGTTGATGACTTGTGTGAATTGTCGGATGGTAAAATAAAAGTTACAGTTGAAGACATTAAATGGGCTGAACAGCGCAACTTTAACCAGCGTCGCCGTCAGAACAATAATTCGAATAATAACTCTGGCAGCAATTCCAACAATAATTCCGGAAACGGCAACAATAATCAGCAGAAAAGACGCAACAACTGATTGCCGTTTTAGTCTATTTGTCTAATTATATACAGAATAAAAACATCATATTATGGGCTCATTCGTAATAGAAGGCGGACATAAGCTTCATGGAGAAATTATTCCGCAAGGTGCAAAGAACGAAGTTCTACAGGTATTGTGTGCTACACTCCTTACCTCCGAAGAGGTTACTATCCATAATATTCCTAATATTTTGGATGTCAACAATCTTATCCAACTTATCCGTGACATGGGAGTTTCGGTGTCGAAAATTAATGCAGACACATATACATTTAAGGCCGATAATGTGAATTTGTCTTATCTTGAAAGCGAAGAGTTCCTTACCCGTTGTTCTAAACTGCGTGGTTCTGTCATGCTCATTGGTCCGCTTTTGGCCCGCTTCGGAAAAGCAATGATTTCAAAACCGGGTGGTGACAAGATAGGCCGCCGCCGTCTGGATACTCACTTTATAGGTATACAGAAGCTTGGAGCTTCTTTTGAGTATGATGCAGAGAAAGGTGTGTATACTATGCTTTCAGATGGACTGAAGGGTACATATATGTTGCTTGATGAGGCTTCGGTTACAGGTACTGCCAATATAGTGATGGCCGCAGTTATGGCAGAAGGAGTAACCACTATATATAATGCAGCATGCGAGCCTTACTTACAGCAGTTGTGCAAGATGCTAAACAGAATGGGGGCTAAAATATCAGGTATAGCCTCAAATCTTCTGACTATAGAAGGTGTGAAAGAACTTAAAGGATGTACTCACACTGTACTTCCTGATATGATTGAGGTTGGTAGCTTTATAGCTATGGCCGCCATGACCCGTAGTGAAATTACAATAAAGAATGTGTCGTACGAGAATCTTGGCATTATACCCGACAGCTTCCGCCGCTTAGGTATACGTCTTGAACAGAGAGGTGATGATATTTTTGTTCCGCAACAGGAACATTATGAAATAGAATCGTTTATCGATGGTTCTATCATGACTATAGCAGACGCTCCATGGCCCGGACTTACTCCCGACTTGCTGAGTGTGATGCTTGTAGTTGCCACTCAGGCAAAGGGTAGTGTACTTATTCATCAGAAAATGTTTGAAAGCCGCCTGTTCTTTGTCGATAAGCTTATTGATATGGGAGCACAGATAATATTGTGCGATCCTCATCGTGCTGTAGTGATAGGTCACGACCATAATTTCAGTCTTCGTGGAGGTAATGTAACTTCTCCTGATATACGTGCAGGTATAGCTTTGCTTATAGCAGCATTGGGAGCCGAAGGCACAAGCCGCATTCATAACATAGAGCAGATAGACCGTGGATATCAGAATATAGAGCAACGCCTTACTGCACTGGGAGCACGAATTACCCGCATTTGATTTTGAAAGTATGATAAAAGAAATATGATAAAGAAAGAGGAAGTATTTAAGATTGGAATTATAAACAAGCCACATGGTGTAAAAGGTGAAGTTACCTTTACTTTTACCGATGATGTTTTCGACAGAGTAGAGGACTGTGATTACCTTATTCTGTTGCTTGACGGAATTTTTGTTCCTTTCTTTATAGAGGAATATCGTTTCCGCTCCGATAATGCAGCCATAGTGAAGTTTGAAGATGTGGATACTGCAGAGAAAGCCCGCATGTTTACCAATGTGGAAGTATATTTCCCTGTAAAATATATGGATGAACAAGATGAAATAACCTCTTGGAATTATTTTATAGGTTTTGAAGTAGAAGATGTAAATCACGGTGATCTCGGACAGATTGTCGATATAGATGATGCAACAATGAATGTTCTTTTTATAATAGAGAAAGATGGTGAAGAAATTCTTCTGCCTGCTCATGAAGAGTTTATTGTTGATATAGACCGCAAGAAAAAGTACATGAAGGTTAATATACCTGAAGGACTTATCTGACGTAGACAGGTATTACGTAAACTGGTATTAAAAGATTTTACTCATGAAGAAAAAAGGACGTAAAGCATTCTGGCATAATATTAAGTTTAAGTATAAGCTTACTGTTATTAATGAAAATACACTTGAGGAAGTGGTGGGAATACATGTATCCAAACTCAACGGACTTTCTGTACTCCTGTCGGTCTGTACGGTTATTTTTATAATTGCCGCTGCAATTATCGCTTTTACACCTCTACGGAACTATCTTCCCGGATACATGAACAGTGAGGTGCGTGAGATGGTAGTTACAAATGCCTTGCGTGCCGATTCTCTTCGTCTTGCCCTGGAAAAGCAGAACAGATATATTATGAACATTCAGGATATATTCAGTGGCAAGATTCATGCAGATTCTATCCAGTCTATTGATTCTCTTACCAATATAAGAGCAGAACAACTGATGGAAAGAACAAAGGAAGAGGAAGAATTCCGGCAGAAATATGAAGAAAAGGAAAGATATAACTTGAGAGAAATTGCCGGAAATAATGCGGCCGCCGGTCTGATGTTCTATCGTCCTGTGAGAGGTGTGATGGATGTGAACTTTAATCCACAGGGCGGACATTATGGTATAGACCTTACAGCCAGTCCCAACGAAAACATACTTTCCGTACTCGACGGAACAGTTATCTTGGCAGCATATACGGCTACAGATGGTTATGTTATCCAGGTTCAGCATTCACAGGATTTTGTAAGTATATACAAGCATTGTGGAATGTTGCTCAAGAAACAGGGCGACCGTGTTAGGGGAGGTGATGTACTTGGAGTGATGAAGGTAGCAGGTGGCAATCCTGATGGTGGATATAATTATGGCAACAGACATTCTACAGCCAACAGGTATACATCTTCCGGCGACGGGAACGATGGAAATGATGATAAAGTGCAGCCTTTTTTACATTTCGAACTTTGGCATAAAGGAACTCCGATTAATCCTGAGAAATATGTAGTATTCTGATTTATATTATTTCTTTAGGAATATTGGTTCTGAAATTTAGTGGTATACTCAAGTTTTGATGTTTAGTTAGATATTCAAATTCTGTAATTATGAAGAAACAGATAGCAATACTAGGCTCAACAGGTTCTATTGGAACCCAGGCCTTGCAAGTGGTGGCAGAACACCCCGATTTATACGAAGTTTATGCTCTTACAGCCAATAATAAAGTTGAACTGCTTATAGAACAGGCACGCAAATTCCAGCCTGAAGCTGTAGTTATAGCCAATGAAGAGAAATACCCTCAGCTGAAGGAGGCTTTGTCGGACCTGCCTATAAAGGTTTATGCCGGTTCAGATGCACTTTGTGAGGTGGTTGAGGCATCTCCTATTAACATAGTTCTGACAGCAATGGTGGGCTATGCCGGACTGCGTCCTACAATGAATGCTATTCGTGCCGGAAAGACTATAGCGCTTGCAAATAAAGAGACTTTGGTAGTAGCTGGCGAACTTATTACTGAACTGGCACAACAATACAGAACGCCTATATTACCTGTCGATTCAGAACATTCGGCTATATTCCAGTGTCTTGAAATGAATAATCCTGTAAGCAAGATTATCCTTACCGCTTCCGGTGGTCCGTTCCGTACATTTACAGTTGAGCAGTTGGCCTCAGTAACAAAAGAGCAGGCCTTAAAACACCCTAACTGGAGTATGGGAGCCAAGATTACCATCGATTCAGCTTCCATGATGAATAAGGGATTTGAAGTAATAGAGGCAAAGTGGCTTTTCGGAGTACGTCCTGAACAGATAGAAGTAGTAGTTCATCCGCAATCGGTTATCCATTCTATGGTAGAATATCAGGATGGCGCAGTTTTAGCCCAGCTTGGAGTACCTGATATGCGACTACCGATACAGTATGCTTTCTCATATCCGAAAAGAGAGAAACTTTCGGGCGAACGCCTTGATTTCATGAAATGTAACACTCTTACATTCGAAGCCCCAGACACAGACAGATTCCGCAATCTGGCTTTTGCATACGAAGCTATGAATCGTGGAGGAAATATGGCATGTATACTTAATGCGGCAAATGAAGTAGTGGTTTCTGCTTTTCTGAAAGACAGAATTTCTTTCTTAGGAATGAGTGATGTGATAGAAAAAACAATGAACAAGGTTTCATTTATAAAGAATCCTACATATCACGACTATGTTGAAACAGATGCAGCAGCACGCCGTATTGCGGCAGAATTTGTAATAAACTCTGGTTTCTGAAATACTTTAATTTATCATATATAATACACAACAGCAGATTCTAATTATTAATTTAAAAACATAAAGAAAGAAAATAGCAGATGGAGACATTTTTTATTCGTGCCCTTCAGTTGATACTAAGCCTTTCATTGTTGGTTATAGTACATGAGGGAGGACATTTTTTCTTTGCTCGATTGTTTAAGATCAGAGTAGAGAAGTTTTATATATTTTTCGACCCGTGGTTCTCATTGTTCAAATATAAGCCTAAAAACAGTGATACTGAATATGGAGTTGGCTGGTTGCCTTTAGGTGGATACTGTAAGATTTCGGGTATGATAGACGAATCAATGGACACAGAACAGATGAAGCAGCCGGCACAACCATGGGAGTTCCGTTCCAAACCTGCATGGCAGAGACTTCTTGTAATGATAGGTGGTGTGTTGATGAACTTTATACTTGCTCTGTTTATTTATTCCATGATATTGTTTACATGGGGAGATAAATATATCGCCTTAAAGGACATGAGTTACGGACTAAAGTTCAATGAAACAGCTCAGAAAATTGGTTTCAGAGACGGTGATATACTTTTAAGTGCCGATGATAAGGAACTTGAGCGTTTCGGTATGGATATGATACGCGATATGGTAGAAGCCCGTGAGGTTACCGTACTTAGAGGAGGTGAGAAGGTAAAGATACTTATGCCTGAATTAAGCTTGATTGATGTTGCGCAGCAAGACCCTATGTTTGTTGATGTATTCTATCCTAATGTGGTAGATTCTGTGGTTGCAGGAGGTGGTTTTGATAAGGCAGGCATTATGAAGGGTGACTCACTTATAGCATTTAATGGCAAACCTCTCAATTCATGGAACGATTTTCTGAATGCTATGTCCGACCTGAAATTGAAAGCTGAAGTGGCAGAAAAAACAACTGGCGAGTTTTCTTTGGTTTATTCTCGTATGGGAGTAAGAGATACTGTAAATGTAGTAACCGATGAGAATTTCAAGATTGCAGCTGTAGGCGGTTTGCTTAAATATGAACCAACTGTACGTACATTTGGATTCTTTGAGTCATTCCCTGCTGGTATATCATTAGGAGTAAATACGCTTAAAGGTTATGTAAACGACCTTAAGTATGTTTTCTCTAAAGAAGGAGCCAAGAGTGTAGGAGGATTTGCTACAATAGGAAGTATTTTCCCTAAGGTTTGGGACTGGCACAGATTCTGGTCAATGACAGCCTTCCTTTCAATCATTCTTGCGTTTATGAACATTCTTCCTATTCCGGCGCTTGATGGAGGACATGTATTGTTCCTGTTATATGAACTGATAGCAAGAAGAAAACCAAGCGACAAGTTCCTTGAATATGCACAGATGATAGGAATGTTCTTGTTGTTCGGCCTGCTGATTTGGGCGAATTTCAATGACGTTTTGAGGTTCTTGTTTTGATAAAGTGTATTAATTTACATGGAATAATATTTGAACTAAAGTAACATAAAAACAATAAATGAAAATCCTCATGTACGATAGTGATAATCATACATGAGGATTTTTCGTTTATTATTGTATAATTTGTTGTTTTTGTGAGGCTACAAATTCACCAGGCTTCATACCAAATTGTTTCTGGAAACATTTGCTGAAATATGAAGCATTATTGAAACCTACCATGAAGCTAACTTCATTAATTCTGTATTTCCCTTCAAGTAACAAAGCTGCCGCTTTTTTAAGCCTTACAATTTGAATCATCTCATTAGGAGTAATATTTGCCAATCCTTTTATTTTGGCAAATAATCCTGAACGGCTAATACATAGCTTTTCAGCAAGAAAATCTACAGACAAATCCTGATTAGCAAAATTTTCTTCTATTATACTATTGAGCTTGCTGAGGAATTGCTCATCACTGCTGTTGGCTGCAATGGTATGAATAGGAACCATTGGCATTTTTGAGAATTTTGCTCTTAGCTGTAATCTCATTTCCAACAGATTTTTTATACATGCTTCTAAGTATTGCAGAGAGAATGGCTTTTCGATATATGCATCGGCTCCGCAGTTCATACCTTCTACTTTCGACTTGTTGTCTGTCTTGGCAGTAAGTAATATTATCGGGATGTGGCTCAAAGTCTGTTTTGACCGTATTGCCTTACATAGTTCTATTCCATCCATATTAGGCATCATCCAATCAGTTATTATTAATGATACCTCTTGTTCTTTAAGTCTTTCAAGTGCCTCAATTCCATCAGATGCTGTCAGTATTGTATAGTTTGACTTGAAACTTTCAGATAGGAAATTTATCATATCTTCGTTGTCATCAACAATGAGCATAAACGGATGTTCATTTGAATTGGTCATTTCAATCTGCTCAGGGATAATATCATCTGGTATTTCATTATTTTCAGAATTATTATCGGTTATTGCATCTTTCTGAACAATAGGTAATGTTATAGTGAATGAAGATCCTTCGTTAATTTTTGAATCTACATTAATCTTACCATTGTGTGCTTCTACTATACCCTTAACTATACTTAGTCCGATACCAGTTCCAGGCTTGTTTTCTGATGCTTGATAGAATGGCTTGAAAATCTGTTTCATCTCTTCTGTTCTCATTCCTTGCCCATTATCTTTTACAGATATACTAAAAGTCTGACTGTTTGTATCTAATGAAACTATTACATTTATAGAATCTTTGGTATATTTATTAGCGTTTGTCATAAGATTGCTTATAACTTTTGTCAGAGCTTCTCTGTCTACATGTGCTGTGAAGTCTTGTTCTGGATATAATACATTTAATGCTACACCTTTCTGTTTTAAAGATGGGGCAAAACGTTCACATACAGCTTTTACAAGATCTTTAATGTCTTGTGACTTGAAATGCATTTTCATTTCGTTCTGTTCAACTTTTCTGAAGTCCAACAGCTGATTGACAAGATAAAGCAGTCTTTGGCTATTTCTGTCTATTACCTCAAGGTCGTTTCTCAAGCCTTCTGGCAGATTACCTGTTTCGCTCATAACTTTTTCAAGCGGACCTATGATTAATGAAACAGGTGTTCTTATTTCATGTGCTATCATTGTAAAGAAGTTAATTTTAGCTTCTTGAACTTCTTTTTCCTTTGAGGCTGTAATGTTGGCAATAACAAGATTATGTTTTTTATTGTTTTTGGCTATGATGTATTTCATAATCAATCCCAAAATAGTCAGAATAAGTATGACATATAATATTTTGAAAGGTAATGTAAGATAGAATGGAGGATGAACAATAATTTTTATGCTTTTCCCTTCTTCGTTCCATATACCGTCATTATTGGAAGCTCTAACTTTGAAAATATACTCTTTGGGAGGAAGATTAGTATATGTAGCTTTATTCTGGTTTCCTACATAGTTCCATTCTTTATCAAAGCCTTCTAACATATATGCATAATTGTTCTTTTCTGGTGTACAGAAACTTAATGCGGCAAACTGTATACTGAATACATTATCTTTATGTGAAAGATTGATTTCTTTAGCTTCATCTATAGAATACTCAAGTATACCATTTTCTCCAATACTCACAGGTTTATTGAATATTTCAAGTTTTGTAAATACCACATTCGGTTTTAGAGTATTCCTTTTTAGTTTGTATGGATAAAATGAATTAAAACCGTTTATGGTTCCCAGAAAAATTTCTCCACTTTTCGTCTTGATGCCTGAAGCAACTACAAAAGCTTCACTTTGTAATCCATCGCTTTTGGTAAAAACCTGTGTCTCTGATGTTAGTATGTTGTATCTTACTAATCCCTTTGCAGTAGCAATCCATAAAAAATCATCTGCTTCAATAATAGTGTTTATACAATCATTCTTTATTGGTAGGCTTATATGTCTGTATTCCCCATTTTCTTTGTTTAGCATAAACAGACCTTCGGATGATGCAATCCATAAAGAGTCGTTTTTATCTACACAAATATGGTTTATCATTTTTTTAGTATCAAATGTATACCATTTATCTTTCGATTTATTATATTTGATAACACCGCTTCCTTGAGTTGCAAACCATATATTGTTATTTTTGTCTTCTACTGTTTCTATAACCAGTGCATTAGTCTCTAACTTTGGTATAAACAAATTTCTACTTCTGTCAAACATGCAGATTCCGGTCATAGTACCAGCCCATATATTATTATTTTTATCTTTATATAAAGAATAAATACTGCTGTCATATAAATTATTATTTGTTAAATTACTTACAGTCCAGTTCTTGGTATTAAGGATTTTAATTCCATCACTATAAGTTCCAATCCATAAATTCTCATTATCAATACAGAATGCGTGGATATTCAGTTTTTCTAAAGATTGTCTGTTCTTAAAGTTGATGAATTTATCTTCTGACTGTGAATATAAACTAAGTCCTCCATCATCTGATCCAATCCATAGATTTCCAGAATTATCTTCAATGAAACGGCTGATAATTTTTCCGGTAAAAAATTCATTGTTTTGTCTTCCTTCATCGTAGCCTTTAAACTGGCTAGTGAATGGAGGAAGATAGTTTATTCCGTTGTAATAAGTTCCTATCCATATGCCACCTTCTTTGTCTTTTGTGATTGGATAAATGAATCTGTCGGACAAACTGCCAACAGCACTATTGCTGCAATTCAAAGTATAATTACTGCCTGAGTCTGTATTAAAAATAGTAAGACCATTATCTGAACCTATGTAGATTGTATTAGTATCAGTTTGAGTTATTGAGTGTATGTGTATTATACCTTGTGAATCATTATTGGGCGAAAGAAAAGTTTCGGTTGTATGGTTAATAGTGTTTACTTTTAATAATCCATCATTCCATGTGCCTATCCATATGTTCCCATTGGAATCTTCTAAAATAGCCATTGAATATATACCATGTTCATATCCTTCTATTTTGAAAACCTCAAATTTATTGGTAGTTTTGTTCAGTTTATATAAATTATCCATGCCTGTTGCCCATATATTATTGTTGCTATCCGTAAGCACTCTCAGCAATGGTAAATGAGTATCCGGAATTTGATATTGTATTGCTGTATTATTTGTTTCTGAATACATAAAAATTCCGTCTTTTCCTGTGGCAATCCATAGATTTCCGTTAATGTCTGAAGTGATATGATTGACGATTGGGGAGTATTTTTTATTGTCTTGAGTTATTAATTCAAGCTCTTTTGTCGTTTGGGTTGAGTTATTATATTCGTATATACCATATTCTGTACCTAATAGAATATGGTTCCCTTTTTCAAATATTGATGTTATAGTTTTCTTTCTTAGTATGGAGTCATTCTTTTCATACCCTAAGGTGATAAAGTCTGTGCCGTTGAATTTGCATAATCCCATATCTGTGCCAATCCAAATGTATCCTTTGGAATCTTGTATTATACTTGTTATGCTGTTGGATGGAATTCCTTCCTCAATACTATAGTGCCTGAATCTATAGTCGCTGATATCTGTAGCCTTTTCTGCATGTAAGATATTGTTAAATAATACCAGAAGTGTAATAATGTTTATAATTCTTTTCATAAATATTGGGTTTGCTGTTTTTTATTGCAAGATTAATCATTTTTGTTCATTTTGTATATAAAAATAGTACATAAATATGGAATAATAATCTATTACTGTCGATAAATATTTGAATATTAGGATATAATGAAATCCTTCATGTATTCTTCTTTGTATTATACTTTTATACTATTATAGAATCATTATATATGAGTGCTTGGGTGTATTCTAATTTTGCATTCGTAAAATAAGATATAATTGAGAATATAAAATGTTATTTAAAAATTGTACTTGTCATATAATTCTAATTTATAATATTAACAAATAAGGGTATTTAGAAATGAATAAGAAAATTAAATTGTTAATAGTTTCTTTAGCTTTGGGCTCAATGTTATACTCTTGTTATTCAGGTGGTAATGAATATGTCTGCCCTGATGCGCCTATAACAGAAGTTCCTTTTACTAAAGTACATCTGAATGATGTATTCTGGTCCCCAAGAATAGAGACTAACAGAACTGTTTCTATTCCATCTGCGTTCAAAGAGTGTGAAAAGAACGGGCGTTTTGATAATTTTGCCTTGGCTGCAGGATTTATTAAAGGAGAACACAAGGGAGATTTTTCATTTGATGACACAGATCCATACAAGGTTATCGAAGGTGCATCGTATTCTTTGGCGTATAAGTACGATGCTAAATTGGATCATTATCTTGATAGTGTAATAACTATTATAGCTGCTGCTCAGGAACCTGACGGTTATCTTACAACATGCGTAACCAATAAGTGTTACAGACTTTCAGGATGGTGGGGACGTTCAAAATGGGAGAAAATAAACAGTCATGAGTTGTATAACAGTGGACATTTATATGAAGCTGCTGTAGCTCACTACCGTGCTACAGGTAAAAGAACATTGCTTGATGTTGCAATAAAGAATGCCGATTTGGTTTGCAAGGTCTTTGGTCCTGATGAAGGCCAGAAACATGTGCCTTCAGGACATCCGATTATAGAAATGGCGTTGGCCAAGCTATATAAGGTAACCGGTGATGAGAAATATCTCAAAATGGCAAAGTATTTTATAGAGGAAACAGGACGTGGTACTGATGGACATAAGTTAAGTGAGTACAGCCAGGATCATAAACCTATTTTACAGCAGGATGAGATAGTGGGACACGCAGTTAGAGCTGGGTATCTGTATTCTGGAGTAGCTGATATTGCTGCATTGACAAACGATTCGGCTTATTTTAATGCTCTTACCCGTTTATGGGAAAATCTTGCCGGTAGAAAACTTTATATTACAGGTGGAATGGGCTCTAGCGCTCAGGGTGAGGGCTTTGGTCCTGATTATGAACTGCAGAATCATACAGCATATTGTGAAACATGTGCTTCAATAGCCAATGTTTACTGGAATTATAGGATGTTTCTTGCTACAGGTGATTCCAAATATATAGATGTTTTGGAGAGGGCATTATATAATGGTGTCATTTCTGGAGTGTCTTTAAGTGGTGATAAGTTCTTTTACGATAATCCTCTTGAATCCATGGGAGAACATGAACGTCAGAGATGGTTCGGCTGTGCATGTTGTCCGGGAAATATTACACGCTTTATTGCTTCTGTTTCTGGTTATCAGTATGCAACACAACAGAATGATATATTTGTAAACCTGTATATTCAAGGAAAATCAGAAATCAACACTGCTAACAATAAGGTGGTACTTGAACAGACTACCGAATATCCATGGGGTGGTAAAATACGTATAAATGTAGCACCGGAAACCGAAGGCGAATTTGCGCTTCGTTTACGCATACCTTCATGGATAAAGAACAGACCTGTAGATACAGATCTTTATGCTTATACCGATGGGGAATCTAAAAAATATACTGTGACAGTAAATGGAAAGTCTGTTAAACCTTTAGTCTCAGATGGTTATGCTACTATATTGAGAAGTTGGAAAAACGATGATGTAGTTGAACTGAACTTGCCGATGGATGTAAGGAGGATTAAGGCTAACGATAAAGTAAAGGAAGATATCGGATTATTAGCAATGGAACGTGGACCTATAGTATATTGTCTTGAAGGTAAAGATCAGCCTGATAGTACAGTATTCAACAAGTTTATCCCTGATGGAACCGTATTTTCATGTAAATATGATTCTTCACTTCTTAACGGGGTTATGGTTTTAAGTGGAAAAGCTAAAGAATTAAGTCGTGATGGAAGTATTAAGGATGTTCCTTTTATGGCTATACCATATTCTACATGGAATAATAGAGGTGCCGATCAGATGGAAGTATGGGTTGCTTCCTCTAAAGAGTATGCTACTCCTACACCTTTGCCTACTATTGCGTCTAAAGCCAAATCTTTTACAATTCAGGCAGCAATACAGAAAGATGCTCCAGAATCGGCTGCTGCAGAATCATGGGCGTGGGGAGTTAATGATCAGTGGGAACCTAAGTCTTCTTCTGATACATCAAAACCTTATCATTACTGGTGGCTGAAAAATGGAACAGTAGAAACTCTGGCGTACGAATTCGATAAACCTTATACTGTCTCTAATGTTGAGGTATATTGGCTTGATTTCGATCATTATGATGGAAACTTCAGAGTTCCTGAAAGTTGGAAGTTGTATTATAAGGATGGTAAGCAATGGAAAGAAGTTGAGGCTCTTAATGAATATGGTGTACAGAAAGACTGCTACAATAAAGTAAACTTTAAGCCTGTCAAGACAACAGGACTTAAGATTGCGGCACAGCTTAAGAAAGATGCCTCTGGTGGTATTATTGAATGGAAAGTTGGTGAATAATAATATGATTGTTTGATAACAGATGTTATACGCATGATTTATAAGGGTCTGCATATTTGCAGGCCCTTAAATTTATATCCGAGATATAAAATATTATAAAGCCTTTTTTAAAGCCTTTTTAATCAGATGCTATTTACTGACAATTATTACGTGTAATAAGTATAGTTTATAATATAATAGAGTGTGTTAAAAAGTGATTAAAATAATGATGATGAATGAAAAAATAGTCTAAAATAATAGTATAATAATTTAGATGTTCTTATAATGCACTGATTATCAATAATTTAAATCTTTGTTGTGCCATTTTGTGAATAGACGTTTTTTTTACACTAATAGACTTATTTGTTGTGTATAGAGACTGCATAAGCATTACATTTGCAGTGTAAGATTTACAATCATAAATATCTTAAAAGCTAAATGTAATAACAAAATTTAGTAATTAAGTCTATATGTTTATTAATCGAAATACTATAAATGAAAGATAACATAAAATGACGAATGAAAAATAAGTGAATGAAAAATATAAATTAACCCTTAATTAAAAGAAATATGGATACACATTCAGAACGCGCGTTATTCGGCAGATCATTTGTAAAGGTGGCTGCTTGCTCAGTTCTCGCTGCTTGCTGTCTTCCATTTACAGCTCATGCAAATGTAAATGAGTCAATGGGAACAGAGGTAGTACAGCAAACAAAACAAATTTCCGGTCAGATTGTAGACTCAAAAGGTGAATCTATTATTGGTGCCAATGTGATGGAAAAAGGTACAACCAATGGTACTATTACTGATTTTGACGGAAAATTCTCACTCTCTGTTTCTCCTAAAGGTACTTTGGTTATAAGTTATATTGGATATAAGACTATTGAACTTACAGCAGATCAGCTCAAAGCAAATATGACAATTACTTTGAAGGAAGATACAGAATTGATTGATGAGGTTGTAGTAATTGGTTATGGTACTCAAAGAAAAGGAGATGTTACCAGTGCTGTAGCTTCTGTAAAAGCAGAAGATTTTACTGTAGGTAAGATTTCTGATGCAGCTGAACTTATTAAAGGTAAAGTAGCCGGTTTGAGTATTACAAAATCATCTGGTGACCCTAATGCTACTTCAAGTATTATGCTTCGTGGTATTACAACTATTTCAGGTAGTGTTTCTCCTTTGATTTTGGTTGATGGTGTTGAAGGTTCGCTTACAACGGTAGCTCCTGAGAATATTGCTTCTATAGACGTTTTGAAAGATGCTTCTGCAGCTGCTATTTATGGTACACGTGGTGCTAATGGTGTTATTATCATTACTACTAAGACTGGTAAACGAGAATCACATGCAGAAGTTACATATAATGGATATGTATCTTTGTCAGATTGGTATAAAACAGCCGATTTCATGGATACTAATGATGTTATTTATGGTAGAACAAGTTATGATTATGAGGGGTATGATACTGATTGGCTTAAGGCTGTAACAAGAAAAGCAGGATTCCTTCACAACCATTCTTTGAGCCTTAATGGTGGTGGTAAGTCTACTACTTATTCTGCAAATGTTACTTACGCAAATGAAGAAGGTATTATGCGTAAGAGTGACAGAGAAAGTCTGAAAATGCAGATGGACTTGACTCAATATGCCTTGAATGATATTTTGAAGTTCAATGTTAATTTGTTGTATAGCAGAAATCAGAATACAAACAATGATAATGCATACGTTTACCGTCAGGCTTTGATTCATAACCCATCTTCTCCTATATATAATGAAGATGGAACATATTATGAAGAATTCAGCCGTTTCCAGTACTATAATCCAGTAGCGATTCAGAATGAACTTATAGGTGATTATCGTAGCCATTTTGCACAGATGACAGGTAACATTACTCTTGAACCAATCAAAGGATGGCAGACAAACCTGATGTTGTCTATGAAGGAAAGCACAGGAACAAGCCAAACTTACTACTCAAGTGATTATTACAGTCAGGTAACTGCCGGATGTAACGGATGGGCATCCAAATCTTCAGATAATAGTCGTTCTGATAACTTGGAATTAACATCAAAATATGATTTTACATTAGGAGACAGTCACAGAATATCAGCTTTGGTAGGTTATAGTTATTTATATAATGTCTATGATGGTTTCAGCGCTGGTAACGGTAATTTCCCTTCTGAGTTTTATCTTTATAATAATTTGGGACAAGGTACCTACCTTACAGATGATGACCATACAGCGAGCATGGGATCTTACAAGAACGATAATACTTTGATTGGTTTCTTCGGACGTGTAAGCTATGCATTTAGTGATCGCTATAACTTATTGGTAAGTGTTCGTCGTGAAGGTTCTTCTAAGTTTGGTGCAAATAATACCCCAGTTCGGGATAAGAAATAGTTCATAAAAAAGTTGGTAGTCTCATAAATATTTTGTACCTTTATAGGTGAAAATCAATTAGTTACAAAAATATTTAATATGACTACCGATTACAAAGTTACAGAATTATTTT
>JAXEBI010000086.1:0-55641 GCA_034094155.1 Phocaeicola sp.
TTTTATATGTATTTAAATACTGTTACTGATGTCGTTGTAGTATTTGATATGTTTATTTATGTAACTTAGTATTTATGCAACGTCTTTGGTGTCAGATATATTTATTTTCTAAGTGTCGCTTCAATTTCTTCTATTTCGTTTTTGAACGACTTGTCAACTTCTATCTGGTCTTTAACAATCTTACAAGCATGTAAAACTGTAGCATGGTCCTTTTTACCAATCATTTGGCCTATCTTAGAAGAAGATGTATCAGTATGCTTTTTAGCAAGATACATTGCAACCTGACGTACTTGTACAACTTCTCTTTTTCTTGTTTTAGTATGAATAGTTGAAGTGTCCACTTTATAATAGCTGCAAACCTTTTCTATTATATCTTCTACTCCAACAGGCTTCACTTCAGCGCATTTCACAGCTTTACGTACTATTCTTTGTGCTAATTCCATATCAATTTCTCGTTTGAATAGAATAGACTGTGCAAGCAGTGAGTTTACTATACCTTCAAGTTCTCTGACGCTCTCGTTTACATTTTCAGCAATGTAGCTTATAACTGATTCAGGTATAATAAGTCCGTCTCTGCGAATCTTATTGCGGAGGATATTTTTTCTTAATTCAATATCCGGTTTTTCCAATTCAGCTACCAATCCCCATTTGAAACGTGTAAGCAGTCGGTCTTCCATACCCTGTAGCATTACAGGAGCACGGTCTGATGTGAGAATCAACTGTTTTCCGTTTTGGTGAAGATGATTAAAAATATGGAAGAATGTATTCTGTGTCTTTGTTACTCCTGCAAACTCCTGAATATCGTCAATAATTAATACATCGATAGTTTGATAGAAAGTAATAAAGTCATTAAAGTGGTTGGTTCTTACAGAGTCTGTGTACTGTACCTGAAACAGATGTGCAGAAACATAGAGAACACGTTTTTCAGGATACAATTCCTTTATACGGGTACCAATAGCGTTTATAAGATGTGTCTTACCAACTCCAGAAGGCCCATATATAAATAAAGGGTTGAATGTACGTGCCGGATTCTTGGCAACAGTCTCAGCAACGGTTCTCGAAAACTCATTACTTGTTCCCTTTATAAAATTATCGAAATTATAATTAGGGTTCAAGTGCGGATCAAGATCCTGTACCACCTGAGCCTGAAGTGGGTTAGGTGTTTTGTTTGCATTTTGCACAGGTCCTTGTTGAGGTACCGCAGGAGAACGTTTTGTACCTTCTATATTTACAGATATCTGGTTTGTCTTGTCGGTAAGAATGGAATACATCAACTCTGTACCTTCACCTATTTCTTTATAGATGGCAGCACGGAGTAAACCCACGTACTTTTCTTCCAGATACTCATAAAAGAAAGGACTGGGCACACCTATAGTCAATGCTCTATTCTCGTATTTCAGAGGCACGATAGGCTCAAACCATGTTTTATAAGCTGTTGCATTTACATTGTCTTTGATGAATGAAAGGCAATGATTCCAAAGTGTAACAGCCTGATTCTTATCAATCATATTTATCTCTTGTTTTAATAAAGCGAAACTTCTACGTTTGCAAATTTCGTAATGAAATTTGAGAAAAACAAATTGCTTTTTTCTTGCATTTCTTATATGAAGTGTAAAAATCTGATTTTTAGATATTTATACTTTTATATATACCACTGGTATTTTTAATAATATCGTTATGGTACAATCTACTGAAAATTAATTCGTTATATATGTTTCAAATTTATTACATAATTAAGATTGTAGTTTTGTATATTATTGTATACCAGTATGTTAAATCTTCTGTCTTTAGTTTTATGTATATCTTTTGTTATTTAGATTGTTTCTATATAAGTTTTATTTATCTTTTCTTCCAAAAAGAGAGAAATGCACATATCTTTTTGGATGTTTCTGCAAGTCTTCAAGTAATGAAGCAGCATTCGATGTTGTTGCATTTAGATTATTGTATAAAGCCGAGTCATTAAGAAGTAGTCCTAAAGTATTGTCCTTTCTTGTAAGTTTTTCGGTCAGGAGATGTACATTTTGTAGTGTGGCATCTACTTTTTTGAATGTATCAGCATAATCTACATTCTTAAGGTTGTCACTTATTACTTTAAGATCTTCTGTAATAGCTGTAACATTGCCAGTAAGCTGAGGTATGTCATTGCTCATCAGCGTTTCAAGATGTTTACTTGTCTGGTTGAGTGATGCGGTTAGATTTTCTGCATTCTTTATAGTATTACTCAGTGAAGGATCTGCGAGAAGTTTGTTGAGTGATGACAGGATAGAATCCAGTTTAGGCATCATTTTTTCCATTTGTGGCATCAGTTCTTTTTCAGCTTTTCCCATAATGCCATCGTTGGTATATCCTTCGATAGTATCCCCCGGATTGATATAATTTTTTTCCTGAAGATTCAAGTTGATGTTCATTTTTACAGTTCCTAACATTTCTGTTACGAGTTCCGCCTTGCTTCCCACAGGAATCTTCATGGTTTCGTCCATTTCTATTCCTACTACCACATATCCAGGCTTTGCATAGTTATATTTTATATCTCTTACTAACCCTACTTTAAAACCGTTTGCGTATACAGGGCTCGAAAGTGCCAGTCCGTTTATGTTGGTATATTCTACATAATAATAACTTTCCGGTTTAAACATGTTGATACCTTTAAGATAATTAATACCGAAAAAAAGTATCAATAAGGCAGCTATTCCTGCCAGTCCAATTTTAAATTCTTTATTCATATAGATAATTTTTTATTTGCGTATTTATATAAAAGTAGCGATTCTCTTTATTCTAAATTCTTGTAATAATAATTTATAATATATCTGTAACTATCTGTTTCTTTTAAACTCCCGTATAGCTTGGTTAATATCCATTTTTTCTCCATTTTTAAATGCAATGATAAACGCATCCTTGAATTTCCGGTCTACTTTAGTCCTTTTGATTCTAAGAACATTATTGTAATTAGTATCTTCGGCATAAGTGTATTTGTATAGTCCTTTTTCCTTGTAACAATCTACCGGGAAGAGACCTTTGAATAGTTTACTCCGTGAACTGAGTTTTTTGTCGGATGTCATTATCTGAATCTTGAATACGGGACTTTTGTTTTGTGTTGCCGTTATTAAAGATTCGTTATTATCATTATTGTTACATTCAACATTTTCTATATCCTCTATCCTGTTGTCATTTGTTTCATTTATGACAATATTAGTTTCATCTACTATATTCTCTGATATATTTATATTTTCATATCCGTTCTTGCTTTTGTAATTCAGAAAGGCGTTGTATATGGCATTGGCCAAATTGCTTGAGCCGTTATCCGACAATAAATATGTTTCTTCTGAAGGATTTGATATGTATCCTAACTCAATAAGTACACTTGGCATTGATGTTTCCCTAAGCACAAGAAATCCAGCTTGATGTACTCCTTTGTCTACACGGTTGCATCTTTTGAAATGTCTTTGGATTAAAGTTGCAAAGTCTACACTCTGAGCCATATTTTTGTCTTGCATGAATTCAAATATAATATAGCTTTCAGAAGAATTTGGGTTAAAACCCGCATATCTTTGCTTGTAATCATCTTCTATGAGAATAACAGCATTTTCTTTTTTTGCAACTTCCAGATTTTCCTGTGTTTTGTGAAGTCCCAAAGTATAGGTTTCTGTACCTCTTATGTGGGAATTTCTTGCAGCTATAGCATTGGTGTGTATTGATATAAACAGATTAGCTTTGGCATTGTTTGCTATTTCGGCTCTTTTGTGCAGTGGAAGGAATACATCTTTTTTTCTTGTGTATACAACCTTGGTATCAGGGCAGTTGTCTTCTATCAGGCGTCCCAACTTTAAAGCTACGCTAAGATTGATGTTCTTTTCCTTTCCTCTTCTGCCTATAGCACCAGGATCATGCCCACCATGCCCTGCGTCCAGAACTACAGTAAACTTCTTTTCATTTCCGGCCGTAACGTTAATAATTGGTATCATGCAAATCATGCCAATTATTGCTATAATATAATATAATCTTTTTGCGTGCATATAAAACGATGCAAAGTTAATGATTTTTCGTGTATTTTTATCCTTGTAAGTTTCAAGAAATGTTTATTATAGGTGAAAATCCGTAAAATATACTATTAATTCTATCTTTTAGACTTTTTATGTCTATATTTGTAAAGGACTGAATATCCTATTGCAGATATAAATAATATCATTTGTGGTGTTTATGCGAAATCATAGTCAAATGAATTCTTTAAAATATTCTATTAAATAAATACATAAATAAAATAGTATTATGATATTGATTGACGGAAAAGCTGTGTCCGAACAAATTAAGTCGGAAATAGCAAAGGAAGTAGAACAAATTGTATCGGAAGGCGGCAAAAGACCACATTTGGCTGCTATTCTTGTTGGTCATGATGGTGGTAGTGAAACTTATGTAGCCAACAAGGTTAAGGCTTGTGAAGTGTGTGGCTTTAAGTCTACATTAATCCGTTTTAAGTCGGATGTTACTGAAGAAGAGCTTCTCGCCAAAGTTGTAGAACTGAATAATGATCCCGATGTAGACGGATTTATTGTTCAGCTGCCTTTGCCAAAACATATTTCTGAACAGAAAGTTATAGAAACAATAGATTACAGAAAAGATGTAGATGGCTTCCATCCAATTAATGTAGGCCGTATGTCTATTGGCTTGCCTTGTTATGTGTCTGCAACTCCTAATGGTATCCTCGAATTGCTGAAAAGATATAATATCGAAACATCGGGTAAGAAGTGTGTCGTTTTGGGTAGAAGTAATATTGTTGGTAAACCAATGGCGTCATTGATGATGCAGAAAGCATATCCTGGCGATGCAACTGTCACTGTTTGTCATAGCCGAAGCAGAAATCTTGTTGAGGAATGTCGGAATGCCGATATAATTATTGCAGCTTTAGGTCAGTCTGAGTTTGTCAAAGCTGAAATGGTAAAAGAAGGTGCAGTGGTAATTGATGTTGGTACAACACGCGTTCCTGACTCGTCACGTAAGTCAGGATTCAGACTTTGCGGTGATGTGAAGTTTGATGAAGTAGCTCCAAAATGTTCTTATATAACTCCTGTGCCTGGTGGGGTAGGACCTATGACTATTGTGTCGTTGATGAAGAATACTCTTCTGGCGGGTAAGAAAGCTATATATAAATAATGATTTTAATATGCCGGAAACATCATGTATAATAAAAATGTCATGATTGTTCCTGGACTTTTTTAAAAGATATTTCCAGTGAGAAGATTCACCAGAAAATATAAAATGCAGCTGTTGCCGGTGGTTATATGCTTGTCGGCAACAGCTTTTTTATCTTCATTTATCCATTTGCCTTTACATATTATATCAAATGGTATGAACTCGGGCTGGATTCAGTCTGAAAATATTTGTCCGCAAATTCCTGATTATAAAATAATTGTTTCCGATAATGATGGATGTTTTTCTTACGGGCGACTTTCCAATCATAAATTAGAGTCGGATACACTATCAATATATTTTGCAGGTGATTTGATGCAGCATGAAGCTCAAATAAAATCAGCTCGTACTTCTGCCGGAAGTTATGATTACAGCTCGAGTTTTAAATATGTTAAAGATGAAATCAGAAAAGCTGATATCGCAGTCGGAAATCTTGAAGTAACAATGGGCGGATTACCATATACAGGATATCCGGCCTTCAGTGCACCAGATGAATATTTGTATGCAATAAAGGAGGCAGGTTTTGATGTCCTGCTTACAGCTAATAATCATTGTCTTGATCGTGGACGAAAAGGACTGGAAAGAACCGTCGGTATGCTTGATTCGCTCAGAATATATCGTGCCGGAACTTATGTTGATAATTCAGACAGGATTCATAATTATCCGCTGCTTGTTGAGAAAAAAGGATTTAAAATTGTATTTCTGAATTTTACTTATGGGACAAATGGAATAAAGGTTTCCTCTCCTAATGTAGTGAACTATATTGATAAGGATCAGATAAAGAAAGATATACTTAAGGCTCGGCTAATGAGGCCTGATGTAATAATAGCATGTGTACATTGGGGTGTAGAATATAAGACAATACCCAACAAGGAACAGACTGATTTGGCAGAATGGTTGGTTAAAATGGGGGTTAACCACGTAATAGGCTCGCATCCTCATGTTGTACAGCCTATAACAGTCCTTGAAAAAAATCCAACTCCAGATAAGAGTTTTATAGCTTACTCTTTGGGTAACTATATCTCTAATATGAGTGCGCCTCAAACCGACGGAGGATTATCGGTAACAATTAAGTTGAAGAAAACCGAAGGAAAGACAAGGCTTATAGATTATAAATACTCATTTGTATGGACTTCGAGACCTTTGTTGAATAAAAAAGAAAAATTTTATATCGTTCCCGAATATTTGGATGAAAAGTTCCTTAATGAAATTGAAGTGAATAGAAGAAAACTATATGTAGAGAAAGCGTCTAAAATCGTAAATTTATATTTGGATGAATAGAAAAAATGCTCAAAAATGAAAAAATGCACTTTTTTTGAAAAAAAAGCGGATAAAATGTTTGCGTATTTAAAAATAATGCGTACCTTTGCATCGCTTTTGAAAGGAAAGCCACTGAGAAAAATGGTGACTATAGTTCAGTTGGTTAGAGCGTCAGATTGTGGTTCTGAATGTCGTGGGTTCGAGTCCCACTAGTCACCCTTTCCTAAATCAGAAGTAGTCATGTTAAAATGGTGACTATAGTTCAGTTGGTTAGAGCGTCAGATTGTGGTTCTGAATGTCGTGGGTTCGAGTCCCACTCGTCACCCCTCCAACGTTTAAAGTCTCGCATTTGCGAGACTTTTTTTATGCCATAAACATTCGTATAAATTTGTACATTTTAAAAAAGATTTACTATCTTTGCGAAAAAGAGGATAATATGAGATTTCGTACAGTAGTCAGATTAGGAGTAATATTGTCCGTCATTCTATTTTGCATAGGAGTCGGTTTGTATAGTTTTGCCAGTCTAACAGAGGTTGAGAAAGGCAAGAACCTTGACTTGTACACTCTTGTTCCCGACAATTGTTCCGGCGTACTTGAAACAGATAATATTGATTTTTACACTTCCGAACTTCCCCGTATGGCGTATGCAGGCGATTTGGATACTTTGCGTCATGCCGGGCTTTTGAATACCATTCTTAATGAACTTATTCAGTTTACTTCAATCAATTCACATGGTTTGGGTAATCAGATGAATCAGATTATGCTGAGTTTTCATAATCCTAATTCATCAAGGGATATTGTTGCCTATTTCCGCATAGGAAAAGCCGGTAAGAATTTTCTGCTCAATATATTTATAAATAAGTATGGTGAAAAATACGAGAAAAAGGAAGAAAAATACAGAGGTGAAAATATAGAAATATTCCCTGTCAACAATAAAGATTTTCTTTCTGTCTTCAGTGGTGAAGGATTTGTGGCTGTAAGCTATCAGAAACGTCTGATTGAAGAAGTTATTGATACATATAAAGACAAGACATCACTTAGAAATGATCCGGTTTTTTCTACTATTCATTTGAAGAAATCTGCAAATTATATGTCTCTTTATGGCAGAACCGCCTCATTTCCTTTCCTTTCAGGAGGACACACACATAGCTGGAGTGAATTCGATATACATCTTAATAGCGATGTTCTTTACCTTAGCGGTTCTATGCATGAGCCTGATTCATGTATGCATGATGTTGTCAGTCGCCTGAATAATATAAAGACGCTTCGCGAAGACAGTCTTCTTGTTGTTTCCGGAAGGGAAAAGGTTGACTCATGTATTAGTGAGATACTTGCTTCTCCAAGAACTAAAATCTTTGATGAATGTATATCAAATCTTTCCCGTGAGGCATCCTATATTATGGTTGTCGATATGGATAAGGTTGCAGATAATCCTCAAAGGTTCAGAGAGTATCTACCTTCATTTATAGTTGATCATACAGACTTTTTCAGACCTTTTATAGTTTCTGTCCAGGTGTCTGAAATTAATGGTAAATTATCTCATATTTACGTATTTACATATAAAGAGTGATTTATCTTCATACATGAGTCAATGAGTCCGGTTATATTACCTTACCTTATTTTTCAGGAAGTGTGGTCCGGCCTTGAACTTGAAATATAGCATCGAAACTACAGTGAGTGTGGCACCGAAGAAATATGCAAATTTAAATGAAGAAATCTCTGCTATACTTCCTCCGCATAACATCCCTATTCCTATGCCTACATCCCACGATGTAAGATAAGTACTGGTTGCCGTACCTCTCTGACTGTTGGGTGCCAGGTTTACGAAAAGTGTATTATATGCGGGAAACATAGTACCGAATCCGATTCCTAACAAAAGTGCTATGACGAAAAATACTATAGTTGTTGATTCATGGAATTTGTCTATGGTCCATCCGCATAAAGTCAGCCCGAAATAACATAATGAAACAAGGTACATACCTGCAGAAATAACTTCTGTGATTTTCCCTTTGTCCACAAGTCTTCCGCTGAACAGACGGCTTACAGCCATACCTACTGCCATGAAGGTAAAGAATAGTCCTGTTTCTGCTGTTATACCTATTTCCTTGGCATACATTGCCACATAGTTGGTTGTCATTCCATACGGGATAGATAATAACAATAGACTTAATCCTCCGGGCAATCCTTTTATCAGAATAAATCTGTCGAGTGAAATCGGTTCTCGTTTCACTGGTGGTCTGTAGGATGTCTTTACCATTGATGCCGATAACATTCCGAGTACACCTGCTCCGAGGGCATAAGTAAAGACAGTAGAGTACGATACCCCTGCATTGTGCAGAAACAATCCGAACATAGGTCCAACAGACATTGCTAAATTATTTGTGAGACCATAATATCCCAGTCCTTCACCTCTTCTTGATGATGGCATAATGTCGATTACTAAAGTATTGCCACCTACGGTAACCATACCAAAAGATAATCCGTGTATTATTCTTAGAATGATGAAAAAAGTGAGTGTAGCTGCAACCATGTATCCTGCAAATACGGCAGTGAAAACAAAATAGGCTACCATATATAACGGTTTTCGTGCAAATGTATCAAGAAAATATCCGGAAAAAGGACGTATACAAAGGGCTGCTATAGTATAGCAGGATAATACTATACCAATAGTGGCATTTGATACGTTGAATATTTCTTCAAGGTAAAATGGGAGAACCGGTATGAGTAACCAGAATCCGAAATAAAGCAAAAAATTGGCGGCAAGAATACAACAATAATTCAATGTTATAAGTCTTTCCTTTTTGTTTTCATATTCCATATCTATAACTCCTTTTGTTATCATATATTGTAAACAGGCACGGATTACACTAAATCTGTATTCAGTGTTATCCGTGCCTGTCTTAGTGAATTTATTATAATGTTGTAATGTAGTTCTGTTAATTTGCCGATTCAAATTCTTCAAGGAATCTTGTATCGTTTTCAGAGAACATACGCAAGTCTTTAACCTTATATTTCAGGTTAGTGATACGTTCAACTCCCATACCGAAAGCATATCCTGAATAAACTTTACTGTCTATTCCGTTAGCTTCGAGAACAGCCGGGTCTACCATACCGCATCCGAGGATTTCCACCCATCCGGTGTATTTGCAGAAAGGACAACCTTCTCCACCGCAAATGTCGCAGCTGATATCCATTTCCGCACTTGGTTCAGTGAACGGGAAGTATGAAGGACGAAGACGGATTTTAGTCTCCGGTCCGAACATTTCCTGAGCAAACTGAAGCAGAACCTGTTTAAGATCTGTAAATGAAACATTCTTATCGATATACAGACCTTCAACCTGATGGAAGAAGCAGTGTGCTCTATAGCTTATAGCCTCATTTCTATAAACACGTCCCGGACAGATAACTCTGATAGGAGGTTGTGAAACTTCCATTACACGGCTTTGAACAGATGAAGTATGAGTTCTCAGGATAATATCAGGATGACTTTCGATAAAGAATGTATCCTGCATATCGCGAGCCGGATGATCTTCTGCAAAATTCATAGAAGAGAAAACATGCCAGTCGTCTTCCACTTCCGGACCATCGGCAATAGTAAATCCCATACGGCTGAATATGTCAATAATTTCGTTACGTACGATATTAAGCGGATGACGTGTACCGAGAGCGATAGGATAGGCAGTACGTGTAAGGTCAAGTTCGGCAGCACTGTTGTCCTGCAATTCAAAAGTTTCCTTAAGGGCAGAAATCTTTTCCTGGGCACGGTTTTTCAGTTCGTTAAGTTTCATGCCCACTTCCTTTTTCTGTTCAGCGGCTACATTACGGAAATCAGCCATCAAAGCATTTATTGCACCTTTTTTGCTCAAATATTTGATGCGCAGAACTTCCAACTCCTCTGCATTGGTAGCTGTAAGAGCTTCAACTTCCTGAAGCAACTGTTCTATTTTTGCTAACATATATTACATTTTTATTATTTACATTGGCGCAAAGTTAAGTAATTAAACTGAAAAAACTCCTTTTTAATGAAATAAAAAAGAAAACAGAGACCATAAAAGTCAAAAAGAAAAAGAAAACTAAGCCATGATTATTAATGAAACAAAAAAAATAGGTAATTTTGCACCGAAATTATTCGATGATATTAAACTGAAATGAATAGAATTCTTATAGGATGTTCTCTGCTGTGGCTGATGGCATCCTGCGGTGGACAGAAAAAGCAGACAGAAGGGTCTGCATCCGAAAATGCTGTTGAGCAGAACGATACAGTGATGGCCGACCCATCTACTGTAAATGATTCATTGATTGTAGTTGAAGACTTTATTCCTGCTGCAGCCGATGAAAGCTTTGTCGATTTTATCTATAATTTTGCATCCGATGAAGATTTTCAGCTTTCGAGAATAGTATTTCCAATTTCTTATTACAATGATTCCATAGTGCAGCGTATTTCTAAGGAGTACTGGCACTTTGATCCGCTATTCAGTCATGACCAGATTTATACTGTTGTTTTCGACAGGGAAGAAGATATCGAACTCGAGAAAGATACTTCTGCCCATAGTGTACAGATTGACTGGATTTATCTTGAAGACCGTCATATAAAGCGTTATTATTTCGAAAGAAAAAACGATATATGGCTTCTTGAGGCTGTAAATAAGGAAAAAATGAACACACCGTCTGCCGACGTCGAGGATTTTTATGATTTCTATGCACGTTTTGCCACCGATTCCATTTTCCAGTCGGAAAGACTTCACAAGCCTTTGCTTTTCTCTACGGTCGACCCTGAAGACGAGTTCTCAATATTAGAGACCACTCTTGAGGAAGGGCAGTGGTTTGCATTCCGTCCTCCTATGCCTACTGTACGTCTGTCAAACATCAGGTATGGACAGAAAGAAAGTCCTAAATCCAATACCAAGGTTCTGGAATTCAAAGGATTTGGCAACGGATTCTGCAATACTTTATATTTTAGGAGAATTAGTGGAATTTGGAAGTTGGTCAAGTTTGAAGACCTTGGTGACTGATATATCATTTCAAGTTTTGTTTCAGTCAAGTTTTGTTTTTGTATATTAAATCAATGATAATGTTTGTCTGAAACGATTTGTTGTGTACATACTTTGTATCAAATAAAGAAGAAAACATATATAAGATGAAAGAATATATAAATCATTCGTTATTGCCGTACAACACTTTTGGAATGGATGTAAAGGCAAACCGTTTTGTTGAATACGAGACTTTGCAGGAGTTGCAGTCTCTATTGTCCGACAAGAACAGGTTCGGCAGTCCATATCTTCATATTGGTGGAGGAAGCAATTTACTTTTCACCGGCGATTATTCCGGACTTGTACTTCATTCGTCCATAAAAGGATTCAGCATAGAAAATGAAACAGAAGAATGGGTAGAAATAAAGGCTGGAGCCGGTGAAGTCTGGGATGATTTTGTGGCTTTTACCGTTGAAAACGGATGGTATGGAGCCGAAAACCTTTCTCTTATACCTGGTGAGGTAGGAGCTTCTGCAGTTCAGAACATCGGTGCTTACGGAGTTGAGGCTAAGGATATAATCAGTAAGGTATATGCTGTATCGGTTGATGATGCTTCATTGAGAATATTTACTAATGACGAATGCATGTATTCTTATCGTGAAAGTATATTCAAGCATCAGTTTAAAGGAAAATATATAATTGCCTATGTAATATACAGACTTAAAAAACAGCGTGAATTTCACCTTGAATATGGAAACATTCTCTCTGAACTTGAAAAGAAATCCATTTCGCCGTCGGATCTTACATTAAATGATGTACGTAATGTAATAATCGAAATACGCCGATCCAAGTTACCGGATCCGCAAGTTCTTGGTAATGCCGGGAGCTTTTTCATGAACCCTATTGTTTCTGTAGAGAAGTATAACAGTCTGTCTTCTGTTTATCCCGATATGCCTCATTATAAGGTAGGTGAAAACACTGTAAAGATTCCAGCCGGATGGATGATAGACAGATGTGGATGGAAAGGAAAATCTGTAGGAAATGCCGGAGTTCATGACAAGCAGGCTTTGGTAATAGTCAATAGGGGAGGAGCTACTGGTGATGAGATTGTAAATCTTGCACGGTTAATTGTTAAGTCGGTAGAAGATAAGTTTGGTATTATTATAAGTCCGGAAGTTAATTTTATCTGATTTTGTCATTGCTTTTGTGATTCTAATGATGACATATTATATATAGTGGCATATACTTTTGAATTTGTAACATACAAAATTAATAATTGAGCAATAATCTATGAAACTTACAATATTAGGAAGCGGAACATCTACCGGAGTTCCACAGATAGGTTGTACTTGTGAGGTTTGTACCAGTAAGGATCCGCGCGACAAGCGTCTTCGCTGTTCCGGATTTGTAGAAGTAGATGGAGTGCGCATTCTTATAGACTGTGGTCCCGATTTCAGAGAGCAGATGATACGGCTCAACGATTTTGGTCCGATAGATGCCGTGCTTATAACTCACGAACATTACGACCATGTGGGTGGCTTGGATGACTTACGTCCTTATTGTCAGTTCAAGGATGTTCCTGTATATGCCGAAGATTATACAGCCGAACGTCTTCAGCAACGTATTCCATATTGTTTTGTAGAGCATCCGTATCCTGGAGTTCCAAGAATACCTTTGGTTAGGATTGAGCCTGGTAAAAGTTTTTATGTTACTGGTATGATGGGGAATACCGTTGAAGTCATTCCTTTTAGGGTGATTCACGGAAAGTTGCCTATTATGGCTTATAGGATAGGAAATATGGCGTGGGTAACAGATATGACAAGTATCCCCGATGAGAGTAATGTCTTTCTTGAGAATCTCGATTGCCTTGTAATGAATGCACTGAGAATAGAGCCGCACTGGACTCACCAGAGTTTGTCTGAAGCTATTGAACGTGCAGGAAAAATCTCTGCAAAGGAAACTTATCTTATTCATGCGAGCCATCAGTTGGGATTACACTCTGTAGTTGAGAAATCCTTGTCCGAACATATACACCAGAGTTATGATGGTATGGTTATCCAATTGTGATATTCATATATAAAATTTTGATTTATTATTATACACAATGTTCATTATTTCTTTATTTATAATAAAGAATAAGATTGAAAGATAAAAAGAAAATACGACAATAGTCTGAATTGTTATATACAGATTATTGTCGTATTTTTTTGCAATTATATATTATTACCTCCTCTGTTTCTTCCCTTTCCCTTCTTTTTTATTTCAGTAGAACATTCTCAATAGCATCCTTCAGCGAAGGTTTAGGCATTGCGCCTTGTGCCATCTGAGGAGCTCCATTCATAGGGATAAACAATATAGAAGGAACACTTCTGATGTTGAATACTGAGGCCAGTTCTTCTTCATCTTCTACGTTTACCTTATAAATATCAATTTTCCCGTTGTATTCTTTTGAAAGTTCTTCAAGGACAGGAGCAAGCATTTTGCAAGGACCGCACCATGTTGCGTAAAAGTCAATTATGGCAGGGCGCTCACCTAAAAATTTCCACTCAGTAGGGTTAGTCTCATAGTTGGCAATTTTATTTAAAAAATCAGCTTTAGTCAAATTCATTACGTTCATAATTGTAAGTATTTAAAGTTATGTAATATAAAGTTTGTAATTTCTTGTTTCTGATGCAAAAGTACTCCTAAAGTGGTATAACTACAACAGATATTATTTATCTTTGTATAGATAAAATCTATTGAGTTATGACCTTACAACAGATGGAATATATTGTAGCTTTGGATAAATACCGTCATTTCGTATTGGCGGCTGAAGCTTGCGGAGTTACACAGCCTACTCTTAGTGCCATGATACAAAAACTGGAAGAAGAGCTTGATATCAAGATATTCAATCGCGACAGGAAGAATATTACCCCCACAAGTATAGGTGAGAAGATAATCCGTCAGGCTCGAATTGTACTTAATGAAGCACAGCGTGTAAAGGAAGTTGTTTCCGATGAGACTGGTAACCTGAACGGTAGTTTAAGGATAGGAATACTACCTACTATTGCGCCATACATAGTTCCCGATTTTATTTTCCGTTTTAAGAAATCTTACCCTAATGTTAATCTGTATATAGAAGAAAAAGAATTGAAATCGCTCATGCAGGAACTAAGGTATGGTAATATAGATTTGGCTATTGCAACATATACCGAGAATGCAGGTGATATCCTTGAGATACCTATGTATATAGAAAAGTTTGTGGCCTATTTCTCATCTTCATGTATTAAGGCAAAAGAAATAATAGACAGCGGAAAACTTCCGGCAGAACATTTGTGGATTTTAAAAGAAGGTCATTGTATTTCTGATGGTACTCAAAGTCTATGCAGCAATAGTGAGATAGGAAATCATGTATATCAGGCAGGAAGTATAGATACACTAATCAGGATAGTCGACCGTAATGGTGGCTATACTATAATTCCTGAATTGCATATAGGTTTTCTGTCCGATGCCCAGAAGAAAAATACGGCGGTATTAAATCTTGTTCCACCGGCACAACGGTGTGTCTCTATTCTTATAAAAGATGATTTTGTGCGTGAAAGGATGGTTAATGCTGTGCGTGACACTATTAAGGGGATAATTCCTTCTTATATGATGGAAGAGAGGTTCAAGAATCATAATATAAAACTAAGATAAATGTCATGATGTTATTTCCTGCTGACTGGTGTGTGTAGTGGTGCTGACATTTGTAAGCAGTTCAACCTACGGAAGTGAGCTATGCTGCCGACGGCCGTATGCAGAAGAAATTTTCATTTCGTTTTAAAGAAAAGATATCCATAAATTATGTTAAAGGTATTTGCTGTTTAATGAAAAAGTTATTTCTTTGCAAAAGTTTCCAATGGAAATAATTATATGTTAGAAATAAGTTTAATAAACTAAATACCATAAATATGAAGTATCTTATAGTAGGTGGTGTAGCCGGTGGAGCTACTGCAGCAGCAAGAATCAGAAGAAACACAGAAAAGGATGAAATCATAATGTTTGAAAAAGGTGAATACATTTCTTATGCCAACTGTGGTCTTCCTTATTATATAGGTGGTGTTATTGATGACCGAAGCAAGCTTTTTGTACAGACTCCCGAGGCTTTCGGTAAAAGATTCAATATAGATGTAAGAGTTAACTCCGAGGTTGTATCCATAAATACTTCCGATAAGACTGTTACCGTACGTACTAAAGACGGAAAAGAATATAATGAACATTACGACAAGCTTCTTTTGTCGCCGGGTGCATCTCCGGTGGTTCCTCCACTCGAAGGTATTACATCCGATGGCATATTTACACTTAGAAATGTAAATGATACAGACAAGATAAAAGATTATATAAACAGAAAGTCGGTTAAGCGAGCTGTTATTGTAGGTGCAGGTTTTATCGGACTTGAAATGGCTGAGAACCTGAAGCATGCCTGTATTGATGTTGCCGTGGTTGAAATGGCAAATCAGGTTATGGGACCTGTAGACTATTCTACCGCTTCTTTGGTTCATGAACATTTGCTTCAGAAAGGTGTCAAGCTATACCTCGAACAGGCTGTAGAATCATTCCATTCTGATAATGGCGTGATTAATGTAAGATTCAAGTCGGGTATTTCTTTAAATGCAGAACTGGTATTGCTTTCTATAGGAGTACGTGCAGATACGAGACTTGCGTCTGAAGCGGGACTGAAGATTGGTGAGATGCGCGGCATCTACGTAAACGAGTACTTGCAGACTTCAGATGAAAATATATATGCAGTGGGAGATGCTATAGAATATCCTCATCCTATTACCGGAAAGCCTTGGCTTAATTTCCTTGCCGGTCCGGCTAACCGTCAGGCAAGAATTGTTGCCGACAATATGGTTTTCGGCAATAATGTGAAATACGAAGGTTCAATGGGAACATCAATTGCCAAAGTTTTTGATTTGACTGTTGCTTCTACCGGTCTTCCGGCAAAAAGACTGAAACAGATGGAGATACCTTATCTTTCGGCTGTTATACATTCTGGTTCTCATGCCGGATATTATCCTGGAGCCTTGCAGATGGATATTAAGATAACATTTTCTCCGGTAAACGGCCGTTTGTATGGAGCGCAGATTGTTGGATACGATGGGGTTGACAAAAGAATTGATGAATTTGCACTGGTAATAAAGAATAACGGAACAGTGTACGATCTTACTAAACTTGAACATGCTTATGCGCCTCCTTTCTCATCGGCCAAAGATCCTGTAGCTGTGGCCGGGTATGTGGCCGGAAATATTCTTTCAGGAAAGATGACTCCTCTGTACTGGAGGGAATTGCGAGATGCTGACTTGTCTAAGGTAACTCTTATCGATGTACGTACTCCTGACGAATATTCTCTTGGAAATATAAAAGGCTCTATAAATATTCCTCTTGATGACATGCGTGGAAGACTTTCTGAAATTCCATCCGACAAGCCTGTTTATCTTTACTGTGGAATAGGTTTGAGAGGTTACTTGGCTTCTAATATCTTGAAAGAGAATGGATTTAAGGATGTTCGTAATCTCATTGGAGGTATAAAGACATATAAGGCTGCGGTAGCAAAAATCTGTAATCCCGGCGATGATGCTTTGAAGTGTGAGAAGGAAAACAATGAAGTTTGTTCTTGTTCTGTTCCGGCAAGTAATGATGCTCATGAATCACAGAATATGAAGACTATAAAGGTCGACGCGTGTGGAATACAGTGTCCGGGACCTATATTGAAGCTTAAGAAAAATATGGAAGAGCTTAAGCCGGGAGAGAGACTTGAAATAACAGCTACTGATGCGGGATTTCCTCGTGATGCTGAGTCATGGTGCCGCACAACAGGCAACAGATTCGTATCATCATCATCGGGAAGCGGTGTATATAAGGTTATAGTAGAAAAGGCTACAGCCTGTGCTGCTGAAGCGGTTAAACCGGTAACTGCAACCGATAAAGGTAAAACTTTTATTCTTTTTAGTGATGACCTTGACAAAACTCTTGCTACCTTTGTGCTTGCTAATGGTGCGGCTGCAACCGGAAAGAAGGTTACCATATTCTTTACTTTCTGGGGATTAAATGCCATTAAGAAGGAAAACAAGCCTTCGGTAAAGAAGGACTTTTTCGGAAAAATGTTCGGTATGATGCTGCCGTCGAGTTCAAGAAAACTTAAACTTTCCAAGATGAATATGGGAGGTGCAGGCTCAAAGATGATGAGATACATTATGAAGAGTAAGGGTATAGAGTCTCTTGAATCGCTCAGAGAGCAGGCCATAGAGAATGGCGTGGAGTTTATAGCTTGCCAGATGTCGATGGATGTTATGGGTGTGAAGAAAGAAGAACTTCTCGATAATGTAACTATTGGTGGTGTGGCTACATATATGGACAGAGCCGAAGAGGCTAATGTGAATTTGTTTATTTAATATTATTTATTTACAGACAGATGGAGAAGATAGGTTGTATATGCGTAATGAGAGACTTGTATAGAGCTATGGCTGAGTTGGAAAACAGTTTGGAGGAACTTTATTCTATTTCCCTTAATGAGGCTATGGTTTTATGCAGCATCGGTGATGAGAACGTGCCTGCAGGTACTATAGCTTCGCGCACAGGATTGAGGTCTTCTCATCTTTCCAAGGTATTGCGTTCTGTTGAAGACAAGGGATATATCAACAGAAATTTTGGCGATAAAGACAAAAGACAGATTTACTTTTCTTTGACTGATGAGGCCATGACATGCCTTGGTAAGTTAAAGAAAGAGGAACTGCCTGTTCCGGAATTGCTGGAGGATTTCTTTAAACAGCCGGAATAATGGTTTAGTGCAATTCAATGGTAATCATAAATTTTTTAAAGATACATAAGATATGAAGAAAATAGCATTACCCACAAGAAATGGTGCGATAGACAATCATTTCGGACATTGTGAATTTTATACTATTATAACCGTAAACGATGAAAACAAGGTAGTTTCTACACAGATTATGCCTTCTCCTCAAGGTTGTGGCTGTAAATCGGATATAGCTTCAAAGCTTCAGCAGGATGGAGTTACTGTAATGCTTGCCGGTAATATGGGAGCAGGAGCATTGGCTAAACTGTCTGCTTGTGGTATAGAAGTCGTGAGAGGATGCAGCGGACCTGTTATGGAGGTTCTTGAGGCTTATCTTAACGGTGACATAAAAGACTCTGGTGAGGAGTGCAGTCATCATCATGATGGAGATGGCGAACATCAGTGTCATAACCATTGATTTATAGAGGAACAGCTGTATTAGTAAAATTTTTCATTCCTGATACAGCTGTTCCTCTTTTTTGTTTATTGGCAAGACTATCGTATCCTATTCTTTTATTACTTTGAGTGATTCCTTGCATATTCCGTTCAGACCACATTCTTCGCATTTGGGTGAACGTGCCGTACAAACATATCTTCCATGTAATATCAGCCAGTGGTGTGCTGTGGGTACTATTTCCTTAGGAATGTATTTCATGAGATATTTTTCGGTAGCCAGTGGTGTGGTGCATGATTTGGGTACCAGTCCTATTCTGTGGCTCACTCTGAAAACATGTGTGTCTACTGCCATCGCAGCCTTGTTGAATACTACACTCTGAATAACATTAGCAGTTTTTCTGCCCACTCCAGGCAGTTTGACAAGCTTTTCGAGAGTATCTGGAACAGTGCTGTTAAAGTCAGAAACAAGCATTTTGGCCATTCCAACAAGATGCTTGGCTTTATTGTTAGGATAGCTCACACTTTTAATATATTCAAATATAACTTCGGGAGTTGTTGCAGCCAAAGCCTCCGGAGTAGGGAAATCACGGAATAGCGGTGGTGTAATCATATTCACTCTCTTATCGGTGCACTGTGCACTCAATATTACGGCTATAAGTAACTCAAATGGATTTGAATAATGCAGCTCAGTCTCGGCCACAGGCATTGCCTTGCTGAAATATTCTATTATTTTACCGTATAATTCCTGTTTACGCATAACTGATTGTCTGTATTAATGTTTTTTATTGTTTAATATATTGTGCTGGGCTTAGTATAATAATTAATAACCATAAAAATGCCACATTTAATTTTGCACCTGGTTTCTGTAAAAATGAAATCTGGCATTTAATTTATAGATAAACTGAAATTACCATTTTTTATGCTTGAAGAAGAAATAAAGAATTACAGCCATAGTAATCATTATTGCCCACGCCATTACATATCCATATTTCCAGCTAAGTTCAGGCATTACCTGAAAGTTCATACCCCATATACCTGCCATAAATGTAAGAGGTATGAATATTGTTGATACAATGGTAAGCTGTTTCATGATGTCATTCAGTCTTTGGTCATTTCTTGACATATATAAATCTACTATGGCAGTTATCAAGTCACGGCAGCTTTCCATGGTTTGCAAGGCAAACTGAAGGTGATCGTTCACATCATTGAAAAACGGCTTTTGAACTTCATAAATAAGTTCATTTTCTGTATGGGATAATTTATTGATATTTTCTTTCAGCGGAAGAATACATTTTTTAATTAAACGGTAGTTGCGTCTGTAAATCTGTATTTTGTCTATTCCCGGAACATCCTGGCCGTATGGCTCAATCAGAGCTTCTTCCATGTCTTCAAGTTCATCTTCCATAGATGATAAAATAGACATGAAATTAGCCATCGAACTGTTTAGTAGAACACTTAAAAGATAGTCGGATGTTCTGTTTCTTATTTTCAGTGTATTCTTGTTGAGGGCCGACAGAATATCTTTAAAAAAGTCAGTCTCTTTTTCTACAAAAGTGAGAATGTAATTCTTGCCATGAATTATACATAATTGTTGAGGCTCGAATTCCATTTCACTGTTCTTTCTTAAAATCTTAAGAATAACCACATTGTAGTCGTCGTGTTCTTCTATTTTGGTGAGATGGTTCGAATTAAGTATGTCTTGGGTTGTAAGAAAATCGATATTAAAGAACTGACATACGTTCTTGATTGTACCGGTATCTTGCATGCCATTGATTTGCAGCCAGCTGATGTTTTCATCATTGATCAATGGTATAATGGAATTGATATCCTGGTCTGTATAACATGTCAGTTCTTTGCTATTGTACGTACAAAGGTGAAGTCTTGTTGGATTTCTGTTTTCACCTATGTAGTTGAGTTGTTCGGAAAGAAAATTATTTTTTGTCATGGCCGATTCTTTGTTGTGGTATATTTAATACTGCAAGTATAATTATCGAATGTTTGCTGGTTGTTAAATATCCGTACAAATTTTACATTCTTATCTACAAATATATATTTTTCTTGTCTAATTGACAAATACTTTGTACTTTTGCAGCCGAATAAAAAAAAGTGATCATTAACATACGATGCCGTTAATAGCGGTCGTGTATTCTAGAACACCACGTAAAAAACAGGAACGATGAAAAAAGAAAATCTCGTATCAGTACCTTTTATGGTCTTGGGTATTGTGTTTTGTGTCTGCCTTGTAGCAGCTAATCTTTTAGAGGCCAAAGTCGTACAACTCGGTCCGATTTCCGTAACTGCCGGACTGTTGGTTTTTCCCGTATCTTATATCATTAATGACTGTATTGCAGAAGTTTGGGGCTTCAGAAAGGCTCGTCTGATTATCTGGATGGGGTTTCTCATGAATTTTATGGTAGTTGCCCTCGGACAAATTGCTGTAGCTCTGCCTGCCGCTCCTTTCTGGGAAGGCGAAGAAAGCTTTGACTTTGTTTTTGGGCTTGCTCCACGTATTGCAGCTGCAAGTCTTACAGCATTTCTTGTAGGTTCTTTTATTAATGCTTATGTAATGAGCAAGATGAAGATTGCTTCGCATGGAAAGAACTTTTCTCTTAGAGCTGTACTGTCGACCGTTGCAGGCGAGAGTGCCGATTCACTTATCTTCTTTCCATTGGCATTCGGAGGATTGATGCCGCTTAATGAGCTGATAAAGATGATGATAGTGCAAGTGGTCTTGAAAACTCTTTATGAAATTATTATTTTGCCTGTCACTATCCGAGTTGTAGATTATATTAAGAAAGTTGATGATAGTGATGTGTACGATGATAACATTTCTTATAACGTACTGAAAATAAAGGAGATTTAATATATGGTTAACAATGATGTTGCTTTGGTGGTATTCAGCGGAGGCCAGGATTCCACAACATGCTTGTTTTGGGCAAAAAAACATTTCAAGGAGGTATACGCACTGAGTTTCCTGTATGGTCAGAAGCATGAAAAAGAAGTAGAACTTGCAAGAGCTATTGCTCAGAAGGCTGGGGTACATTTCGATGTAATGGATGTTTCGTTTATCGGACATCTTGGAAAGAACTCTCTAACTGATACAACTATCAAGATGGATGAGGAAAAGCCTGAAGGTTCTTTCCCTAATACGTTTGTTCCGGGCCGCAATTTGTTCTTTTTGAGTATTGCTGCAGTATATGCACGCGAACATGGAATTTCTCATCTTGTAACAGGTGTGTCGCAGACAGATTTCAGCGGATATCCCGACTGCCGTGACTCTTTTATAAAGTCGCTTAATGTTACACTCAATTTGGCTATGGACGAACAGTTTGTTATCCATACTCCTCTGATGTGGATTGATAAGGCTCAGACATGGGCTCTTGCCGATGAGTTGGGAGTGCTTGAACTTATACGTACTGAAACTCTGACATGCTATAATGGTATTCAGGGGGATGGTTGTGGACATTGTCCTGCATGTAAGTTGCGTAGGGAAGGTCTTGAGAAGTATCTTGCCACAAAGTCTGAATGACATTAAGCAGTGTTGTACTGATATTGCAATTCGAACCGATATCATAAAACTTCAGACTTTATATTTATCCTACTGTATTAATTCTTATTATAGCTCATATTAATATATACAATAATATATACATTTTTATATATTTAATTTAATATCTACAATGGAAAGAAAAGATGAACTGACCTTGCTCGGAGGAAATACTGTTTACCGTCAGGATTATGCTCCCGAAGTATTGGAATCATTTATAAACAAACATCCGGAGAATGATTATTGGGTGCGTTTCAACTGTCCTGAGTTTACAAGCCTTTGCCCTATAACAGGGCAGCCTGATTTTGCTGAAATCCGTATAAGCTATCTTCCTGATGTAAAGATGGTGGAGAGTAAGAGTCTGAAACTATATTTGTTTAGTTTCAGAAACCATGGCGACTTTCATGAGGACTGTGTTAATATAATTATGAAAGACCTTATTAAGCTTATGGACCCCAAATACATAGAAGTTACCGGTATATTTACTCCTCGTGGCGGTATATCTATTTATCCGTATTGTAATTACGGACGTCCGGGTACCAAGTACGAAGAATTGGCGGAGTACCGTATGCGTAACCACGATTTATAATATGTTATTATAAAAAAACAACGGAATTTGTTTAATTATTCGAATTGATACTGATAATCATAATTCGATTAATCAAACAAATTCCGTTTTTCTTTTTCTTTATGTTCCTTACGTTACTTATATTTCCTATGTTTCTTATGTCTCCTATGAAAGTTCAAGTCCAAGTACCTCTTTTAGTTTCAGCAGACTCGGGTTTTTCTTGCTCATCATCTGGAATCTTTCAACATGACTGAAAGCCTTTATATTTTCATTGGCAGCACTTATTCTCACAGTCATTTTTATTTTTCTGTTGTGCAACTGTTCTCTTAGATATGCTTCAATTTGTGGAGACAGTTTCATCATATCATTCTGAACCATGTCATTATCAACCACTACTTCGAATGTTGTGTCATTCTCAAGAAGCTTTGGTGTAATGCTCATCATTCGTCCTTTGTTGGCTGCTTCTTCTTTAGGAAGATTTGTTGCAAAGGCTCTCCAATAATATACAATATCTTTATCATATACATCGTAGTCTTCCCACGTACTGTCTACAGCTTGTGCTGCCGATGTAGGGAATGCTGTTCCGGCTGAAGCATTCATTCCGGATACAGAAGATACAGCAGAACCAGTCTGTTCCTGATGCTGAACCTTTTTCTTTATTGATATTCCCAAACTGTCAGACTTGACTACCGGTATTTTCTTCTCAGAATCGACTTTTAAACCAGGTAATGAAACAGACTGTGCCGGTTGCCCGTTATTGTTCGGGTTATTGTTGACCTGATTCCCGTTTTGTGGTTGTAAACTCTGTACAGTACTGCCGGCAACATTATTTGGTACATTATTCTGTGTATACGGATTTGTCTGTATGTTTTGGTTTTGAGCATTCTGATTCTGTATATTCTGAACACTGTTATTGCTTGTTGCTACAGCCTGACCGTTTGTTGCATTAGTCGAAAATATAGGTTTTAGAGTCTGCTTAGGGCTACGCCCATTGCCGGAATCATCAGATTCGGAAGTCAGCTGTGCAAGTTGTATAAGAGTAATTTCAACAAGAAGTCTCTTATTTTTGCTTTGTCTGTAATTCAAGTCACAATCATTGCACAACTTCATTGCCTTATACAGAAATTTAGGTTCGCATTTCTTTGCCTGTGTCTTATACCTTTCCCTTATAGAAGCTCCAACCTCGAGAAGCTGCAATGTAATTTCATCATGGCTTACAAGCAAGTCACGGAAGTGTGAGCCTAAACCGGTGATAAAGTGATTTGCATCGAATCCTTTTTTAAGAATCTCATTGAATATTATCATTGACTCGCTCACCTTATTTTCAAGAAAAAGGTCAGTGAGTTTAAAATAATATTCATAATCGAGCACATTGAGATTCTCGATTACACTTTTGTAAGTTATATGTCCGTTGCAGAAACTTGTAACCTGGTCGAATATGGAAAGTGCGTCACGCATACCTCCGTCGGCTTTTTGAGCTATTACAGTCAAAGCTTCCGGTTCTACATCAATGCCTTCTTTCTGGGCTACATACTGCAGATGCTCTATAGTATCAGTAACACTTATTCTGCTGAAATCATATATCTGGCATCGGCTTAGGATGGTAGGAAGAATTTTATGCTTTTCGGTTGTGGCAAGTATGAAAATGGCATGATGCGGCGGTTCTTCCAAAGTTTTAAGAAAAGCATTGAATGCGGCCGTAGACAGCATGTGAACCTCATCGATAATATAAACCTTATACCGGCCTATTTGCGGAGGTATTCTCACCTGGTCGATAAGTGCCCTGATATCCTCCACCGAGTTGTTGGATGCGGCATCAAGTTCATGGATATTATACGAGCGTTGCTCATTGAAAGCCATACACGACTCACAATGATTACATGCTTCACCTTCTGCAGTTGGCGAAAGACAGTTTATGGTTTTTGCAAAAATACGTGCGCATGTAGTCTTTCCCACACCTCTCGGACCGCAGAAAAGATAAGCATGTGCCAGTTTATTGTTTGCTATGGCATTTTTCAATGTTGTTGTCAGTGCACGCTGGCCAACCACTGTGTCGAATGTGGCCGGACGGTATTTTCGTGCCGATACAATATAATTGTCCATAAAGTAAATTAATATCTGTAAGTATATAGTTATGCTAAAAAAAGAAACTTCAGCAAAGATACAAAATAATTGCAGATGATAACCAACCAAAGATGCTTACTTGATTTCTGTCTGTAAAATAATAGAGATAATTTTAATATAATCCCATTGTCATTTTTGATTTCTCGTATCAAGTATGTATATTTGCACACATAAAGAAGTATCGGAAAAATATCTAACAAATACTATTGTTGCAAACTGCGATGAACGCGATGAAAGAAAAAATAGAAAGAGTATGGTTTTATGTACGTACACATAAGTACATGATTACTTTGGGCTTGTTCGTTCTCATTATAGGTTTCCTTGACGAGAACAACCTAATCCGCCGTTTTCAGCATCGTAGAGAGATACATCACCTTAAGACTGAAATAGCACGTTACAGGAAACTGTTTGAGGAAGACAGCAAGTTGCTTAAGGAAATAACTTCAAATCCTGAAGCTTTGGAGAAAGTGGCAAGAGAGAAATACATGATGAAGAAAGAAAATGAAGATGTATTTATCTTTGAACAGGATCTCGACGACTGATATGTTTTTTCAAATAATACAGGTACATACATCCTTCTATAAATCACAGGCAACAAATATATCGGAAAGTAAAGAATAAAAATCAACAGGAATTTAATGAATAAGTTTGAAAATATAATTTCAGTAGTTGGAGCGGTTATACTTTTTGCAGGATTGTTTCTGCAGTTCATAAGGTTTGAATATGCTCCTTACATATATATTCTTGGCTCTGTAATGTTTTCATGGATGCAGGCCAAATCCATAGCTAATTCCACAAGTAAGAATATAGTAATACGCCGCTTGAAACGTCAGCAGCTTATAGGAGCCATGCTTCTGGTCTTTACAGGAGTTCTGATGTTGCTATGGCATCATAATGAATGGATTCTGTGTTTAAGCATATCTGCTGTTCTTGAGCTATACACTGCATTCCGTATACCAAACGAAGAAGAAAAGGAAATGAATAAGTAAAAGAAAACAAATAAAAGAAATCAATAAGATAAATCAAAGCAAGACACTATACTAACACACACATAAACCAGAAAAAGGAGTTATCTGTTCTCATCATACTTTATAGGGGATGAAACATGATAACTCCTTTTAAATTTTACCTTACCTGTATAATTTTACTGTATAGGATTTACTTTATAATTGTCATTTCATCAATAAGATGTCCGGCACCGGCAAACTTATCGATAATGAAAAGGGTATATCTTATATCCACACAGGCAGCGCGCTGCAATTGCGGGTTGTAAGCAATATCACCGGTAAGTCCTTCGTAGTTACGGTCGAATCCTGTACCTATAAGCTCTCCCTTGCTGTTGAATACAGGTGATCCGGAGTTACCACCGGTATTATCTGTTGCAGTAGCAAAGCAAATAGGCATACGTCCATCAGGCATAGCATATTGTCCGAAGTCTTTATTTTCATACAATTCCTTCAGCTTGGCAGGAACTACAAATTCAGGATTATCAGGATCTTCTTTTCCCATAACACCTTTCAGAGTTGTGTAATAAAGATATTCCTTTCCGTCTGCAGGCTCATACGAACCAATCTTACCGTAAGTGAGACGTAAAGTAGAGTTGGCATCAGGATAAATTGGTGTACCTTCTTTTTCCTTTAATTCAAGCATTCCGGCAACCCATGTCTTATGGGCAAGATTATAAGCGTTGGTTTCGGCCTTCATAGCATCCGAGGTTGCTTTATAACCATCCTTTACTGATTGTGCGTACATAACCATAAGATCTTCTCTTAATGTACGTGCATCAGGTTTTTTCAAGAAGTTATCGAATGCTTCCTTACTTCTGAATATAGATTTCGAGAAGCAGGCATCAACAAATGCGTCTGTATTTCCTCCAAATTTTTCGTTAATCTGTTTGAAAATACTTATATGCTGTTCTGACGGTACAAGTTTAGAATACAAGGCAATAAGCTGTTTTGAAACTTTGCAGTCGACTTCTGTACTATAGTCTTTATTAAAGAATTTCTCACTTGCATTCTTCAAGTTTGTCACAGCCTCCTTAACAGCCTTTTTATCATTATTTTCAAGAGCTGTTCTCAAAGCCTCAGTATCAGGAATCTTCGAAAATTCAGTGCCAAGCATCAGAGCTTCATAAATAGCCTGTTGGTGATAAACGGCATTTCTGCGTTTAGCCACTATAGAGCGTATAGCATCAAAAGCCTCTTTGTAGCTGTTGTTGCCAGTTTCACGGCCATATTCCAGAAGTCTTTCCTGTTGTGCTTTTTTCTTGTCGAGTACCTTCAGTCTGACCAGACCTTCATTCATACCTATGGCATTTTTCCAGTAGTTGGCCGATGAGGCATATTTTGCTGCATACTGGATGCGTGTTTTATCATCCTTAGCCATTTCCTCACCAAGAACCCTGAGTCGTACACCCCTTACGGTATCTCTCATGAAGTTTGTGGTCTGCATTCTTTCTTCCACTTCGTCGCTTATCATATATCTCCAGTTCTGGCCTGGGAATCCCATGACAAAAGTAAAGTCGCCTTCCTTTACTCCTTTAAGATTGATAGGAATATGCTTTTTGACTTTAAGTGGAACATTATCGGCACTATAATTAGCAGGCTTACCGTCTTTAGAGGCATAGATACGGAAGATAGAGAAGTCGCCACAGTGTCTTGGCCACATCCAGTTGTCTGTATCAGCTCCAAACTTACCTATGGAAGAAGGAGGAGCACCAACCATACGTATATCTTTATAAACAGTCTTTACAAACAGATAATACTTGTTGGCTCCATAGAACGGCTTCAACTCAAGTACTGTAAACTCATCAGTCTTGATTTTTTCTTCCTTTGCAAATCTTTCGGCAACTTTCGAAAGATAAGAAGGAGAAAGATAATTCAGACCTTCAGGGTCTTCATCCTTTTCGAGTCTGTCCTTTACATACGATGTGACATCCATAATCTTGTCGATAAAAGTAATGGTAAGTCCGCTGCAAGGAAGCTCCTGTTCGCGAGTCATAGCCCAAAATCCGTCTGTAAGATAATCATGCTCTACAGAACTGTGCTGCTGTATGTATCCATATCCACAGTGGTGATTGGTGAGTACAAGACCTTCGGAAGAAATAACTTCTCCAGTACAACCTCCTCCAAAGTGAACTACGGCGTCCTTAAGGCTGATACTGTCGGGAGAGTAGACCTTATCAATACTGATATCAAGTCCAAGATCATACATTACTGCCGCATTCTGTTTTTTCAGGTCGGTCAGCATCCACATACCCTCGTCGGCATGTCCGGCAAGGGTAAATGTGGCAAGCAGAGATAATAATAATGTCTTCTTCATTATATGAGTCATTAACAATGATATTACATGATTATATAAGAATACGCATTAACTCAGAATAAGAACTTTATATTATTCAACGATAGTCATTTCATCAATAAGATTCTTGCATCCGCCAAGTTTTTCAACGATGAACAATACATAACGGATATCCACTGCTATACAACGCTGCAGATTATTGTCGAAGTTGATGTCTCCGCTCAATGATTCCCAGTTGCCATCGAAAGCACAACCGATAAGTTCACCGTTTCCATTCATGACAGGAGAACCTGAGTTACCTCCGGTTATATCGTTGGTAGTAAGGAAGCAGGTAGGCATTTCACCGTTGGCCATAGCATATCTTCCAAAGTTCTTTGTAGCATAAAGTTCCTTAAGTTTTTCAGGAACTACGAATTCAGGATTGTTGGCATCTTCTTTTTCCATTACACCTTTCAAAGTGGTATAATATTTATAATGAATACCATCCTTAGGATCGTATGATTTTACATTACCATAAGTAAGACGTATAGTAAAGTTGGCATCCGGTGCTTTTGGTTCCGGAGCATACATTTCACAAAGTCCGCGAACGTATGTCTTATGCAAAAGATTTATGTCGGCACTTGCTTCTTTAAGTCTTTCAGAAAGTTTTTCAGCCATTTCAGCCTTATCTTCAGAATACTGTACCATCAGGTCGGACTCTATAGCTTCTACAGTAGGATTGCTGATGAAGTTGTTGAAGTTGGTTTCGTTAGCAAAGATAGACTTGTCGTAGCATGCGTCGATATACGCATTATAGTCGCCGTTGAACTGATTCTTGATTGTTTCGTAGAAATCAGGAAGAGCTTCGGCCGGAACCTTAGAAGCATAAAGAGGAATAAGCACCTTAGCTACCTTACGGTCTACTTCATGGTCATAATCCTTATTATGTACAGCCTCAAATTCTTCTTTAAGCGCGGCAACAGCTTTTTCGATATTCTTTTTCTTATTCTTTTCCAAAGCTTCCTTCAGATTATCGAAAAGTTTATAAGCCGATTCAAACTCGATACCTGTTCTGAACACTTCGCTGAAATAAGTCGACTGAGTACGTATTGGTTCAACCTTAGCTACATAAGCGTCAATCTTCTCTACCACACCCTGATAATCGGCATTCTTTTTAGCCATGGCAAACTTGGCGAATCTTGCTTCCTGTTCTGCTTTTGTTTCCAATACCTTATTGTCGACAATAGCCTTATTCATACCAATAGAATTCTTCCAGTAGTTGCTTGAACCGGCAAATTTGCTTGCATACTGAATACGAACCTTATCGCTTGCAGCCATTTCTTCTCTAAGAACATTCTGTCTTGCTTCTCTCACTTCGATACGAGGAGTATTGGTTCCGGTCATACGCAATTTTACTTCGCTTTCAGTAAGATATCTGCTTGTGCTTCCAGGGAATCCCATTATCATGGCATAATCACCTTCCTGCAAGCCTTTAAGAGAAATAGCAAGATGTTTCTTTGCTTTCAAAGGAATATTATCCTTGCTATAGTCGGCAGGATTACCATCTTTGTCGGTATAGATACGGAACATAGAGAAGTCACAAGTGTGACGAGGCCACATCCAATTATCAGTCTCTCCTCCAAATTTTCCTACAGAAGAAGGAGGAGCAGCCACCATACGCACATCGGTATAAGTCTTGATATAGAAAACATAGAATCTGTTTCCTTCATAGAAAGGAAGTGCCATTGTGCTGATACCAGGAGCTTTCTTCAGATCACTTTTTTTCAGTTCTTCGTCGGCTAATTTTTTCAGATATTCGCTTCCGAAAGATTCTGCTTCTTTAATCTTACCCTTCTGGATATCATTGTTGACCTTATCGGTTACGTCTACAATACGTTCCACAAACTTGAAGGTAAGTCCCGGAGTAGGGATTTCCTCTTCAAGGCTTTTAGCCCAGAATCCGTCTGTAAGATAATCGTGTTCAACAGAACTGTGCTGCTGTATAGCATCATAACCGCAATGGTGATTTGTCAGAATAAGTCCGTTGGGTGATATAATTTCACCTGTACAACCCCTTCCGAAGATACCGACAGCATCCTTAAGAGTAACTTGCGAAGGATCATAAATATCGGATACATTAATCTTTAATCCCTGAGCCTTCATCTTGTCGGCCAGATTCTGCTCTTTCATAAGCTGAAGCAGCCACATACCTTCATCGGCCTTAACAGGCGCGAAAGCCGCACATAAAAGTGCCAGCACTAAAACTTTGATTTTCTTCATTTAACTATAGTTTTTGAATTGTAATGTTTAAAATTTCCAAAAATCTAACCAATTGAGATGTAAAAACCTATATTTAGTTTACCCGTGATTGGATTTTCATTTACAAAGATAACATTTACAACTTATATACCCCTATTTAAAGCACTTAAAATATGTCTTTTTGGGTATATAAGCCGGCAAACATGTAGATTTTTATTTTTTTTAAAACTCTATACCCTTAGTATTTAGTATTATTTGTGATATTTTTTTTTTCTGACTAATATAAAGGTTATACCTTTGCTGCAGAATTAATAAAACATTATTTACTAGTATTGCATGTATAGGGTTTATTTTCTGATATTATTTATTTTTACTCTTACGTCATGCGGAAAAAAATACAGAGTAGAGGGAACAAGCTCTGTATCGCAGCTTGATGGAAAGATGTTATTTATTAAAGTGATTTCAGGTGATAAGTTGGTCAACATTGATTCTTGTGAAGTAATACATGGACTTTTCAAGATGGAAGGTAAGGTTGACTCTGTGGTTTTGGCGTCACTTTATATGGACGAAGAGTGCATTATGCCTTTGGTTATAGAAGAAGGTAATATCGATATCGAGATAAATAATGCAGGAATATCTATAAAAGGGACTCCGTTGAACAACAGCTTCAATAAGTTTATTGAAGAAAAGACTGCTCTCGACGATAAGGCTTACGAGATTGAAAGGGAAGAGAGCCGTATGATTATGGACGGGATTGATTTGCATACAGTTCAGATGCAGATAGATCAAAAACGCAAATCTGTGTCGGAAGAAATGGATAATCTGGCAAAGACATTTATTGAAAAAAACTATGATAATGTATTGGGACCAGGGGTGTTTATAATGATTTGTAATACTTTCCCTTATCCGGTACTGACTCCTTTAATGGAAGATATAGTGGAAAATGCACCGGAATCCTTTAAAGTGAATCCTTTGATAAAGGAATATATTTCTGTAGCTAAAGATAACATGGAACGAATGCAGGCAACTGCAAACTGAAACATAGAATCATAAAATTAATTGCGATTTCTGTGATAAAAAAGACGTTTCGGATTATAGAGGATGATTAACTGTGATGTTCATGTGATATATTCACAATATGAAATCTGTTTCCATCTATAATCCGAAACGTCTTTTTTATGGTCCTTATTATATAATTAATCAACATTATTTCTAATATAATCAATCATAATTACACCTTTAATTTATTTTCAAATTACTCAAATATAAACAAAGGTGAGCGGAGAATAAAATATCGAAACTTGTTTCAGATATTTTTTATCCTGAGCAAAAAAATATCGTATATAGCCAAGAGTAGAGACCATGCTACGTCTCTGCAGAATATAATATATGGGGAATATACAGAAGACTGACATTTCTCAGCTTCAGCCGGAACACAGGCCGTTATTTATCTTTCTTCACCGGCAGAAACCACATATAGACTGCAATGCCCACTATAGCCACTACCTGAGCCAGTATCAGCCACAAAGGATAATCGACATCGAAGGCCTTCAGCACGCTGTTGAGGGCAAATAGCAGACAGAAACAGAGTCTGCTTATGCGCTGCCTTCTGTCAAATGTCTTACTGCCGGTAGCGATTATACCCCAACCTATCCTACCGGTGAAACTAAGCACACCAATCACAACAAAAAAAACAGCCAGGCACAGATAAGCAACAAACGCAATATTATTTTCCATAACCACAGTGATTTGATTAAACATGAACTTTCTTTCCCCAATATAGTGAAAGGCGAGAGCAGAGGCAAATGAAAACGCTGTTTTCAAATTTGACTATGCAGAGCCGCATCCTATATTCGTGATAACAAATATACGAAAAGAGGATAGCTATCCAAAATCTAATTCATATTATTTAATTATTAGTCGGTTGATTTGGGGGTATGAATATTGTTATATTATCCTATTGAAATAGAAAATACAAAATTAAAATATTAGGAAAATTTTAAAACACTGAAATTTTATAATATAGTTTATATCGAATAATTGATTAAAGCGCTCTTTGACTAATCTTTGTGGTCTAAAAAGTTTAAATGATGTATTACGACAAGATTCGCCATATGTACTAGCCATCTCAGAATCGTGTGGTTAAGTTCAACTTACGAAGGTCATACCCATGATAAGAAGATATGTGATACAGAACCTCTTTCGCTTCCCAAAGGAATACGACTTTGTCAGGATACCGGTTTTCAGGGACACAGACCGGATGTAGTTGATGTATATATGCCCAAAAAGAAACCTATAGGAAAAAAACTTACTCCGGAAGAAAGACAGGAGAATAAGAGAATTTCAGGCATTAGGATTAAAGTCGAGCATGCCATCGGTAGAATGAAAAAATGCCGTATTGTCAAAGAACGATTTAGATGTCATAAATTCGGATTCGAGGATATGGTGATTCTTATTGCATGTGGATTGCACAACTTTAGAATCAGCCACAAAATGAGCCGTATAGCAATTTAATCTATATAATGTCTAATGTATACACAGTTAATGTGTATACAATACAGAATATATATATTTTTATGATTACTGGTCGGGATTGTTTACCATTCCTTTGTATTTCTGTGGCAGACTTTCTTCTATTACTTTATACGACTTTTCCATAAGCTCTTTCATATTTTCCTGTCCTTTGCATTTAGGGAAAATAGGTTTGTGGATAGTAAGTTCCAAAGGATGCCATGAAAGAAGCTTTCCTGTTCTCGGCAAAATCTGGAAAGAACCGTTGATGGTAAGAGGTACTACAGGGAGCTGGAGCTCGTCGGCCAACTGGAATGCGCCTTTTCTGAATATCCCCATGTGTCCGGTAAATGTTCTTGCACCTTCTGGAAATACCACAAGTGAGGTCCCGTCTTTCAGAACATTGAAAGCCTGTTCTATAGTCTCGTGAATCTTTCGTGGTCCGGACTTGTCGACGAAAATAAATCCGGCCGATTCGCATGCTTTTCCTACAAATGGAATCTTTCTGAGGCTTTTTTTCATCATCCATTTAAAATTCCTTCCGAGAAAACCATAGATAAGGAAAATATCGAATGAGCCCTGGTGATTAGCGACAAATACGTAAGATTGCTTGTGGTCGATATTCTCATGTCCCTTTACTTTTACTGGAAGCAAAAGGATGTAGCATGTAAGCTGTGACCATATTTTTCCGGGATAATATCCCCAAAAATGTCCGTTTCCAAACCGGCATCCAAGCATTGTAACCAGTGCGGTGATAATTGTAATAACCAGAAATATAGGCAATGCTATACAAATTTGGTAGATGATGTATAAGAATCTCATATTAAAATTATTGTTTTAAGTTTACCTTTGAATTATCTCGATAAAATATATCTATTATTAAGTTTTATTTTGTTTATCTGCATTTCAGGGTGATGACAGTAATTTCAGGCCAGGCTCCAAGTCTCATGGGGAATAATACATATCCTAATCCTATATTTACATAAAGACCTCTGCCGTTTTCTGTATATAACCCGTTATGTTCGGGATATATAAGGGAAGAGACAGACAAACCGAACAACGAGACCTGCATGTCGTGAGTATGTCCGGCAAGCATCAGTTCTATATCAGATTCGGGGAGGACTTCCCTGCGCCAGTGGGTAGGGTCGTGACTCATTAATATCTGAAACATGCCTTCTGTTCCTTTTGCAGCTTTATTCAGGTCAGCATAATCGGGGAATGGCGGCTTACCGCTGTTTTCTACTCCTACAACAGCAATAGAGTCGTTGCCTCTTTTTATAATTACATGTTCGTTGTTCAGCATTCTCCAGCCCATTCTGTTTTCGTATGCAACCAGAGAGTCGATATTTGCCAGCCTGTGTCTTTCTGATTCCCATTTCACGTATGTACCATAATCATGGTTGCCCAAAACAGAGTAAACACCATCTTTTGCCTTAAGCCGTGAAAAGATATTCTCGAACTCTTTCAGTTCGTCGGCCCTGCTGTTTACAAGGTCGCCTGTAAATAAGGCCAGGTCGGGCTTTTCTTTCAGACACAGTTCAATGGCCTTTTCTAAAGCCTTGCCGTTTCCTGTCCAACTGCCTGAATGTATGTCGGACAGCTGCAGAATTCTATATCCGTCGAAGGCTTCAGGAAGATTTGGCGATACAAAAGTAACATTCCTTATCTGGAAATACTCTTTACCTACTATGACACCGAATAAAATATAGGCAAAAATACCTAAAGCCGGGATGGCCGACAAATATCCACAAAGAGCATTCTTTTTTGAGACCGGAATCTGACTCTTGATACCCTTTGCTAAGAATCTTAGAATCAAGTGGAATATAGTAAACACCAACTTAGGAATACATACGCAAAGCATTACAATAAGGAAGATTCCGAAAAAGTCATGCAGCGAGTCATGCAAAGCTACGAAAACAGCCATGCCAATAATAAGTAATGCCGACGGTATCAGAAAGATTTTCCTGTATTTATATCCATCCAGACATCGTTTATAAATATACCAGTCGGGTATAACCAACATCAACAGAAAAAATACTATAACTCTAATCAGCACCATTGTTTTGTTGTTGTAAATTAGTTCTTAGGAATCTTCTCATATCATCTATACTTTTTCCTCTTCTTTTAGAATAGTCGGCAAGTTGTACTTCATCAATTTTTCCTACACTGAAATACTTTGATTTAGGATGTGCGAACATAAGTCCGCTTACCGAAGCATGAGGAATCATCATCCCGTTTTCGGTAAGTGAAATTCCAATACGTTCCATATCCAGCAAATCATTCAGCAGAAAATTCACTGAAATGTCGGGCAGAGAAGGGTATCCTACTGCAGGTCTTATACCACAATAGTCCTCTCTCAGCAGTTGTTTCTTCGTAAGATTCTCATCCGGAGCATAAGCCCACACTGACTTTCTGATATATTCATGCACTTTTTCGGCTGCAGCTTCCGCCAGTCTTTCCGAGAGAGTCTTGCAAAGCAACATTTTATAGTCGTCGTTTACAAACTCTTTTTCCATTTCAGGATCAATGGTGGTAGCAAAGCACCCAACAGTGTCCTTATCCGAATCTGTCTTATCATTAGCCTTCTTATATCCAAGAGGCATAACGAAATCACTCAAGCATAAAAAAGGCTCAGATTCATTAACCCTTGTCTGTTGTCTGAGAAGCGGGAATGTATACGTGCCATTAAGTATCAGATTATCTTCATCTGAATTAGCATCCATAAGCCGATACATGGCATACACCTTAAAACGCTTGTCGAGTGAGTTGAGCATCCTCATAGCCTCCTTATGCAACTGCATGGCCTCGGCAGCCTTCGCTCTTTCATTTTCGGGAAAAGAGGCCAGCCATCCTGCACGGCATGCATCACATCCGTGAATGTCTGCTATGCCGGAAAATTTAGGTTGAAATCCCCAAGCATGGAAAAAATAAATCCAGTTGATGTATTCTGTAAGGTCGTGTATATCGTATTCTATAATAGTTATGTCTGTTTGCATGTGAATCTTATGTGTTTAATGTTTCATTATCTGTCGAATATAAGAGCCTGCCCTCTGTGAAGACTGTTCACTCTGTCGCCATCATTATCGTAAACCAAAGTACCGTTTACAAATGTTTTCATAACCTTGGAGTGGAAAGTTTTTCCTTCCATAGGACTCCATCCGCAACGGCTTTTTATACATCCGGCTGTAACTGTCCATTCGTAATCAGGGTCAAGGATAACCAAATCGGCTTTATAACCTTCTCTGATAAATCCTCTATCTTTAATCTGATAGAGTTGGGCTGGAGCATGACACATTTTCTTTACCATCTGTTCAACAGAAATAATACCTTCTCTAACCAGTTCATGAATACAAACAAGAGAGAATTGCAAAGACGGCATACCGGAAACAGCTTTTAATGCTCCGCCTTCCTTTTCCTTGAGAAGATGAGGGGCATGGTCGGTACCGATGACATCAATCAGGTCGGTATTGAGCGCTTTACGCAGTGCGTCGCGGTCGGCTGCAGTCTTAATACTTGGGTTACATTTAATTTTTCCACCCAATGTCTTGTAATCTTCATCGCAAAACATAAGATGTGATACACAAGCTTCGGCAGTGATATTCTTTTCAGATATAGGTTTGTCTTCAAACAAACTTAACTCCTTAGCTGTACTTATATGCAGAATATGCAGTCTTGCTCCTGTTTCCTTAGCCAGCTTAACGGCAAGAGAGGATGATTCGTAACAAGCCTCCTCACTTCTGATAACAGGATGAAGAGATATATCAGCGTCATCACCATATTTCTCTTTTATAGCTGCTGTATTTTTACTTATTATGTTCTGGTCCTCGCAATGGGTGGCAATAAGCATGCCTGCATTAGAGAAAATTTTCTTAAGGGTTTCCATTCTGTCGACAAGCATATTTCCGGTACTTGCGCCCATAAATAATTTAACACCACATACATGAGTCTTGTCGAGTGCTGCCAACTGGTCAGCATTATTGTTGGTTGCACCAAAATAGAAAGAATAATTTACGATACATTTTTTAGCTGCATCTTCAAATTTATTGTTGAGTGCTTCTATAGTTGTAGTCTGAGGATTACAGTTGGGCATATCCATAAAAGAAGTAACCCCACCGGCAGCAGCCGCAGCGGTTTCTGTAGCCATATCTGCTTTATGTGTCAGTCCCGGATCACGAAAATGCACATGATCGTCTATAACTCCAGGGATGAGATAATGTCCGCAGGCATCAATCGTCTCATCAATATTGCAGCATGGTTCATCATTACCTTCTATAACTTTATAAATATTTTCACCATCAATAACTACAGAGCCGTTGAATCTTTTACCTTCGTTTACAATAACAGCATTTTTTATCCAAGTTTTTTTCATTGATATATCGTTTATACTGTTTATACCTTCTTGTTATACCTTAAAATATTATAAGTTAATACTATACGTTAAATATAATACAATACTATACAATACTATATAATACTATACAATACAATACTATACTATACTATACGTTAATATTATACGTTGAGTGCTTTATATATTCTGATGGTTTCTTTCATTATGCCTTTCTCTTGGGATATTTTCTGAACCAGCCATCCCACTTAAGTTTCATAACACCGAAAACAGCTTCCCCGAAAATGCTGCTGTTCATTTTAGAAGTACCAAGTTCACGATTTATGAATATTACAGGAACCTCAATGATTTTGAATCCGCATTTATATGCTGTAAACTTCATTTCAATCTGGAAAGCATATCCCTTGAATCTTACTTTGTCGAGTGGAATTGTTTCTAAAACCTCCCTTCTGTAACACTTGAATCCTGCAGTTGTGTCGTGAACAGGTATTCCTGTAACCATTCTTACATATTTTGATGCAAAATACGACATAAGAACTCTACCCATAGGCCAGTTTACCACATTAACTCCGCTGATATATCTTGAACCTATGGCAACGTCACCGCCATCATCGTGACAAGCCTTATATAATCTCGGCAAATCATTAGGGTTATGACTGAAGTCAGCATCCATTTCGAAAATATAGTCATATTTTTTTTCAACCGCCCATTTAAAACCGGTGATGTATGCAGTACCAAGTCCGAGTTTGCCTTTTCTTTCAATCATGAACAGTCTTTCGGGAAACTCTTTCTGTAAACGTTTTACTATTTCCGCTGTTCCGTCGGGTGAATTGTCTTCTATTATTAGAATATGAAAGCACTTTTCAAGTCCGAATACCGCACGGATAATATTTTCAATATTTTCCTTCTCATTATAAGTAGGAATAATAATAATACTGTCGCTGTTTTGCATAAAATAAATAATTTCTATGGTTACGAATACAACAAAGGTATGAAAAAAATATAAAATCTTTATGTATATACCAATTTATTTATTATAACTTAAATCATCAATCATATCGGGGATGATATATAGTATTTCTTCCTGGACACCTTTGTTGAGCAACAAATCTTTGTCATTGTCTAACATTCTGATAAATACATCATTTCCTGAAGTGAGATTTTCGGCTTCTTTATAGAACTTAAGAGCTTCAGAAATATTATTCATTGTCAGATATACATGACCAAGATTCATGAAATCTTCAGCTTTAGCCTCCTGCTTTTCAATAATCTTGTTGTACATGTTTATAGCTTCATCCTGCTTTTCTATCATGAAGTAGCACCATGCTATATTTCTTTGAGCCGATGTCTTACCTTTACCTAAATATTCCACTTTGAACAAGAACTTGAGAGCCTCGTCGAACCTTCCGATATAAGTAAGCACCTGTCCTAATTGCAGACAGATATTCAGATTGTCAGGATTTTGTTTTTCTGCTTCATACAGCCATTCCATAGCCTTTTCGTACATACCGTTTTTTCTATAGCACAAAGCTATGTTTTTCAATGTCCAGCTGTCTTCAGGATTAAGAATATTTGCAGTGTTAAGTGCTTCGAGGGCAAGATCATATTTACCCATCTTTATATATGTATATCCTAATTTCTGGAAAGCTTCTGCATAAACAGGATTTTCGGATGTGATTATGCGGTATATTTCAGCGGCACAGTCATAATGCTCTTTCGACAGCAGATAGTCGGCCACAGTCTTGTATGTATTGCCGTCTTTGAAATAAGCCGAAAGGGTAGGGCTGTTCCATAACTTGAACTTATCCTTGAAAATATCAATTCTTTCATTCGCCGCCGAGCACAGTTTACAGAATCTGTAATAGTCTTGTATGAACATACGGCTCTCGGATGCATTCTTATCTTTGTCTTCTTCTATGGCTTTCATCTGCTCTTTCAGTACATCACTCTGTTCTTTTCCTTTCATGTTAAGCATTCCTTCAGAGAAATCAGGCATATCTTTGAAGGTAAGACAAAGTGAGAACTTGTCTGAATCGCACATGTCGGTAGAGTTCATTATAAACATCATTGGAGACGTTTTATCCTTGAGTGTCTTGTTCATGGTACTGTATATTTCCGGAACATGAGTGCCGAACTTATAGAACCAGTGTGCCGGTTCATTGAAGAACGGAAATATCTTCATCGATGAAAATGCGTACATATAAGTATCTGCACCTTCAGTCTTCATATCATAAAGCTGTTTTATCTGGTCTTTGATTTTGTCCATGCTCTTTTCCCATTCGGGATTGAACTCAATCATATCTTCAAGAGATATTTCCCTGATAGTCTTGTCCGATTTTTCGATGTGCGCGTTATTCATGATAGAAGGAATGATTTCCTCTCTCATTTTCTTGTCCACTTCCTCGGTGCCGCGTGCAATAAGGAGCTGCATGAGTATTGTGCTCAAATCCTTACGGAAGTTTTTTATCTCATCTAATTGTCCTAATTCATCAATCAACTCCGGGTTATAAGACTTAATTTTGTCTTCCATGAAATAAATGCATAAAACAATTCCCACCAGTGCCCTTTGTGAAAGTGGCGGATTTGAGAAATGTGAATATACATGATAAAGTAATCTGAGCTTAAGAGGATCGACAAAATAAAGAAGACTAATTCCTGCAGCAGAAATCATAACAGACTTTACATTCTCTATTACGAGTTCTGAGTTTATTATTTCAAGGGCCTGTGAATAATCCTCCTTACTCCATAAAGAAGGAACCATAACTTTATAGAATAGTTCGTCGGTAGCAGACTGATGTCTTTTTTGTATGGCAGTTCTTGTTGGTATGTCCGACAACTCATTGTCTGTGTTGACTGAGTTCATGTCGTCTGTATATGATTCCAGGATACTGCGTATATCGTAAAATGAGCGTGCCGGATGTTGTTTGAACAGTTTGAACTTGCTTGAAACGAAACTCGAACCGTTATTCAAGTCTTCCGAAAGTTTCAGTTTCTCGTTGGCCGACAGCGCAGATGAATATACTTGTCTGTACAAGTCTTTTCTCGATGGGTCGTCTACTCCCTGAGCTGCATACTGCAACATATATTCGTATGTTGTTCTCAATGCATCAGTTTCTGATTTTATCTGCCAGTTGTTGGTCTGTTCGGCGTACGCCGACAATTCACTTAGTGCGTTCTTGAGTTTATGCTTGCTTAATAAATCGGCTATTTTCTTGTACATAGTTGTTTATGTAAATTATGTATGAAGTAATTCTTGTTATATGTCATGTATTTGTTTTTACATGATATTGCCTGACTGATATCAAATATGCAGATATGTAAATATGCAGACAGGGCTTAGTAAGGCTACAAATTTACATAATAAAAAGAGATTATCGTGGAATATGTGCTAAAAATAAATGACAGCCAGGGATTTTAATTTTTTTATAAACTGCAATATGGAATCGTATATATGCTTACACAAATGAAATAAATACGATTACGACTGGACGGTTATACAGGTTGAATTTTCACATCCATATCGACCTGTATTGACAAATAAAAAAAATGTCTCGTCATTTTGTTTGAATTGACGAGATAGATTAAAGAGTTTGTGGCCTCAAATTAAAATTTGGTGGAAACGGTTATTTCTGCTTAATCAACCAAGAACATTTTATTCTAAATTTCAGAATTTATTAGAGTATTACATTATACAAGATATAGCTATGTAATGTTCAGACTGTCTGTTTATACTGTACCACTCAAGTCGTACTGCCGTTTCATTTAAGTCGTACAACCGTTTCACTTCAGTCGTACGCTTGTATCACTTCAGTCGTACACCCGTACCACTTCAGTCGTACGGGGTGTGATATTATAATATTATGACTACTTATTTAAGTGTGAAACTGTCATACATTATTTTTAGGTGATATCTTATACTTATTACCTATAGTATAGTAAAAGAAATTAAATACGAAACTTGAGTTGCATATCATTAAATATACAGGTTTTATTTGTACATTTGCAATATATTAGTGCTATATTATATTTTTCACTACAATGACTATTTCAGAATTACAGAAACTATACGGAGCTCATCCTAATATATCCGGACTTGCTTCTATACTTAATGGCGGTAAATCTAATAGCAATAAAGCCAATAGCAGTGCCAATAACAGTAAAGCCAAAGGTGGCACATCCGGAAATATAATAAAAACAATATATTTAGGAGGTGTACATGGTTCATGTGCTTCTTTTTTCTTTTCGGCTTATACTTTAAACAATCCTGCTATATACATATTCATATTGAATGATAACGAAGAAGCTGGATATTTTTATCATGACCTGGTACAGGCTAACGGTGATGCAAATATACTTTTCTTCCCTTCATCGTACAGGCGTGCAATAAAATACGGACAGAAAGATGCTGCCAATGAAATATTGCGTACTGAGGTACTTAGCCGTCTTGAAAAGAAAGAACCGGTGGTAGTGGTTACTTACCCTGACGCACTTGCCGAGAAGGTAGTGTCGCAGAAAACACTGACCGATAAGACTGTAATGCTGAATGTGGGGCAGAATATTGATACAGAAAATATCACAAAGCAACTTTCTGACCTTGGTTTTGAACATGTGGATTATGTGTATGAGCCTGGACAGTTTGCCACGAGAGGGAGCATACTCGATGTTTTCTCGTTCGCGTCCGAATACCCGTATCGAGTGGATTTCTTTGGAGATGAGATAGACAGCATAAGAACTTTTGAAGTAGAAACTCAGTTGTCGAAGGAGAAGAAGCAATATGTACATATAGTTCCGGAACTGATTGGAGCAAGCGGTGATTCTGTAAACTTTCTCGACTTTCTTCCCGATGATGCAGTGATATGCGTAAAAGACCTGCTGTGGGTGAGAGAAAGAATCCAGAATGTTCACGATGAGGCTGTTTCTTCACATGCTGTTATTGCTGCCGAAGACGGTGAAGCAGACGGGAACGAACTTGCCATGATTAAGAAGAACCTTATAAGCGGACAGGATTTTACCGAAAAAGCTTTAAATTTCAGAAGAATTGACTTTGGAGCAAAACCTGTAGGTACTCCACAGGCACGTCTTGATTTTGAAACATCCATTCAGCCTATATTCCACAAGAACTTTGATCTTGTGGCCTCCTCGCTTACTGAGTATATTCAGAAAGGATATAAAATTTATATTTGTTCCGACAGCGTTAAACAGACAGACCGTCTTAGAGATATATTCAGTGAAAGAAAAGATAATGTAAGTTTTGAGCCGGTTGACAAGACAATCCATGAGGGATTTGTAGACCATACCATGCGTATGTGTCTGTTTACCGACCATCAGATATTCGACCGCTTTCATAAGTACAACTTACGAAGTGATAAGGCCAGAAGCGGTAAGGTAGCCCTGTCTCTTAAAGAGTTGAACCAGTTTGAACCTGGCGATTATGTCGTTCATATAGACCATGGTATCGGACGTTTTGCAGGATTGGTAAGGATACCTAACGGTGATACCACACAAGAAGTAATCAAACTCGTTTATCAGAACGATGACGTGGTTTTTGTGTCTATTCATTCTCTGCATAAGATATCGAAATATAAGGGTAGGGAGGGTGAGCCTCCAAAGATAAGCAAGCTTGGTACAGGAGCATGGGAGAAGATTAAGGAACGTACTAAAACCAAAATTAAGGATATTGCGCGTGATCTGATCAAACTGTATTCTCAGAGAAAACAGGAAAAGGGATTCAGATACAGTCCCGACAGTTTTTTGCAGCATGAGCTTGAAGCTTCGTTCTTGTATGAAGATACTCCTGACCAGTCGAAGGCTACACAGGAAGTCAAGGCCGATATGGAAAGCGACCGCCCTATGGACCGTCTGGTATGTGGCGATGTGGGATTCGGAAAGACAGAGGTTGCCGTACGAGCTGCTTTCAAGGCTGTGGCCGACAATAAGCAGGTGGCAGTACTTGTTCCAACTACAGTTTTGGCATATCAGCACTTCCAGACATTCAGCAAGCGTCTTGAAGGATTGCCGTGCAAGGTGGAATACCTGAGTCGTGCCCGTTCGGCAAAAGACACCTCACGTATTATAAAGGAACTTGCTTCGGGTGAGGTGAATATTCTTATAGGAACTCATAAGATTATCGGCAAGAGTGTTAAATTCAAGGATTTAGGTCTGCTTATAATAGATGAGGAACAGAAGTTCGGAGTGAGCGTAAAAGAAAAGCTTCGCCAGTTAAAGGTCAATGTAGATACTCTTACAATGACTGCAACTCCTATACCCCGAACTCTGCAGTTCTCGCTTATGGGTGCGCGCGACTTGTCGGTTATACAAACTCCCCCTCCCAACAGATATCCTATACAGACCGAAGTGCATACTTTCAACGAAGAGATTATTACAGAGGCCATTAATTTTGAGATGAGCCGCAACGGACAGGTTTTCTTCGTAAACAACAGAATACAGAATCTTGTCGAGCTTAAGGCCCTTATAGAAAGAAACATACCTGATTGTCGTGTATGCATAGGTCACGGACAGATGCAGCCGGAGGAACTTGAGAAGATTATATTCGATTTTGTGAATTATGATTATGATGTACTCTTGGCTACTACAATAATAGAAAGTGGTATAGATATACCTAATGCCAATACTATAATAATAAATCAGGCGCAGAACTTCGGATTGAGTGATTTGCATCAGATGCGAGGCCGTGTGGGAAGAAGCAATAAGAAAGCGTTTTGTTATCTTCTTGCTCCACCTCTTTCTTCCCTTACTCCAGAGGCTCGCCGCAGGTTGCAGGCGATAGAGAATTTCAGTGATTTAGGTAGTGGCATACATATAGCCATGCAGGATCTTGATATTCGTGGAGCCGGAAATATGCTTGGCGCAGAACAGAGCGGGTTTATTGCCGACTTGGGTTATGAAACATACCAGAAAATACTTGCCGAGGCTGTAACGGAACTTAAGAATGATGAGTTTGCCGACTTATATGCCGATGATGATGCGGCAAAGGCGGAGAAGATAAGCGGAGAAGATTTTGTAGACGAATGTGCGGTAGAGAGTGATCTCGAACTTCTTTTCCCTAATGAGTATATACCGAGCAGCAGTGAGAGAATGTTGCTTTACAGAGAACTCGACAAGCTTGAAAAGGATAAGGATGTGGAAGACTTCAAGTCGCGTCTTGTAGACCGTTTCGGAAAGATTCCTAAAGAAGCCGAGGAGCTTATGCTGATAGTTCCGTTAAGGAGACTTGCCAAACGCCTTGGAGTGGAGAAGATTTTCCTGAAAGCTGGCAGAATGACTCTTTTCTTTGTGAGCAATCCCGACAGTCCTTATTATCAGAGTGCCGCTTTCGGTAAGATAATAGACTATATGTCGTATAATCCGCGAATGTGTAATCTTAGGGACTTGAACGGCAGAAGGAGTATGGTGGTAAAGGATATCACAAGTGTGAAAGACGCCGTGAAGGTGCTTGAGGATATTACCGGCAGATGATAGATTATGTTATGAAATGCTATTATAGGCTATTGTTTAGTTAATATACGTTTATTTATTTGTTGTTTTTGTAATTGGAATGTAATGAAAATGTTTTCCTATCTTAAAAGGAACGAAAGAATAACGTAACTTGTATTTGGGACCTTTGCGCCAGAAAAATGATGGATTTTTAAGGTATGAAAAAGGTTTTGAAAAATGCGGCATTATTATTTGCGGCATCAGCATTCAGTGCAAACATTATGGCGGCAAATGACGCCGACGTTACGGAATTTGGGATAGTACGCGGTAGAGTAGTAGATACAGAAAATCATACTCTTCCGGGAGCTTCGATTTTTATTGAGGATTTGCATACCGGAGTGGTAAGTGATATCGACGGTTTTTATATTCTTCCAAATCTTAAACCGGGAGAGTATAAGATTAAGGTTACTTATGTGGGTTATAGTCCAATAGAAATGAAGATTAAAATCTCCGGAGGTAACACTGTTGAAAAAAACATTGTGCTAAATGAAGGTGTGGAACTTCAGGAGGTTATTGTGGGTGGAGCTTTTCACGGACAACGCCGTGCTCTTAATTCTCAGAAGAATGAAATGGGTATAGTTAATGTTGTGTCAGCCGACCAGGTGGGTAAATTCCCTGATTCTAATATTGGTGATGCTTTGAAGCGTATCAGTGGTATTAATGTTCAGTATGATCAGGGTGAAGCTCGTTTCGGACAGGTGCGAGGAACTTCTGCCGATTTGAGTTCTGTTACTATCAACGGCAATAGAATTCCTTCTGCTGAAGGTGATGTGCGTAATGTGCAGCTCGACCTTATCCCCTCTGATATGGTGCAGACAATAGAGGTTAATAAGGTTGTAACTGCCGATATGGACGGTGATGCTATTGGAGGCTCTATTAATCTCGTTACCAAGAGTACTCCTTATAAACGTGTTATCAATGCAACACTTGGCTCAGGATATAATGTGGTAAGTAAGGATGCTCAGATTAATGCGGGATTTACATACGGAGACCGTTTCTTTAATGATAAATTGGGTATGATGGTTGCTCTTTCTTACCAGAATGCTCCTATCGGTTCGGATGATGTTGAGTTTGAATACGATAGAGATGAAGATACAGGTGAAGTTTATATTACTGACGCTGAAACACGACAGTATTATGTAACTCGTCAGCGCCAGAGTTACTCTTTATCACTTGATTATGATATAAATCCTAATCATAAACTTACTTTCAAGGGTATATACAACCGTCGTCACGACTGGGAAAACAGATACCGTATTTCTTATAAAGACCTTGACGCTGCGGCAGACGGAGAGGCTAAGGTTGAGATACAGACAAAAGGCGGAGCGTCCGACAATAAAAATGCGCGTCTTGAACTTCAGCAGACAATGGATTTTGCTTTGGGAGGTGAACACTTGTTCGGTAATCTTAAAATGGATTGGGGCGCGTCTTATTCGCGTGCAAGCGAGGACCGTCCTGAAGAAAGATATTTTACACTGAAACAAAAGGATGTTGCTCTTGATGTTGTAGATGCCGGCCAGCGTTTTCCATATATAACCAATAAAGTTAGCCCTACAACTGGCGAATGGGGACTTGATGAACTTACTAACTCCAATCAGGAGATATATGAGACAGATGCCAAGTTTAAAGTTAATTTTGAGTTGCCTTTGGCTTTGGGGTATTATAGCAATAAGCTTAAGTTTGGCGCCAAATATATAAGCAAGGATAAACACAAGGATATAGTAGTTTATGATTACTGTGACTCATACGAGGAAAAATCCGGTACTGAATATATGAATCATCTCGGCACTCAGATTCGTGACGGATATATGCCAGGCTCGCAATATCAGTCTGCCGAATTTGTATCTAAGGAATATCTTGGAAACATAGACTTTGCCGGTATGGATGGTGAACAGGTACTTGAAGAATCGTCGGGTAATTTTGACGCTTCCGAAAAAGTAACTTCAGGATATGTCCGTTTCGACCAGAATTTCGGAAAACGCCATCAGTTGGTTGCTGGGGTACGTCTTGAAGCTACAAATTTAACTTACAGTGGTTATAACTGGAATGTTGATGAGGATGAAAATGAAACACTCAATTCAACAGGAGAACATAAGAACAATTATATTAATGTGCTGCCAAGCATCTTGTATAAGTTTAATGTAAACGATGACTTTAAGGTTCGTGCCTCGTTTACCGAGACTCTTTCAAGACCTAAATATTCTGCCCTTGTTCCAAGCACAAACATTAATCTTGCTGAAGGGGAAATATATATAGGTAATCCTGGTCTAACTCCTACTTTGTCGTATAATTTCGATTTGAGTGCCGATTATTATTTCAAGAGTGTAGGTCTGGTATCAGGAGGTATCTTCTATAAGCGCATAGATGACTTTATTGTAGATCAGCGTACAAGCGGTGAGTTTGCTGGTTATCCAGGTATGGACTTTAAGGAAATAAAGAAATCTGTTAATGGTGGTGACGCCGACCTCCTTGGTGTGGAAATAGGATATCAGAGAGACTTCGGCTTTATTTCTCCTGCCTTGAAATGTATAGGTTTCTATGGTAATTATACTTATACATATACTAATGTAAAGAACTTTAATTTCGAAGGCAGAGAGGATGAAAAAGGACTTAGACTTCCCGGCTCACCAGAACATACTGCCAATGCTTCCTTATACTTCGAGAAGAAAGGATTTAATGTGAGAGTTTCTTACAACTATGCGTCCGACTTTATAGACGAAATGGGAGAACATGCAGAACTCGACAGATATTATGATTCTGTAAATTATATGGATGTGAATGCAAGCTATACATTCGGCAAGAAGCTTAAATGTACTGTTTATGCTGAGGCTACTAACTTGCTAAACCAGCCTCTCAGATACTATCAGGGCACAAAAGACCGTACAATGCAGGCTGAATATTATGGTGTTAGAGCAAATGCCGGCGTAAAGATTAGTTTTTGATATTATTCTATAATTAAATTTCTATTATCATGTTTTCAATAAAAAAGAATATTTTAGTTTTATGTATGGCACTGCTTTCGGTAGCTGTGTCTTACTCACAAACTCCCGAAACTTGGAAAGCTCTTGAGAAACCTTTGAATTTTTATCTTGCAAATGACCTTGGGCGTAATGGATATTATGACCAGAAACCTATAGCCGAACTTATGGGCAATATGGCCGAGAATGTAGATATTGAGTGCGTTATTGCAGCAGGAGATGTGCATCATTTCGAAGGTGTGCGCAGCGTAAACGATCCGTTGTGGATGACTAACTATGAACTCATCTACAGCCATCCGGAATTGATGATTCCATGGTATGCTATTCTTGGAAATCATGAATATAGAGGAAATACTCAGGCTGTTATAGATTACAGTAAGGTTAGTGCAAGATGGAATGCACCCGACCGCTACTATACATTCTCGATGGAAAATGACAGAGTTACTGTACGCTTCGTTATGGTTGACACAGCTCCTTTGATTGATAAATATCGCGAAGATACAGAAAAATATCCGGATGCTTGTAAGCAAGATATGAACAAACAGCTCAACTGGATTGATTCTGTTTTGACTGCTGCAAAGGAAGATTGGGTATTGGTTGTGGGACATCATCCTATTTTTGCCGAAACAGGCAAGGATGACGAAGAAAGACTTGACTTGCAGAAAAGATTGGATTCAATATTGAGAAAGCATTCAAATGTAGATATGTATTTGTGCGGACATATTCATAATTTCCAGCATATAAGAAAGAATGGAAGCAATATTGATTATGTAGTAAATACTTCAGGCTCACTAAGCCGAAAGGTTAAGCCTGTTGATGGTACAAAATTCTGCAGCAGCGATACAGGTTATTCACTTATTTCTGCCGATAAGACAGAACTTAATCTTCATTTTATAAATAAAGAAGGGAAAGTTATCTATACTGTCAACCGCAGAAAATAAGGTTGTATAATTAATGTTAAGGTTGTGATATATAGTCCGGATATTAGTTTCGTATTATCAGATTGTTGTTTTTGTGTAATGCGAAGTTAGTATCCGGATTTTATTTATTATCCAGGTTTGTTTGCTATCTCTATATTGCAAAAATGTGATTTTTTATGTTGGGTATTCACGTTTTTGTACTAAAAAAATAAAAACTATAGGTGTATAGGATTTAAAAATATGTTTTTCGGCATAAGTTCGGTTTATTTTTCATACTTTTGCACGGAACGGTTTAAAATGTGCAATTCAATATGATGTTTTTACCCATAGATTTGCATCATATTTTAATAATAAGTTGAAGATAATAATCAAAAATGTAAAGCATGATACAAAAAGTATTGATAGCTAACCGTGGTGAAATTGCTGTTCGTGTGATGCGTTCTTGTCGCGAGATGGGAATCAAGACAGTAGCAGTATTTTCGGAAGCTGACAGAGCAGCGCGCCACGTATTATATGCAGATGAGGCTTGTTTTATTGGTCCTGCTGCTTCGCGAGAAAGTTACTTGAACATTGATAAGATTATTATGGCAGCAAAACAGCATGGTGCTGATGCCATTCATCCCGGATACGGTTTCTTATCTGAAAACTCTGAGTTTGCCCGTAGATGTAAAGCTGAGGGAATAATATTTATCGGCCCTGATCCTGAAACAATGGATGCTATGGGTGATAAGATTTCGGCCAGAAAACATATGATAGCAGCCGGAGTACCTGTTGTTCCGGGAACAGAGAAACCTTTGCAGAATGTAGACGAAGCAAAAAGAATCTGTAATGAGATAGGTTATCCTGTGATGCTTAAGGCTTCTATGGGTGGAGGTGGAAAAGGTATGCGTCTTATTCATTCTGAGAATGAGGTGGAAGAAGCATATAATACTGCACGCTCTGAATCTATGTCTTCGTTTGGCGATGACACCGTTTATCTTGAGAAATTTGTAGAAGAACCGCATCATATAGAATTCCAGATTCTTGGTGATAATTTCGGTAATGCTATTCATCTTTTCGAAAGAGAATGCTCTATTCAGAGACGTAACCAGAAAGTGGTGGAAGAAACTCCTTCTCCTTTTGTTACTCCTGAATTGAGAGAAAAAATGGGTAAGGCTGCTGTTGCCGCTGCCAAGGCTGTAAATTATAAAGGTGCCGGTACTATAGAGTTCCTTGTTGATAAGAACAGAAACTTCTATTTCCTCGAAATGAATACCAGATTGCAGGTGGAACATCCTATTACTGAGGAAGTAGTTGGAGTAGACCTTGTAAAGGAACAGTTGCGTATTGCCAACAATGAGCCTTTGCATCTGAAACAGGAAGATCTTGTTCAGCGTGGTCATGCTATAGAGTGCCGTATCTGTGCAGAGGATACTGACAATAACTTTATGCCTTCTCCAGGTATTATCAAACAGTTGCTCGAGCCAAACGGTATAGGTGTACGTATAGACAGTTATGTTTATGAAAGCTATGAAATTCCTATCTACTATGACCCAATGATAGGTAAACTGATAGTATGGGCAACTACACGTCAGTTTGCTATAGAACGTATGCGCCGTGTATTATATGAATACAAGATTACAGGTCTTAAGACTAATATCAGCTATTTGCGTCATATCATGAATGTTCCTGATTTCGTAGAAGGACATTATAATACTCTCTTTATTCCTAAGCACCAGGATATGCTGAAAGAATGGGCTGGCAAGAAAGAAGAGGAAACTGAAAATATAGCAATGATAGCAGCATATATCGATTATCTTATGAACCTTGAGGAAAACAAGACTTCTTCTACAGATAATCGTCCTATCAGCAGATGGAGAGAGTTCGGATTGCAAAAGGGTGTTTTGCGTATATAATTAATCGGTCTTAAGTAAAAAGAAAATTATGGAAATACATATTGGAAACAGAGTTGCTGATGTTACTTTAGTAAGTAAGGAAGGCAATAAGGTGCAGCTTACTGTAGATGGTGTTCCTTATGATGTGGATATCGTTATGGCCGAAAACGGTAGTTGTTCTATTCTTCATGACGGTAAATCGTATAATACAGAGCTTATCCGTAAAGAAGGTGGAAAGAGTTATACTGTAAATGCTCACTATCAGTCGTATAATATTGATATTATAGATTCACAGACCAAATATCTGCGTATGCGCAAAGGTGCTGATGAAAAACAGCAGGATAAGATTGTTTCTCCTATGCCTGGTAAGATTGTCAGCATACCGGTATCTGTAGGCGACAGACTTGAGAGTGGTGATATTGTAGTGGTTATTGAGGCAATGAAAATGCAGAGTAACTATAAGGTGAGCAGTCCTTGTGTAGTTAAGGAAATACTTGTAAAGGAAGGTGATTCCGTTAATAGCAACCAGGTGGTTATGACACTTGATATTATTAAAGAAGATTAATTATGACAACAGCAGAACAATATAAGTTTTTTGAAGAACTTGATAAGAAAGCATCTCAGGGTGGAGGTGTAGAACGTGTGGAAAAGCAGCATGCAAATGGCCACATGACAGCACGCGAACGCATTGATATGTTGCTCGATAAGGGTACATTCAATGAAATAGACAAGTTTGTTATTCATCATTGTACCGATTTCGGAATGGAAAAAAATCATATTCCTGGTGATGGTATCGTTTGCGGTTATGGTAAGATTGATGGCAGACTTGTGTATGTATATGCATACGACTTTACTGTATATGGAGGAACTTTGAGTACAACAGGTGCACAGAAAATTGTAAAAGTGCAGCAGCTTGCTCTTAAGAGTGGTGCGCCAGTCATTGCTTTGAACGATTCAGGCGGTGCAAGAATCCAGGAAGGTGTAGGAAGTATCTCTGGTTATGCTTCTATCTTCTATCAGAACACTATAGCTTCGGGGGTTATTCCTCAGATTTCTGCAATATTGGGACCTTGTGCCGGTGGTGCATGTTATTCACCTGCATTGACTGACTTTATTTTTATGGTTAAGGAAAAGAGTCACATGTTTATTACCGGTCCTGATGTGGTAAAGACTGTTACTCATGAAGAAGTCAACAAGGAAGAGCTTGGTGGTGCATATACTCATAGCAGCAAGAGTGGTGTAACTCATTTCTTGTGCAATACAGAAGAGGAGACTCTTATGAGTATACGTGAACTTTTGAGCTTCTTGCCTTCAAATAATATGGAGGATGCTCCTGTTCATTCTTGCTCTGATGATATCCGTAGAACTGATGAGTCTTTAATGACTGTCATTCCTGACGATCCTAACATGCCATACGATATCAAGAATATTATCGAACCGGTGGTGGATGATCATTACTTCTTTGAAGTTATGCCTCACTTCGCAAAGAATATGGTAGTGGGATTTGCTCGTATGGGCGGCAAGTCAGTTGGTATAGTAGCCAATCAGCCGGCATATCTTGCAGGTGTTCTTGATATTGATGCTTCCGATAAGGCTGCCCGCTTTATCCGTTTCTGCGACTGTTTCAATATTCCTATTATTTCATTTGTGGATGTACCTGGATTCTTGCCTGGATGCGATCAGGAGCATAACGGAATTATACGTCATGGAGCTAAGATAGTTTATGCATATGCAGAAGCTACTGTTCCTAAGATTACTGTTATTACACGTAAGGCATATGGTGGTGCATATATTGTAATGAACAGTAAGCCTATAGGTGCTGATATCAACTTCTCTTATCCTACTGCAGAAATTGCGGTAATGGGTGCCGATGGAGCAGTTAACATATTGTATCGTAAGGCTACTCCGGAGGAAAAGGCTAAGGCAGTAGAGGAATATAAAGAAAAATTCTCTAATCCTTATCGCGCTGCAGAACAGGGTTATATTGATGAGATTATTCTTCCTAAGGATACAAGATATAAACTTATCCAGGCTCTTGAAATGACACAAAACAAGAGTCAGAGTAATCCTCCAAAGAAACATGGAAACATGCCTCTTTAATTTAAAGGCTGTTTAAGTGTTATAGAGACTATTTCATTAAAGGAAATTTAATATAAATGAATCTGAACAACGGCAAATGATTGTTGTTGTTCAGATTTTTTTTGTTTACATAAGTTATAGCAACTTTTTATTACCGATGTTTTTTTGTATTTTTACAACCTGAAAATTAAAATATTAAGATTAAAGATTATCCTTATGAAAAGAATTTTTATGTTGGCAGTAATGTTCTTCTGCCTTTTCGGTTTCACAAATATTTATGCTCAAAAACAGACTGCAGATGCTTATGGTTATATCGTAAAGTTGGGCGATATGGCACCAGATTTTGAAATGTCTCTTACAGATGGATCGAAGGTTAAACTATCTTCATTAAGAGGTAAAGTGGTGATGCTCCAGTTTACAGCAAGCTGGTGCGGTGTCTGTCGTAAAGAAATGCCTTTCATAGAAAGTGATATATGGCAGAAACATAAGGATAACCCTTCTTTTGCTCTTTTTGGTATTGATAGGGATGAACCTCTTGAAAGAGTTAAGTCGTTTGCAAAACAGACTAATATTACTTATCCTTTAGGACTTGATCCTGGTGCCGGTATTTTTACAAAATATGCAGAAAAAAATGCAGGTATAACAAGAAATGTGTTGATAGACCGTGATGGAAAGATTGTTATGATGACAAGATTGTTTAACGAAGAAGAGTTCAGTTCTTTATGTAAAAAGATTGATGAATTACTTAAAGAGTAAAGAAAAGGATTTATTTTGTTTATACTGCAGACTGATTATTTGCAAGTAGATTTAGGTTTGAAATTTCTTTGCTTTTAACTTATGGTAATTGTTAACAGATATTTAATAAAAAAATATTTTCTGGCTCTTTTGTTGCTTTATATTTGTCCTTCGCTTATTTATGCGCAGACAAAAAAGGAGCCTTTGTTCGGAAAATCAGAAGAATCATATCGTATTAAATCTTCTTCTCTAAAAGGAGCTGTCTTTTATCTTGTCAGCGGACATGGAGGTCCCGATCCCGGATGTATTGGCAAGTATCAGGGGAAGGAACTTCATGAAGACGAGTATGCTTATGATATAGTACTTCGCTTGGGAAAGAATCTTTTGGAGAGAGGTGCTAAAGTGCATTTTATTATACAGGATTCTAAAGATGGTATCAGAAATACCCATATACTTAAGAACAGCAAACGTGAAACATGTATGGGAAAGTCTATACCTTTAAATCAGATTCAGCGCTTACAGCAAAGATGTGATGCTATAAACCAATTGTATAGGAAAGAAAAAGGAGCATACAAAAGGGCTGTTTTTATACATATAGACAGTCGTTCGCGAAAGAAACAGACTGATGTTTATTTTTATCATGCTAAAGGAAGTTCTAAAGGTAAGAGATTGGCAAAACAATTGCAGTCAACTTTCAGGGCTAAATATAATCAGCATCAACCTGGAAGAGGATTTGGAGGTACTGTGAGTGAACGTAATCTATATGTGCTTAATAAAACCACTCCTGTAGCTGTTTTTCTTGAACTTGGTAATATTCAGAATTCTCTAGATCAGAAAAGGCTTGTTATTCCAGACAATCGTCAGGCATTGGCTAATTGGATTGCAGAAGCTATGGTAGCCGATTATGCCAGATCTAAATGATAGAATTATTGTTTTAAGGTTATGGATAGAATTTTGATTTTATATTGGAATATGATAAAATATAAAAGTTAAGCATAAGCTATAAAAATATAAACTATAAAACATAAACCATAATTCAAACCATAATACATAAACCATGATACATAAAAGGCTGCGGCATAAATCAAGATGCCGCAGCCTTTTATGTATCATGGTTTATATAATGGGTATACAAAGAAAACTTACTTCTTTAACGCATCAGCCAACTTTTCTATTATTTCCTGATTTGGCAAGCCTTTCTTTTGAGTAATCAGATAAGCGAAATTATCTGCCATGATTTCTTCGGGATTTATGATGTATTTAGTATTATTTCCTACCTTGTCGAAGAAGTCTTCAGCTTCTTTTATATCATAAATAACAGTTACTCCATCTTTTTGTATCGGGAGAAGATTTTCTGAAAGTGGAACCAGACCTACCTTCAGATAATCAAACAAGCCTCCGGTGGTATATGGCTTGTCTGTGTATATAATCATAGAACATTTCTGAGGCTTTCCTTGAATAGTAAATGTTGCATAACTGTCGTATGCTTCAATATCAGGATTTGAGATTCTCTTTTCCTGAATATCTATAGGGAAAAACAATTCTTTATCTGTAACTGTAAATCCAATTGCCGAATAAGCTTCCTGCTTGAACTCCTTGTCGCTTCTTGTCAGAAGATGAAACAATTCATGAGAGAGCAGATATTCTAAATTTTCATCTGTTGATTCTTTTAGAGCTTTTTCTCCTATGGCAATCCAGTTTTTTCTTGTATATGCACCTGCACCCGATTCCTCGTTCATGGTAGTTTTTACAAGAACAATTTCTATAGGATAATCAATTTTCAGTTTCTGCTTGGTTATTTTGGCGAGAATACTTTTAAATGATTTTGTAATGCGAGCTTTATCTTGGTCTCCCCAGTTAAGAGTTTCATTCATTGCAAGTCTTAAAAACTCAGATTTTTTTCCGTCTTGTTTTTGCAGACGGGCATTTATATCGAACTGGTTCAGCTTGTTTGTGAAATTATCGATGTCGGTAATAAGCATTTGTGCTTCAGCTCTTGTAGCAAACCTGAAAGACAGTTTTTTCTGTGCAAAGTTGGGTAAAGTAAAGCAGCACAGGCAAATAGTTAATAGTAAATGTTGTATTTTCATATTCTAAAGTGTTTATTGTTTTATTTTTATAGTGTTGTTTTACCTCATATTTCCGTAAATTTACACAAAAAAAAGTCATTCTTGATTATTATAACACACTTTTACTAAATTTTATACCGTTTAAAAAGTATGTTGTAATAATCAGGAATGACTTTTAGTGTATATGCATTCGTTGAGTTTGCTTTTATTCCTTATCTTTTAATGCTGCAAA
>JAXEBI010000087.1:0-56730 GCA_034094155.1 Phocaeicola sp.
GCTATCCGGTTTTGGATGTAAAGAAGTGGGGACTGAACATGATATACAATCTTAAGGATTAATGAAACATCGGCCTTATTCCACTTCCTGATGTTGTAAGTTTATACAAAATTATAATTATAAATTAATATACAATGAAAAATATACCTGATTTGAGTTTCTGGAAGTTGTGGAATATCAGCTTCGGATTTTTTGGTGTGCAAATAGCTTACGCTTTGCAGAGTGCTAACATTAGCAGAATATTCTCAACGCTTGGGGCCGATCCTCACAGCTTGAGCTATTTCTGGATCTTGCCTCCACTGGCAGGAATAATAGTCCAGCCTATCATCGGGGCTTTGAGTGACAAAACCTGGTGCCGTTTCGGACGTCGTATTCCTTATTTATTTGTGGGTGCCATTATTGCCGTGCTTGTGATGTGCCTTCTTCCTAATGCCGGAAGTTTCGGAATGTCTGTTTCTGCTGCAATGGTTTTCGGACTTTTTTCACTTATGTTTCTCGATACGTCTATCAATATTGCCATGCAGCCGTTTAAGATGATGGTGGGGGATATGGTAAACGAAAAGCAGAAAGGACTTGCTTATTCTATCCAGAGTTTCTTGTGTAATGCCGGAAGTCTTGCCGGTTATCTTTTTCCTTTTATCTTTGCCGCTATAGGTATAAGTAATATTGCTCCTAAGGGAGTTATTCCTGACTCTGTTATTTATTCTTTTTATATAGGTGCTGCAATACTTATCATATGCGTTATTTATACTACTGTTAAGGTTAAGGAATATCCTCCAAAACTGTATGCCGAGTATCATGGAATTACCAAAGAAAGCAAGGAAGAGAAAGTTAATGTTTTTTCTTTGCTTGTGAAAGCTCCTAAAGCTTTCTGGACTGTAGGTCTGGTCCAGTTTTTCTGCTGGGCTGCTTTTATGTTTATGTGGACTTATACTAACGGTACTGTAGCGGCCAATGTTTTCGATACTCCTTCTGTGGAACTTGTAAAAAATGGTGTGACAACGTTTGTTCTTGATACTCAGTCTTTGCAGTATCAGACAGCCGGCGACTGGGTTGGTATTCTGTTTGCTGTTCAGGCTGTAGGCTCTGTTATATGGGCTGCTGTTTTGCCATCTATCAAGAATAGGAAATTTGCTTATTCATTAAGTCTGATTTTAGGTGGCATAGGATTTATTTCGATTTTCTTTATTCATAATCAATATTTACTTTTTGCTTCGTTCCTGCTTATAGGATGTGCCTGGGCTGCAATGTTGGCTTTACCGTTTACCATTCTTACAAATGCTCTTACGGGCGGACATATGGGTACTTATCTTGGATTGTTCAACGGTACTATATGTGTGCCTCAGATTGTTGCTGCAGTTGCCGGCGGTTGGATTCTTAAGATGTTTACCGCTCCAGGCAGTGTTCCTCCTGAAGTTAATATGCTGGTTTTGGCAGGTGTCTTGCTTATAGTAGGAGCAGCTTGTGTAGGTATTATTAAGGAGAAATAATAAGTATTGATTTTGTTTATTGTGTGTCCCACTAAAGTTGTGATGGGTTCTTTCCCGTCTCACTATAGTGGGACATTCGTTTCACTTAAGTCGTACGACCGTCCCACTATAGTGATACGGGTTTCCCACTTATGTGGTACGGGATTTACTTTATCTTGTTTGCTATTCTTTATACATGTATTTATGTAGAGATTAGGTATCTTATTTATAAGAATTACCAAATATTTATATAAAAGGGTGTTTCCCTGATGAGAGCAGATTATTTACCAAGTATATTTTATAAATAATATGTTCTCGTCAGGGAAACACCCTTAAATTTTATGATATCCTTCAGGCTTACAGTCTGTCGCTGTCGGCTATCATGGTTCTTATTTCTTCATTGAACTCATCATTTTTCATCAGTTCCTCTAAAGTGACATGCATACGCCATCTCCAGTAGTGGCGCGGATTGGCCGGCACATTTATTCTTTCTATATCGATATCAGGGTTACGTAGAGATTCATCCATAGAAGTCCAGTCCTGCCATGTTATGATACACAGTAAAGAAGGACTGTGCAGATGACGGCTTATAATATCTTTGCATAGCCATCCCGGTGCATCTTCAGGAACATCTCCCCAATGGCCAAGTTCGTAGTGATAGTATCTTTCTGTTACTTCTTTGTTTTCTTTCCAGTATCCTCTCAGGGTAGACATATCGTGTGTACCTATAGTACAAACGGAACGCAACGGATAGTTGTGCGCATGTCCGAATTCATCCTTTGGATTTTTAGGCATTCTCTGTATTTCGAGAGAAAGAATCTGTAGCTGGTTCATAACCCAAGGTACACAGTCGGGTACCATACCAAGGTCTTCACCGCACACAAGCATTGGAGTCGACTGGGTGAGTATAGGAAGTTTCTTCATAGCTTCGCCGTACCAGAATTCATTATGTCTCTGGTAGTAGTAATGATTGTACAGGCGGTTGAATGCTTCCTGTTCATGCCAGTTAAGTCTCTGATATATAAAATCATTTTGTGCACAGATACGCGGATGATACATCTCTGGGTTCTTTCTGTCGGGAACAAAAAGTACGTTGCTTATCAGGGCATATACTCCTTCCTTCAGGTTGATACTTTCTTCGTCTGTCTTGCCGGTAAAGTATGCTTCTACCTTGCGCTGTGTGTCAAATTCCGGACGCATCTTATAGATGTCATCATGTACATGTTCTACAAATGTTTCTCTTACCATGTCGCTCTTGTCGCCAAACATAGTATTGAGCATATAGTCGTTTATGAAAGGTTCTGTCATAAACTCTTTCTGGAAGTTCAGGCCGAAACCTTTTATCTCGTCTGCGCTCATTGGCATGGCAGGAACAAACTGTCCTAATAGTCCGTGAACAGAGTGGCTCGGTATTTCCCATATGCGGAAGAATCCTAAAATATGGTCTATTCTGTAGGCTGTGAAGTATTCCGACATTTTAGCGAAGCGTCTTCTCCACCACAGATAGTTGTCTTTTTCCATCACTTCCCAGTTGTATGTTGGGAAACCCCAGTTTTGTCCTTTGGTTGAGAATGCATCTGGTGGTGCACCAGCCTGACCGTTCATGTTGAAGTAATATGGCTCTACCCATGCTTCTACACTGCCTCTGCTTATTCCTATAGGAATATCTCCTTTTAGTATTACGCCTTTGCTTCGTGCGTGGTTTGCTGCTGCAAGCAACTGTATATGCAGTTCATACTGAAGGAAATAATAGAAAGCTATATGTTCATAAGATTCACTTCCCTTACTGCATAGCTTGTCTGTTCTTTCTGAATCGTAAACACTGAAGTCTGGCCACTGGCTGAAATCTGGTGTTCCGTACATGTCTCTGAGATAGCTGAATGTTGCATACGGCTTTAACCAGTGTTCATTTTCTTCATAGAATTTTCCGAAATCATCCGATGAAAGAATGTTTTCTCCTTCCTGTACGAATATATCCTTGAGATATGCACGTTTGGTATTGTTCACGCCTTCATAGTCGACTTGTGCAAGTGAGTTCAGCTTTATTCTTTCTTCTTCGTATTTTTCAGCTTTCTCTTTGTCTTGCAGGTCCGGCAACTGGCGTATATCTATATACATAGGATGGAATGCATATATAGATATGCTGTTATAAGGATAAGAATCCTGCCATGTGTTTGTTATGGTGGTATCGTTGATAGGAAGAATCTGTACGGCTTTCTGGTGTGTTTCTGAAGCCCAGTCTATAAAGGTCCTTAAATCCCCGAAATCACCTACGCCAAAACTGCCTTCCGATCTTAGTGAGAATACTGGTATTGCGCTACCTGCAATTCTTGGCTGCAGATAATTGAAGAAAATCTCTGTTTCCATAGGGAAGTAGGTTTCTCCTCTCATCAGTGGCTGGATGTGGAATGTACGGTTGCATCCCATTTCCCATTCTTCTACTGCACCAGTTTTAGAACTTACTGCTACAAACTTGTATTCAAAAGGAAAGCTAAGTGTAGATGCATCTACTGTGAGATGCCATACGTTTGGTTTTATTTCCTGCATGCGGATAGGACGGCAATATTCCCAGTTGCCCAAAGCATTGCAGCTTCCTATAACTCCAAGTTCCTGCTCTTTTGCTCTCAGACCTGGACATAATGCACGGAATGTGATGCAGCAACCTACGTTGTCGGCTGGTATCTTTGCTTCTTCTGTATGGGTTATTCCATTGAAGGCCGAACTGTATTTATGATTGTCGGCGGGAAGGTCTCTCCAGCAGTCGTCTACTATGAAATGATGTTGCTGTGCGTTTCCCATTGTAAGAGAATGTGGAATAGCTCCAAATTCCTTACGTACACAAGTCTCGTTTCTGTAAACTCCGTAACGGTATGTTACATTTTTCGAATTCTCGGGCAAGTCATAGTCGAATGTTCCTTGCCATTCTTGTCCGTCGCGAGTGAAGAGTGCTAATGAGTTTTTCTCATCTTCATTGATGATTACTCTCAAACTTTCTCCCCAAATGGTACGGTACTTAATACGAAATGTAAGTTTCATATCTTTCTGAGGTATTAGTTTTATTGATTATGATTATTGTTTTTTCAAATTTAGTGATTTATGTCTAAAGTTATTTTACATACAATAAAAATATAAACTATAAATGTCGGAAAATGCCTCTACAGGCCTTGTAGGCGCGATTTGAGAAAAATAAAATATAAACAAAATAACCATCTTGAAAGTGAGTGTCGGCCCCGTGTTATATAAAAAAAGCCCCGGAACAGTAGTCTGTCCGGGGCTTCCCTCGTGTAAGATGTGAGGAGATAAATTAATTAATAAAATAAATAATAAATCACTAAGCCATATCGTTGCTTACGCGTCAATATTGGCATAAGTAGCATTCTTCTCGATAAATTCACGTCGAGGAGCAACATCGTCTCCCATCAGCATAGAGAAGATATAGTCGGCTTCTGCAGCATTTTCAATCTGAACCTGCTTTAGAATACGAGTTTCTGGATTCATTGTTGTTTCCCACAACTGCTCCGGATTCATTTCACCCAAACCTTTGTATCTCTGTGTGTGGATACCCTGTTCGTTTCCGTCGCCGTATTTCTGGATGAAAGCCTGGCGTGCTTCTTCTGTATAGCAGTACTCGCTCACCTTTCCTTTGGTGCATTTGTATAATGGTGGAGTTGCTATGTATAGGTGTCCTTCCTGAATTATTTCAGGCATATATCTGTAGAACAGAGTCATTATAAGTGTGTCGATATGTGAACCATCGACATCGGCATCGGTCATGATGATAACCTTATGGTAGCGCAGTTTGTCGATGTTTGCTTTCTTGCTGTCTTCTTCATCAACTCCGAAACGTATTCCTAATGCCTGAATGATATTGTTTACTTCATCACTTTCGAAAGCTTTATGCCACATAGCCTTTTCTACATTGAGGATTTTACCTCTAAGAGGAAGTATGGCCTGGAACTGGCGGCTTCGTCCTTGCTTGGCAGAACCACCCGCAGAATCACCCTCCACAAGGAAGAGTTCACATTCTTCGGCTACACGACTTGAGCAGTCGGCCAATTTTCCAGGTAGTCCGCCACCTCCCATAGGGCTCTTGCGCTGAACAGATTCACGTGCTTTTCTTGCGGCCACACGTGCAGTTGCAGCCAATATAACTTTGTCGACTATGATTTTGGCTTCTTTAGGATGTTCCTCAAGATAATTAGAAAGAGCTTCACCAACTGCCTGCTGAACTGCACCGCTCACTTCACTGTTGCCAAGTTTGGTTTTTGTCTGTCCTTCAAACTGAGGTTCGGCAACTTTTACAGAAATCACGGCAATAAGTCCTTCACGGAAGTCTTCTCCCGAGATTTCAACTTTTGCCTTTTCGAGGGCTTTGCTTTCTTCGGCATATTTCTTCAGTACACGTGTAAGTGCGGCGCGGAATCCTCCTTCGTGTGTACCACCTTCAATTGTATTGATATTATTTACGTATGAATGCAGGTTTTCGCGGAATCCTGTATTATACATAATGGCACATTCTATAGGTACACCCTGCTTTTCGGTATTCAGATAAATGACATCATCTATCAGCGGAGTGTTGTTGGAATTCAGAAAACGTACAAACTCCTTAACACCTTCTTCAGAATGGAATTTTTCGCTCTTATAGCTTCCGTCTTCCTCTTTTACACGTTTGTCGGTAAGTGTGATAGTTATACCTTTGTTAAGGTAAGCCAGTTCTCTTAGTCGTGCCTGGAGTATGCTGTACTTATATTCAGTAACAGTAAATATAGAGCCGTCTGGCCAGAAAGTCTGTCTTGTACCTCTCAAATCTGTGGCTCCGATTTCCTTAACCGGATACAGAGGCTTTCCGCATTCGTATTCCTGCTGATATACTTTACCGTTTCTGAAAACATTGGTAGTCATGTGAGTTGACAATGCATTGACACACGATACACCTACACCGTGCAAACCACCTGATACTTTATAAGATCCTTTATCGAATTTACCACCAGCATGCAATACAGTCATAACTACTTCGAGGGCCGATTTCTGTTCCTTTTCGTGAAAGTCTACAGGTATGCCTCGTCCGTTATCCTGTACGGTGATAGAGTTGTCTTCATTGATTGTTACTTCTATGTGTGTACAATATCCGGCCAAAGCTTCATCAATAGAGTTGTCTACTACCTCATACACGAGGTGATGCAAACCTTTTTCGCTTATATCGCCGATGTACATTGCGGGGCGTTTACGTACGGCTTCGAGTCCTTCAAGTACTTGAATGCTACTTGCCGAGTAGTTGTTTCCGCTGTTTGGTGTCAGTTCTTCACTCATGTTTTTATATTGTTTGTTTTATCGTTCAAAGATACAAAAAATACGTGAGACAAACTCTTTTTGGAGGCCTAAAAAAGGTGAAAATCAACAGGTTTTTTAATGCTTATTCCGGGGTGTTGTCTTTTCTGGTATTTTATGATAAAATAATTGAAGCAAGAGTGTGGATGTGTTGCAAAAAGATAGTGATATGCACTTTTATGGTGGGGGAGGATTGTCTTTTTTGTAAATTGGATATAAAGAAAGGTAGTATATAAACGACAAAAGGTCAGACTTAAAAGTCTGACCTTAATATCTTTCTTTAAGCGCTAAAATTAAGCTATTTTGGCGATATGAGCAGCCAATTTTGACTTCAAGTTAGCAGCCTTGTTTTTGTGGATAATGTTAACTTTAGCCAACTTATCCAACATTTTCTGTACTTTTGGATACAATGCAACAGCTTCTGCTTTGTCAGTTGTTGCGCGAAGTTTCTTCACTGCGTTACGCATAGTCTTTGCATAATATCTGTTGTGAAGTCTTCTCTTTTCTTCTTGTCTAATTCTTTTGATAGATGATTTGTGATTTGCCATCTCGACTAATCTTTAATATTGTTCGTGATCTTGTTTATTATGTAGCCCGTGGGGGAATCGAACCCCCCTTTCAAGAATGAAAATCTTGCGTCCTAACCGATAGACGAACGGGCCGGCCTTTACGGAATTACCGTGTGCATTTGAGTACTTTTGTCCTCGTTTGCGGATGCAAAGGTATGAAGAATTTTCAAACTACCAAAACTTTTCTATAATTTTTTTTAGTTCCTCATTTCTTTTATGTTCTTTAGTATTAGCTGCTTTTATAATAATGTATTGTATATATTGTATGGTTTTGTTCTGTTTTGGCGGTTGTGGAAGGAAAAGTTTTGGCTTGATATGTTTATGTACAGTTGTTGTGTATGGTTTTCATTATTGTCTGAGTTTATAATTATAGTTGTTTGTGTTTGGGATATATGCCTGTTTTTCAGATATATATGGTTTCTGCTTATTTATAATATAATTCTTTCGGATTTTTTATATTGATATTATAAGTAATTTTACGGAAACAAGTTTCAAATTATCAGGTTTATGGGCTTGTTGGCAAAAGCTTAATTTATCAGATATTGGATTATCATATATTATATTTACCTTAATCAAGAATATTAAAAAAGATGACTACAAAACATTTTTTATTTGTTGCTGCGGCTTGTTTGTCTGCCTGTTCAGGTCAGGTATCGGATAATAAGTCGGATAATATGCTTGTTGACAGTCTTGGAATAAAAGTTACAGCAAGTGAGAATCGTGAGTATTCTTATACCGACAAGAAAGCTGGTTACTGGTATGGCACTACACATCAGGATTCTCTTTTCTTCTGGTCGGGCTGGAATATGGCGAAGAAACGTATACTTGCCGATTATAGTATCGGTGTAGATGATGAAAAACTTGACAGGAAGAAAGCTGTTTGTACTGTCTTTCCTGAGCGTCTGGAACGTATATGGTTAAATTCGAATACTGGCAATGATGCTTCAGACTGTTTGGCAAAAGAAGACTTCTATCTGCTCGATAACCGTCCGGTCATATATATAAGTATTGAGGCTCCACATAACGACTCTATATATATAGATTTGGATATGAGTCATATTTCTGATGTAAAGAGGGATGACAGCGGACTTATGTTTGTTCCTAATGAAACTCCCGACAAATATATCATGCTTTCTACCGCTTCGGGAGGGAAATATAATGTTTTGCCTGATGGAAGCGGAATTAAGGCTGAGTCTTCGGAAAAAGGCTTCATCATTGCTTATGGTTCTCTTGAGGAATGTAATAGTCTGACAGATGAGTTCAGAACAAAAGGTAGTGTACTCTTGGCCGAAAGGAAGAAACGTATAAATGATCTGATTACTGTGTATAATCCTACCGAATCTAATTCGGAAGAGCTCAATAAAGCACTCGACTGGATTACCATCACAACAGACGAACTGATTACCGAACAGCAGGGTAAAGGTATTTATGCAGGTCTTCCATGGTTTAATGAATATTGGGGTAGGGATATGTTTATATCAATGCCGGGAGCTTGTCTTGTAACAGGCCAGTTTGATGTGGCCCGACAGATTCTTCTTGATTTTGCAAAGTTGCAGGATAAAGATCCTGAGTCGGAAACATATGGCCGAATTCCAAACAGAGCTAATCTTGAAGGTATATTGTATAATACTACCGACGGAACTCCTCGTTTTGTTATTCAGGCTTACGAACTTCTTGAGTATTCGGGCGATACTACATTTATAGAAGATATTTACCCGTCTGTAAAAATTAGCATTGACGCTTCTTTAGATAATTATACAGATGATAAGGGCTATCTTACTCATGCCGATGCTGATACGTGGATGGATGTGAAACGTAACGGAATTCCTGGTTCTCCGAGAGGAAACAGAGCTAATGATATACAGGCATTGTGGTACGGACAACTTATGGCAGGAAGCAAGATGGCTGAAATGATGAATGATATGGAATCGGCCGGAAAATGGCAGAGGATGGCATCGAAACTGAAAAGTAATTTTGAATCTGACTATTGTGACAAGAAGAATATTCTGATTTTTGATCATCTGAATTCAGACGGAACACAGGATTTGCAGTTCAGACCAAACCAGTTGTATTGTTTTGATTTGATTGATGACACTATTTTCAAGAAAAAAGTAACCCGAAGAGTATGGGAGGAACTTGTATATCCTTGGGGAGTTGCTTCTCTTGCACAGTGGGACAGGCAGTTCCATCCCCAGCATGAAAACTGGCATTATTATCATAAGGACGATGCGTACCATAATGGTACAATATGGCTGTGGAATAATGGTATAGCTATGCAGAGAATGCTGGAATACGGACAGGTGGAAACAGCCTGGAAACTTTTCAAAAATATGAATCGCCAGGCTTTGCATGAAGGTGCTGTGGGTAGTTTGAGTGAGAATGCCGATGCACATCCTCGTGAGGGTAAGTCTTGGGTTAACCGTTCGGGTACTTTCTTGCAGGCATGGAGTAATGCCGAGCATTTGCGTGTGTGGTATCAGTATTTTCTTGGTATCAGACCGGATATGATGAACAGGACTGTTGTTGTTGATCCGAAAATTCCAGAAGAGATTACTTATTTAAGGACTTCTGTAAAGATAGGCAAAGGAACATTGTATTATGAGTATAAGAATGGAAATGTTAATGTAAGAATAGATGGTGATGATCTGAAACTTAATATTGTTCCAAAACAGAATGGTGATTCCGGTAATACTGAAGTTAGCGGGAGTGAAGAATCTGATTTGTTTGATGGTGTGGATTTCTGCAAGGTAAATCCTCTTGATAAATATCCTTGTTTTGATGTTTATCATGAACCGGCTCTGACTTATTAAGTTGTTTATATGCATTCCTGCCGCATATATCAGTCTGCAGCAGGAATGTGCTCTTTTTTTCCTTTTAGTATGGTTTTCTGAAGAAAATCAGAAAATGCGATTACAGATTTTTTTCTGTATACTCCCTTGGGCCAGAAAAGATATGCTTGTGAAATAAGTTTCTCTGATGTTAGTATTGGAATATATTTCAAGTCATTTTCTCCCTTTATAGCTGCACGGGTAAGTATTGTTGCCCAGTTCCCTTTTTTAACCAGGTCTATAATGGTTTTTACATCGTTTATTTCCATTCCGATATTAAGTTGTATGTTGTTCTTGTAGCATAGCTCATCTGTTTTTCTGCGTGTTGCAAATCCTTGGGCCGGAAGTATAAGAGATGTCTCCGACAGTTTTTTTAATGATAAAGATGACAGTCCTGCCAAAGAGTGCGATTTGTGTACAATGAAGTATAGCTGTGATGAGAAAAGAAGAATCCTTTCATATTCTTCGGTTATATTTTCAGGCAAGAAAGAGAGAATGCAGTCTATATGATTGTTTTCCAGCATTTCGAATTGTTCTCTTGACGTACCAAACCTGATATTTACCTTTATTTTGGGATACGCTTTGTTGAAATCCGAAATTGCTGCAGTAAGCAGATTGCTAAGACTATATGTAACGCCTATGTTTATTTCTCCGGTTTTTATTCCCTTGAGATCTTTTATAATTTGCTTCCCGTTTTCTGCTTCCTGTATAGTTTTTCGTGCGTAAGGAAGGAAAGTTCTTCCGGCTTCAGTAGGTATAATACGTTTGCCTATTCTGTCGAAAAGAAGAATCCCAAGTTCGTCTTCAAGTTGTTTTATCTGTTGCGAAAGGGTACTCTGTGTGATATAAAGTTGCCGTGATGCTTCTGAAAAGTTTTCAAGCTCGCATGCTTTTTCAAAATATTTAAGTTGTCGTAGTTCCATTTTTTGTATGTTTGTTTTTGGTGTATTTATTATGTTTATCGGTTTTGCTAATATCGGTTATCGAAAAATCTTATTTCGCAAATATAATTAAATATTCTTTTCACGTTTATCTTTGTTACAAAATTATAAAACGGAAAATTTATAATCAAATCAGATGAGAGCTATTTTATCAGTTGTATTATTTTGTTTTTTATGTGTTGTCTCTGCACAGACAGATGTAAGTATAATGTAGCCAACTGTATTATGTTATCTACAATGTTATTTTCAAAGTTGTTTATTCAATTATATAATTGATTTTTACAGTATTACGTAATATGATGAAGTTATATATTTTGATATATGAAAGCTACAGTATTATATTATAGTCATACAGGCAAAACTGCAGCATATGCTAAGGCTATAGCTATGTATCTTTGGTCGAAAGGACTTAATGTCAGCTTAAGTTCTATTTCAGATTTCGACAAATCAAAATTGGATAGTACTGATATTCTTTTTAGTGGATGCTGGACATGCGGATGGTTTGTAGTTGGGCAGCATCCGCATAAGAAATGGAGGAAATTCAGTAAAGGGATATCTGGTATCTTACCTGATACAAGTATTATGTTTTTTACAACATATAAGTTCTGTGCCGGTAGTATGCTTTATTTCATGAAGAGTGCTATGGGTATATCCGGGTATAGTAATTCTAAAATCTTAAAGTCTAAGAATGTGTTCTTGTCGGATACTGATAAGACGTTGATTGATGAGTTTATAAAAAATAATGCTAAGTAATTTGACAGGTACTAAGTTAATGTACTAAATATACAAAGTACTTTAGAAGGAATCTTAGCTTGAATCATAAGAAAGAGAAAATAAAGAAACATTTAACATTTAACTATTAACAAATAGGAGGTAAATGATATGAAGACTAAAAAACTAACAACAGCAGCAGGCGCTCCTGTAGCCGATAATCAGAATGTGGCTACTGCCGGTAGAAGAGGTCCTATGTTACTTCAGGATGTATGGTTCCTTGAGAAACTTGCTCATTTCGACCGGGAAGTTATACCTGAAAGAAGAATGCATGCCAAAGGATCGGGGGCTTTCGGTAAATTTACGGTTACTAATGATATAACAAAATATACTAAGGCTGCTATCTTCTCTGAAGTTGGGAAAGAAACAGAACTGTTTGTACGTTTTTCAACTGTTGCCGGAGAGCGTGGAGCTGCCGATGCGGAAAGAGATATCAGAGGTTTTGCCATAAAGTTCTATACTGAAGAAGGAAACTGGGATTTGGTTGGAAACAATACTCCGGTATTTTTCCTGAGAGATCCGCTGAAATTCCCTGATTTGAATCATGCCGTGAAGCGCGATCCGCGTACTAATATGCGTAGTGCAAAGAATAACTGGGATTTCTGGACTTCTCTTCCTGAGGCATTGCATCAGGTAACTATCACTATGAGTGACCGTGGTATACCATATTCCTACAGACACATGCATGGCTATGGTAGTCATACTTTCTCTTTCATTAATGCAGAAGGTAAGCGAACATGGGTGAAATTTCATTTGCATACCTTACAGGGTATAAAGAATCTTACCGACCAGGAAGCTGAGGCTGTTATAGCTAAAGATAGAGAGAGTCATCAGAGAGATTTATACGAAAGTATCGAAAGGGGAGATTTCCCTAAGTGGAGGATGTTTGTGCAGTTGATGACTGAAGAAGAGGCTAAAAATTGTCCTTTTAATCCTTTCGATCTTACTAAGGTTTGGTCGCAGAAACAATATCCTCTTGTTGAGGTTGGTATCCTGGAACTTAACAGAAATCCTGAAAATTATTTTGCAGATGTTGAGCAGGCAGCTTTCAATCCTGCAAATGTAGTACCTGGTATCAGTTTCTCGCCCGACAGAATGCTTCAGGGCAGATTGTTCTCATACGGAGATACTCAGAGGTACCGTTTGGGGGTAAATCATCATCAGATACCGGTAAACCGTAGCCGTTGTCCGTTCCTGAATATGTATCACCGTGACGGACAAATGAGGGTGGATGGTAATTATGGTTCGACTATAGGATATGAACCAAACAGCTATGGTGAATGGATGAACCAGACTGAATATAAAGAACCTCCTTTGGAACTTGATGGTGCTGCTTATCAGTGGGACTATAGAGAAGATGATTCTGATTATTTTTCTCAGGCGGGTGATTTGTTCCGACTAATGTCGCCTGAGCAGCAACAGGCTCTGTTTGAGAATACTGCCCGTGCAATGGGAGATATTCCGGAAGAAATAAAACTCAGACATATAAATCATTGCTTGAAGGCTGATGAGAATTATGGACGTGGAGTGGCAAAGGCGTTAGGTATAAATATTGAATGATATGTTTGTTATACGTTCATTGTATGTATTTGATATTTGAATGTATAAAATATATTATACTAATGTATAATACTAACGTACAATTTAATGGTATATAATGTAATTAGATAACTTGTAAGCCATCGCTGCATTTTATTATACTTTACTTTATATTTTATTTTACTGTATTTAAATTTGATATTTCAGTGAGGCAGTGTACTTAAAATAGTATTATTGCTTCACTGTTTTTTTATTTTTGGTTATTTTTGCACTGTTATGTTGCAGAAGTTTACAGGTATAGTTTTAAATGTTGTCAAATATAGTGACATCAGAAGTATAGCTAATGTATTTACCGAAGAAAATGGGAGAATGTCATTTATGGTTCCGATATCTCGCTCAAGGAAATCTTCGGTAAGCCCAATATTGTTTCAGCCTTTTTCACTTATAGAGTTTGAAGCAGATGTACGCCCCCGCTCAAGTATTCATTCTATCAAGGAAGTACGACTATGGCATCAATACTCGTCTTTGCAATTCGATCCGTTCAAGTCTGGAATACTTTTATTCCTGTCAGAGTTTCTTGTTCAGGCTTTAAAGGAGGAGGAAAGGAATGAACCTCTATATGCGTATGTAGTAAACTCCTTGCTTTGGCTTGATGCTTGTGGTAAAGGTTTTGCCAATTTTCATCTTGTGTTTCTAATGCGTTTGTCTCGTTTCCTTGGTCTTTATCCAAATGTAGATGATTATTCAGATAACAGTTATTTCGATTTGATAAATGCTTGTTTTGTAGCTACACAGCCTTTGCATGGAATGTTTGTTAGTCCTGATGAGGCCTCAAAAATAGTAAACCTTATGAGGATGAAGTTTGAAACCATGTATCTTTTTGAAATGAACCGTATTGAGCGTAACAGATGTCTTGACATAATAATTCAATATTATAAGCTTCATCTTCCTGAATTTAATGAACTTAAATCGTTGCGTGTCTTGCAGGAGTTATATAGTTAGGCTTAAGTTATATTGTATTATGTATTATGTATCGGTCGTATTTTTATATAAAACAAAAGAACTCTACCATTTCCGGTTTTATAGGATGATAGAGTTCTTTATCTTTAATAAGACAGGTATTCTGCTGGATTCAAAATTTAAATCATTATCTGTCTATAACCTGTTATGAATTGATTATAAGCTTTAGAGTTGTAGAATATAAATCTCTAATGTATTATTTATAACTTATCCATTTTATCATTTCCTTTATTGACGGTTTTTTACCATACATAAGTATACCCACTCTGTATATTTTACCTGCTACCCAGATAAGAACAAAGGCAGAAACATAAAGAATACACAATGAAACAATTGTTTGCCATGCAGGAGCATCAAGGGCTACTCTGATCATTGAAACGATAGGCGAAGTAAAAGGAATCATAGAGCACCAGAACGCAAGTGGTCCGTCGGGATTTTCGGCACCATATATTCCTGCATATAATCCGAATATCAGAATCATAACAATCGGCATCATAAACTGCTGTGAGTCTTCTGTCTCATTGATGGATGCACCTATAGCTGCAAAGATAGAAGCATAAATAAGGTAACCACCAATGAAGTTCAGAACGAATATGCCAATCAATCCAGGGATATTGAGATTTTGTATGGAGGTAAGTATTGCTGTTGTTTCATCAGGGGTATTCATTGTTGAATTGGCTGTTGCTGCCATCATCATGTCAGGATTATTTGTAGCAGATACACCGAAAATCATTCCCGCTGCTGTTAGTATTGCCATAAGCATTACACCCCATATAGCGAGTTGGGCAATACCTACCAGTCCGATTCCGATTATTTTTCCAATCATCAGCTGGAATGGTCGTACAGAAGAAATCATAAGTTCTACAATTCTGTTGGCTTTTTCTTCCATTACACTTTGCATAACCATACCACCATACGACATTACGAACATATATATCAGAAGAGTTAGAATCATACCGGCGGCAACAGCAATTCCTGCGTTTGATTCACTTTCTGTTCCGTCTTCACTCCATTTAATTGTTTTTATAGAGTAGTTTTTATCAAAGTCTGCCATTATCTCACTCAATTGTGGAATGTTGTAGCTAAGGAGCTTGTCATGGCGTATTTGTTCGTTTAGTGCATTGTTTACTATTCTGGACAGTCCTTGAGGAATTTCTTTTCTTGAATAAATGGCTGCTGCGTCTGGGTTTGTCAATAAATCGTCTTTAATCTCTATTACAGCACTAAATGCTGTTGTATCCGATTTATATTCTTCCAACATTTTAACTTGAGGTACAAATCTGTAGGATTCATCATCTTTGAATAATGCGATATATTTTCCTGTGTGGTCTATTACGGCTATATCTTTCTGTTCACTGCTCTTTACCATTGAAAGCATGAGAGGTACAAAAATAAGAGCAGCAAATATAAACGGCATTAGAATAGTAAGAATGATAAATGATTTCTTGCTTACGCGGTTCATAAACTCGCGTTGAATAATTATCAAAGTCTTGTTCATAGTTGCAAATGGTTATTTTGATTCTTCATTAACTTTATTACTATTGCTTTTTTCACCTTCTACTGTGCGGATGAAAATCTCATTCATTGATGGAAGACATTCGGAAAATGAAATAATTTCGTTTCTTGACGCTATTTCTGATAAAAGCTGGGAATTGTTAATATCTTCTTTCTTCTTCAATGTATAGAGAAGGTTCTCACCCTTTTCTTCTTTTGAGATAATGTTGAAAGAATCAGATTCTGTCAGAAGTTCATGGTGGGGAATCTCCAGTTTGTAGGTATTGGTTTTAAACCTTGATCTTACTTCATTGACATTTCCCTTCAGAACAACTTCCGAATGATTTATAAGAGCTATATTATCGCATATTTCTTCAACAGAAGCCATATTGTGGGTAGAGAAAATAATAGTATGTCCCTGTTTCTTCAGTTCCAGAATCTCTCTTTTTAAGAGTTCTGCATTTACGGGGTCGAATCCAGAGAAAGGTTCATCGAAAATCAATAGCTGTGGCTTGTGCAAAACGGTAATTATAAACTGAACCTTCTGCTGCATACCTTTTGACAGTTCTTCCAGTTTTTTGTCCCACCATGGCGTAATCTCAAACTTGTTGAACCATACTTTGAGTCTCTCTGTTGCCTCTTTTTTACTTAAGCCTTTAAGTTGTGCAAGATATATGGCTTGTTCACCTACTTTCATCTTTTTGTAAAGTCCTCTTTCTTCTGGTAAATAGCCAATGTTGTATATATCGTTGGCACATGACTGGTGACCATTAAAAAAAACTTCACCGGAGTCGGGTGCTGTTATTCTGTTGATAATTCTTATAAGAGTAGTTTTTCCAGCACCATTAGGGCCCAGAAGTCCGAATACTTTACCTTCAGGTACTTCTATGCTTACGCCTTTTAGTGCAGTATGGTTGGCATAACGTTTAACTACATTTCTTGCCTCCAAAAAGAAGTTGTTGTCCATAATATTCTTATTTTTAGTTTTATAATATTAGTCAGATTTTGAGAATGCGTTTTTCGCTATTTCTTTATACCGGTGTCTATTTATATAGAATACTTGTTACTTATAACTAATACTCTAAGAATAAATAAAAATCAACAGTAATTATTCTATCAAAAAAAGCATATACACATCTTTATTCTTATGAACAAAAAATTGTGTACATGCCTTTACCCTTTATTTACAGATGACAAATTTAGAGATAATATTGGGATATAAATAACCAAAATATAATTGCGACATTGCAAGGTCATAATTATACTGGTTTATGCCATAAATTCTGTTTTTCGCTATATTTATAATACAGTTCATTATTTATTATCCCATTAAATCCAAATCAAGTATCAAGCTATTTAACCAAGGAGTTCTTTAACTTTAGCAGATATAGCTCTACCTTCAGCCAATCCGGCAAGTTCCTTTGAAGCTACTCCCATGACTTTACCCATATCTTTTCCGCTTGTTGCACCTACACGGGCAATAATTTCTTTAAGTTTTGCTTCTAGTTCTTCTGCAGAAAGTTGTTTTGGAAGATAGGCTTCTATAACATGAACCTGAGCCAATTCTGCTTCAGCCAAATCGTTACGTCCCTGTCCTTCATACACAGCTGCAGAATCTTTACCCTGTTTTACAAGCTTCTGCATGATTTTAAGTGCTGCATCGTCAGTCAGAGTATCATTTGCTCCAGGAGCAGTCTTTGCTTCAAGGAAGCATTTCTTTACATTACGTAAAGTTTCAAGTTTTACTTTATCTTTGGCTTTCATAGCCTCTTTGATATCATTGCTGATTTGTTCAAATAAGTCCATAACGCATGAAATTAAATGTTTGTATATATAGATTTCAAATGAAATAAGTTTATAACAATATCAATATAGCCAGCCTTGAGTGTTGCATAGTTTTCAATGGTCCGGTTAATAAATAATGGTTAGAAAGTAATAGTCATACTTCCAGACTCATTAATTTCCGGTTTCCTTGAAATTGTATCCTCGGCAACAGCCTTAGACTGTATAGCCTCAAGTTCGCTTCTTGTTCTCTTATAAGTTGGAGTTGTTTCAACCATACTTATAATATCATCATTGTCGAGATCTTCTTGAGTAAAGATATACAGGTGATGACGTCTTTTACGGTTATTACTCTTTACAATACTTGCACCATAATAATCACTTCTTCTGTCATCTTTCTTCTGTTCAAGTTCTTCAAGAGCAGCCAATCTTTCTTCTTCCTCTTTGGTATGTTTCATAATCACACTTTCCATACCAGGTACGTCAGAGATACCGAATCCGGTTGCCAGAATAGTAAACTTAACTTTCGACTCAAGAGATTCATCGATATAAAGTCCCCATTTGGTTTCCACATCCTTGCCGAACTTACTCATAAATTCGTGGATTTCATCCATTTCATTCATCATCAGTTCGCTGTTAGGACTATAAGTTATTACAAATAATACTTTTTTAGAGTTAAAGATATCATTATTATTCAGAAGAGGAGAATTAAGTGCATCGCCAATGGCCTGTGTTACACGACCTTCGCCTTCTCCATATCCGGTACTCATTATAGCTACACCACCATTCTTAAGGACGGTCTTCACATCATTGAAGTCAAGGTTGATGGTACCTCTAAGAGTGATAATCTCAGCGATACTCTTTGCTGCAACAGACAAAGTATCATCAGCCTTACCAAATGCATTCATCACACTGATATCAGAATAAACATCACGCAAGCGTTCGTTATTAATAACCAGAAGCGCATCCACATGTTTACTCATTTCCTCAACACCATCGAGTGCCTGGTCTATTTTCTTGTTACCTTCAAACAAGAAAGGAATGGTAACGATACCCACGGTAAGAATTTCCATTTCCTTGGCTGTCTTGGCTATGATTGGAGCTGCACCAGTTCCTGTACCACCACCCATTCCGGCAGTGATGAAAGCCATTTTACAACCATCGTTAAGCATTTCTTTTACCTTGTCAATACTTTCTTCGGCTGCTGCTCTTGCTTTTTCAGGGCGGTTACCGGCACCAAGTCCTTCGCTACCCAATTGCAGTTTGATAGGTATAGGCGATTCATCGAGAGCCTGGTTATCTGTATTGCAGACCACGAAGTTAACATCATGAATACCTTCTCTGTACATGTGATTAACGGCATTACCGCCACCGCCACCTACACCGATGACTTTAATAATATGTTGTACGTCTTTCGGAAAATCGAAAGGCATTGTTGTTTCGTCCGACATAATCAAATACTTTTATATGTTCAACACTAACTTATTTTATTCCACCATCAAAGATTTCTTCCGAAGCATTTGTCAGCTTAATTCTTATTTTGTCGAAGATACTAAGCTTTTGCTTCTTCATAGCTTTGATTCTTTCTTCTAGCTCATCGATTTTCGCCTTATTCTCTGTAAAGTTAAAATCTTTAGCCTCTTCAAGCAATACAGCAGCTTCTTTCAGTTTCTTATCCTCCAGTTTTTCCTCTATTTCGTCAAGAATCTTTTTGCATTGCTCCCTTCTTTTCATTTCCTTTTCCTTTTCAGCCTTTAGTTGAGCTTCTTTAATTCTTCTCACTCTTTCAGCTTCATCAAGTAGACGTGTAGCTTCATTTTCCAGTGAAGCTATTTCCTGTCTTTTAGTTTCAACATCAAGCAATTTGGCTGCTTTCAGTGTTTCGAGTGCAGCAGTATAACTTCTGTCAATAATAAGTTGCGATGCTGTTCTTACCAGTTCATCACATTCCTTTCTTCTTGCTTCAGCCAAAGCTCTCTGTTCAGCTTCTTCCTTTTCTCTTGCCAGTTCGGCAGCCAAAGCTGAATTTTGAACTTTATTCTGGTCGTTTATTGCTTTATGTCCATTATCTGTCTCATCAATAAAGTCCAACTGATGTCCCTTTCTCGGGTCTATTCTGCAGCAATTCTCTTTACCGGCCATCAGAATACCGATCAAAGTATTGAATGTACCATTTTTAGGCAAGTCCACATTACCACCAGTTGCCACCTCACCAGCTTTAGCAATTCTCACTTTTTCTATTTTGGTAGCATGAGTTATAGCCTTATCAATATTAGGCATATTCGAAGCACCACCAGTTACCACAATACCAGCAAGCAAACTGTCACTATAGTTGGAAAGTTTAAGCTGATTATAAACATTGGCAAGAATTTCATTAACTCTTGCCTCTACAATATCCTCAAGTTGGTGTGAAGGTATAGAACATCTACCCTCGATAGTATAATCCTTCACAACCTTTTCCTCATCATCCTTATGTTCTGTATAAGCCGAAGCAAATCTCTTTTTCAGCTGTTCAGCATCCTCCTCCTCAATTTGCTTGCTGCAAATATCTTTAGTAATATTACTACCTCCCAAAGGAATAACAGACAGATGTCTCAGAATATTATTTTTATATACAGAAACAGTAGTTGTATCAGCACCAATATCCACAAGAGCACATCCAGAGCGCTTTTCATTTGTAGTAAGAACAGTATTGGCAGTAGCTATAGGAGCCATGATAAAATCAGCTATCTCATACCCGTTATGGGAGAAGCATTGTTTTATATTAGTTTTAAGAGAGTTACGTCCGATGATATTCAAGAAGTTCCCTTCAATATTATCGGCCGGTATTCCCACAGGTTCTGTAAGCAGATTATTTCCAACCTTATATTCTTGAGGTTCAACAGCAAGAATCTCATAGTCCAGCAAAGGCAGTTCACTATTATTCTGCAGCATGCTGTCAATAATAGCCTGCGATATCTTAGTATCCTCAGCCAACTGTTTAGACTCAGTATTTCTGATACTTCTTACAGAAAGACCTCCAATTCCCACATACACCTTTTTTATGGCAGCTTGCAGTTTATCTTCAAGCTCCTTAATAATAGAAGTAATACGTTGAGTAGTTTTATCTATATTATAAATCACCCCCTTCTTTATACAGTCGGATGATTTTTCTGCTGCATAAGCCAATATATTAACGCTACCATCAGCGTTTTTCTTTCCTGCAATACCTGTAATCTCGGTAGATCCCAGTTCGATTGCCACAATAAAATCAGTTGCTGCCATATATCATTTCTCCTTTTTTGTACAAATTATCTGGTTGCTAAACTCTATGCTAATTCTATCATATTTATTCCATCCCACCTTGTTCAGTCCCTCGGTGTAGAATGCCTTTAGTTTATTGAATTTTTCCTTATACAGTTCCGGTTTCCCTAAAAACAGAACATGATCTCCAACTCTGGGAACCAGTTCTATCTCCTGTTTAGGAGTAACATTAACCTGTTCAATCTGCGCTTTCCAGAACTCATCTGAATTCAGAAAGACCGCCAGTTCAAACAGTTTTTCCTGAGCAAATTTCCTGTCGATATATCCCGTAGCTATCGGAACATGTACAGCTTTGCTTCCCGGTTTAATTATTTCCCCTTCACTGTCGAGGTAATAATTGTCTCCGTTGCCACTAATCACCCTTAGCAGAGGAATTCTTTGGTAAATATCAATTTTAACTTTTCCTCCTGCAGTGAGATAACATTCTGCATCCTTCACAAACGGGTGCTTATCAAGAATTTCTTCCAAAGCACTAACATTAATTTCGGCATTAGTTTGTCCTACCGGAATAAGTTTCTTGCTTTTAAGAATACTCTCCACATCCTTGATGGAAATGAAACCATAGTCCACATCATCCTTGATAACCAATTCCATACCCTCGCACACCTGATTTTTAGGTTTGCTGTTAAACAAAGTAATGGCCAGCACCAGATAAACTGATATGGCTATCAGTGATACGAGTATAAGAATCCGTTTTATCATTTTGTTCTTAATATTTTTTCAATTTGTGGAACATAGTTGTCTACATCTCCGGCCCCAAGAGTAATGAGTACCTGAATTTTCTGACTTTCGTCTTTGCTGAAATGCTTATGTTCGATTAGTTGCAACAACTCTTCTTTTCTGCACATACACTTATCCACTCCATCTTTAAGATTATCGTAAATAAGTTTGCTTGTAACACCTTCTATAGGTAATTCCCTTGCAGGATATATATCAAGCAGAATAACCTCGTCGGCAATCGACAAGCTGTCTGCAAAGTCCTTATAGAAATCCCTTGTCCTTGTAAACAGATGAGGCTGGAACACCACAGTTATTTTCTTGTCGGGATAAAGAGTCTTAACCGACTGAATGCTCTGTCTGATTTCAGCAGGATGATGAGCATAGTCGCTAAGCAGAACCATATCATTCTCTTTAATCTTAAAGTCAAATCTGCGGTCTACTCCTCTGAAACTCTTCATTGCACACTTGATTTCATCATTATATGCACCACCAATCTGAGCCAAAGCCATTGCAGCCACTCCATTTTCAATATTCACATACACAGGAACCCCCAATTGAACTCCCTCTATATTGCCAAGCGGAGAAATAAAGTCGAAATAAATCTCACCGCCTTCAATTTTAATATTTTCGGCATGGAAATCTCCTTCGTGAATACCATACGAATAAACCTTCACACCATCCTGAACCTCGATATTCAGTTCGATACCTTTCTTCACGATAAGATATCCATCCTTTCTGACCAGAGAAGTATATTTCCCGAAACTTTCCAGATACGCCTTCCTTGTACCATAAATATCAAGATGATCAGAGTCTGTAGCTGTAATAACAGTTGCATAAGGTGTCAGCCAATGAAAAGAACGGTCAAACTCATCAGCTTCTATCACAACAAACTCACTCTTGTCGGAAAGAAGAAGATTAGTCTTATAGTTCTTCGAGATACCACCTAAGAAAGCATTACAACCCACATGCGACTGATGCATCAGATGCGCAGTCAGAGTAGAAGTTGTAGTCTTTCCGTGAGTACCAGCCACGCAAAGTCCCTTTTCAGTTTTGGTCAGCAAGCCAAGGACCTGAGCTCTTTTCTGAATCTCAAAACCATTTTCCTTAAAGTACACCATCTCCTTATGAGTCTGAGGCACCGCAGGAGTATATATAACTAAAGTACTTTCCTTAATTTTACATTCCTCAGGTATAAGGTCGACATTCTCTTCAAAGTGAATATCAGCCCCTTCCTCGATAAGTCTCTGAGTAAGTTCACTTGGAGTGCGGTCATAACCTCCCACCTTCTTTCCTTTCGACAAGAAGTACCTCACCAGCGCACTCATACCAATGCCGCCGGCACCAATGAAATACACAGAGTTTATAGTATTAATATCCATAATCATTAAAGTTCTATATATAATCTCATACTGTCCTACCGTTTCAAGCCATACCATTCAGGTCTCATCTGGTCTTACCCCAACCGTAAAAGCCATTTTCCAGTACAATCAGCATTTATGTTCTTTTCTGTAATCATCCGCCAGCTTCAGGACTTCTTTTGCTATAACATTTGCAGAATCCCTGAAAGCCAGTTTAGAAATATTCTCACTCAGTTCCTTCAGCTTGCCGTTATCATTCACAAGTCCGATAGCCTCTACTAACAGTTTTTCTTCCGCCTCGCTATCCTTAATGTACAAAGCAGCATTTTTGTTCACCAGAGCCATAGCATTTTTAGTCTGATGATCTTCAGCTACATTTGGCGAAGGAACAAGAATCACAGGCTTTCCAAGCAGGCAAAATTCCGATATTGAACCGGCACCGGCACGGCTGATAATTAAATCGGCAGCACTATACGCAGCATTCATATCCGAAATAAAGTCGGTAGTATGAATCATTTCAGGCTTTCCGGCCATTTCATAACACCTCTTCGCCTCTTCTGCATAATACTTTCCTGTTTGCCATATAAACTGTACCCCCGAGCTTTTTATCCTGTCCATACCCCTCATGACACAATTGTTGAGAGTTCTTGCACCAAGACTTCCACCTACTATCAGTACAGTCTTTTTTTCAGGATTAAGTCCGAAAGACCTTACGGCCTCCGCCTTATCCATGCTATTGTTCAGCAGTCCCTGTCTTACCGGATTACCAGTAAGAATAATCTTATCCTTATCAAAGAATCTCTCCATACCGTCGTAGGCCACACAAATCTTTTTAGCTTTCTTGGCCAGCAATTTGTTTGTAACCCCGGCATACGAGTTCTGTTCCTGTATAAGAGTAGGTATACCCATAACCCCCGCCATTTTAAGAGTCGGGCCGCTTGCATACCCTCCAACTCCCACAGCAGCATGAGGCTTAAAATCGCCGATAATCTTACGCGCCTTCATCTGGCTTCTCAAAAGTTTCACCAATACTCCGAAATTCTTCAGCAGATTCTTTCTGTCGAAACCGGCCACCGGCAGTCCAATAATCTTATATCCTGCAGCAGGAACCCTTTGCATTTCCATTCGCCCCTCAGCACCTACAAATAATATTTCTGTATCAGGTCTCAGCTCCATTATAGCATTAGCAATAGAAACAGCGGGAAAAATATGTCCCCCGGTTCCACCTCCGCTTATTATAATACGTAGATTATCTCTCATTTTCTTAAAATTTTATATGCAACTCCGATAAAAGCTATGATACAAACCAAGCAATAATAATCCAAGTTACTATTTTTCGCAAAGTTATCAATAAACTTGAAATAAAAGTATTTTAATCACAAATTAAACGATTTTTTTGCATAATGCCCATTTTATGAGCCATCTGCAATATTTTAACCTGTTATTTCAAGCCATTATCATTGTCGCTTGTTTTTCCTTCATTCATTTTGTTATCATTCAAATCATCCTCACTCTCATCATCATTTATGGCATCATTGCCATTTGAAACATTGTCTTTATTGGCATCAGAACTATTGTTGTATGTACCAAGATCTTTCTGGGCAAGTTGTACGGCGGCATTCTTTAGAATTGTAACCGCGGCATCCTTTATCTGCTGTTGTTTCAAAGCCTCATCTTCCTCCTCCTGTTGCTGAGTCCTGTACACATGTCTGCTCACACTCAGAATCATACCTATATAGGCCGAATTTACAATAATAGACGTACCACCTTTACTTATAAGAGGAAGCGGCTGTCCTGTTACAGGCATAATACCCACTGCCACAAGCATATTAAACATAGCCTGAACCGACAGCAACACACCTATTCCCATAATCAGGAATGCATAATACGATTTGTCGCACCCTCGTGCAATCTTACCAATTCTCATCAGCAGAACAATATACAGCAAAGCCACGAAAGCACCTCCCACAAGTCCGAGTTCTTCTATTATAATAGCATATATAAAGTCCGAGAAAGCCTGCGAGAGAAAATCTCTCTGAACACTGTTGCCCGGTCCTTTACCCAGAACATTACTTGTAGCTATAGCAATATTTGCATGAGCCACCTGTGCGTCATTGTCGATATCAAATTTAGCGGCAGGCACCTGCGACTGGTCGATATGGTTATTCAGACGGTTCTTCCATGTAGTGGCACGATGCAGTCCCACAGCATCCCAGGCAGTATCCGGAATATATTTCACCGACGAAACAGCCAGTATTATAGCCAACACCCCGGCACCCCCCAGTTTAAGCATCTGTTTAAGCGGAACCCTTCCTATAAACATCATGATATAAACCGTAGTGGCAAGCAGTACAGCAGTCGACAGGTTCTCTGTAATTATCAGAACCACCGTACCACCCGTTACCATCAGTATATATTTAAAAGCCTTTTTATCAGCCCCGTCCTCAGTCTGGAATCTCGACAGTATATACGCCACCGAAATAATCACAGCCATTTTGGCGAGTTCCGATGGCTGGAACTGGAAGAATCCTAAGTCAATCCATCTCCTTGCCCCATTGGTAAGAGCACCAATAATAAATACAGCAATCAGCAGAGCCCACGATACAGGCAGCAGCACAATAGCCTTGCCAAAAACTCTGCACGGTATAATATGCACTACAAATACGACGACGGTACCTGTAAGCAGAAGAATGAAGTGCGATGTAATCGGCCTCCAATGATCTCCCGATTTATAAGTAAGCGTACTCGACGCACTGAACACCTCAATTAAGGATATCAGACAGAAAAGCATGAAAATTATCCATATAATCCTGTCGCCCTGAAAAAGTTTCTTTATCAATTCCATCGTCGTATTGCAGTTGTTTTAATATAGTTAAAATAGTTTATACATTAATGCTTTATAGATTTCTCACGCATTCCTTAAACTGCTCACCTCTATCCTCATAACTCTTAAACAAGTCGAAGCTTGCACAGCAAGGGCTCAGCAATACAGTTTCTCCATCCTTGGCCATATTATATGCAGCATCCACTGCATCCTTCATACTTTGCACATCGGCTACCGGAAGTCCGAAACCATCGAAGAAATCATGAAGCTTTTCGTTGTGAAGTCCCAGGAAAATAAGTCCCGAACACTTTTCCTTCACGAGGTCGGCTATTTCGTTATAGTCATTACCCTTATCCTTGCCTCCTAAAATAAGTACAGTCTTTGTAGTCATACTCTGCAAGGCATACCAGCACGAGTTAACGTTAGTAGCTTTAGAGTCGTTGATATATTCCACACCCTTAACTCTTGCCACCTTCTCAAGTCTGTGTTCCACACCCTTGAAGTCGCTCAGAGCCTCTCTTATATACTCCTTCTTGATACCGGCAATATTAGCCGACAGTCCGGCAGCCATTGAGTTAAACAAGTTATGCTTTCCGGTAAGCGCCAGTTCTTCCTGCTCCATATTAAAGGCAATAGGTTCAGTAAAGCACACCTTCTTCTCCTCCACATAAGCCACAGTACCCTTTTCCTTCTTTTCGGCAAAAGGATAATACTGTCCGTGAATACCATACTTATGCAGTTCCCTTTGAATCACAGGGTCATCATTCCAGAAGATAAACGCATCATTTTCAGTCTGATTCTGTATAATTCTGAATTTGGCATCCACATAGTTCTGCATCTTATACTCATACCTGTCGAGATGGTCGGGAGTAATATTCATAAGAACGGCAATATTGGCATGAAAATCGTACATATTGTCGAGCTGGAAGCTACTCAATTCTATTACATAATAATCATAATTACATTCGGCCACCTGCAGAGCCAGACTCTGTCCTATATTTCCGGCCAATCCCACATTAAGTCCCGCTTTCTTGAAAATATGATAAATAAGCGAAGTAGTGGTTGTCTTGCCGTTACTACCTGTAATACAAACCATTTTGGCGTTTGTATACCTGCCGGCAAACTCAATTTCGGAGATAATAGGCGTACCCTGCTCCTTAAGTTTCAGAATCATAGGTGCATTATTCGGAATACCCGGACTCTTTATCACCTCGTCTGCATTAAGAATAAGCTCTTCAGTATGCTTACCCTCTTCCCATTCAATACCCTTATCATCGAGCATGAATTTGTACTTGTCTTTAATAAGCGACATATCCGAAACAAAGACATCAAATCCCTGTTTCTTGGCCAGAATAGCTGCTCCCGCACCACTTTCTCCGGCTCCTAATATGACAATTCTTTTTGCCATGATTGATTTAATATTTAAATATTCTTATATATGATATTAATTTCAGATTTTACTTTCTTTTTTGTTCTTTAAATACCCTCATCCGTATATTATTACATACACCCTTATTACCTTATCTTCAGAGTAATGATAGTAAGAGCTGCCAGTAATATTGTAATAATCCAGAATCTGACAGTAATCTTCGATTCGTGGAAAACACTGCTTGGTCCTGTAATTATATACGAACAGTTCGGATCGAGTTGCGCAAGTGTGGTACGGAAGTGGTCATGAATAGGAGTGCGCTTGAATACCCTTTGCTTGACTCCCTTCTTCTTACCTCTCTGGAAATACTTCACCTGCAATATTACAGAAAGATTCTCAACCAGGAACACACCGCATAATATAGGTATCAGCAGCTCCTTATGAATAATAATTGCAAATACAGCAATTATCCCCCCGATAGTAAGACTTCCCGTATCCCCCATAAACACCTGAGCCGGAAATGCGTTATACCACAGAAAACCTATCAGTGCACCTATAAACGCACAGATAAAAATAACCAGTTCCTCACTACCCGGAATATACATAATATTAAGATACGATGCATACTCAATATGACTCGATACATACGCCAGAATTCCCAGTGTAACACCTATGATAGCCGAATTACCCGCGGCCATACCATCCATACCGTCGTTTAGGTTGGCACCGTTCGAAACGGCAGTAACCACAAAGATTGTAACTATCACAAATACAATCCATCCTGCAGTTTGGGCATGTTCGCCCATGAACCCTACAAAATCAGCATAATCAAGATTATTGTTCTTGAAAAACGGAATAGTAGTCTTGGTAGATTTCTCATCCTGCGATTTATGAACCACCTCAATCACCTCACCGTTTCTCTGCACCTCCAGATTCTCCCTTATCACCACATCCGGACTGAGATATAATGTCAGTCCCACAATAAAGCCGAGTCCCACCTGACCTATTATCTTAAACTTGCCGTGAAGACCTTCCTTATCTTTCTTGAAGACCTTGATATAATCATCCAGAAAGCCCAAAGTTCCGAGCCACACAGTAGTGATAAGCATAAGCAGCATATATATATTATGCAGTTTACCCAGTAGCAGACAAGGAATAAGTATCGAAATAATAATAATCACCCCACCCATGGTAGGCACCCCTGTCTTGTTGACATTAAACGGGTCTATCGAAGCATCCCTCTGCACCTCTGTAATCTGTTTCTTCTTCAGCTTCTCAATAAAGTATTCACCGAATATAGTCGATATAAGCAAAGCAAGTATCACTGCCATAAGTGCCCTGAACGACACATATCCGAACATTCTTGCACCCGGAAAATTCAGTTGCTCCAAATAATTGAACAGATAATATAACATATTCTTTCTCTCTTCAGTTGTTTATTTCATCATTGCTTCTCTTACCACTTCCTTATCATCAAAATGATGTTTTACACCTTTCACATCCTGATAATTCTCATGTCCCTTACCTGCTATCAGAATCACATCTCCCGGTTCTGCCATCATACATGCAGTCCTTATAGCTTCACGTCGGTCTACTATAGACACAACCTTCTTCATATCCTCCCTGGTAAGTCCTGCAAGCATATCATTTATAATATCCTGAGGCTCTTCAAATCTCGGATTATCAGAAGTAATAATAACCTTATCGCTCTGTTTTACAGATTCCTGAGCCATAAGCGGCCGTTTCCCCTTATCTCTGTTGCCTCCGGCTCCCACTACGGTAATAACCTTTCCTTTGCCGTTGAGCACATCATGTATTGCATTCAGAACATTAACCAGAGCGTCAGGAGTATGAGCATAGTCCACTATAGCAGTATATCCCTCGGCCGATCTGATAGCGTCGAAACGTCCGGCCACCGGTCTCAGCAAACTCAGTTGCACGAGTACATCCTCAGGCTGTTTGCCCAACATACAGGCCGCGCCATAAACAGCGAGCAGGTTTGAAGCATTGAACTTACCTATAAACTGCACGTTCACCTCCCTGTTGTTGATATCCATCAGCATACCCTCGAATCCGTCTTCAAGAACCTTTCCCTTAAAGTCGGCCAGTGTTCTCTGAGAATAAGTAACCACTTTAGCCTTTGTATTCTGAACCATCACCATACCATTCCTGTCGTCCAGATTAGTCAGGGCAAAAGCCGATTTAGGCAGTCCGTCGAAGAAAGCCTTCTTAGCTTTCAGATAATTCTCCACAGTCTTATGATAATCCAGATGATCTCGTGTAAGGTTGGTAAAGATACCTCCTGCAAAAGTCAGACCACCGATACGTTTCTGTGCAACCGAATGCGAGCTGACTTCCATAAATGCATACTTACAACCTTCGTCGGCCATTCTACCCAACAACTCATTCAGAGTAATAGGGTCGGGAGTAGTATGGTCGGTAGGGATAGCCTCACCGTCAATATAATTGCACACGGTAGAAATAAGCCCCACCTTATATCCGAAAGCGCGGAACATATTATATAATAATGTAGCGATAGTAGTCTTTCCGTTGGTTCCGGTCACACCCACAAGGTCGAGTTTTTCTGTCGGATTACCATAAAATGCAGTAGCCAGTCTGCCCACAGCATCTTCGGTATCGGCAGTACACAAATAAGTAACCTCCTCCTTCCTTGTCTCAGGCAGTTTTTCACAAACCACACTTACGGCACCCATTTCCACAGCCTTGTCAATATAATCATGGCCATCAGTCTGCGTACCTTTTACAGCCACAAACATATCTCCTTTCTTTATTTTTCTGGAGTCAATCTGAATACCGTTGATATCTATATCAGCATTACCATAAATTTCAAATTTACCGGCAGCCTTAATAATTTCCTTAAGCAACATATCTTTTCAGTTAAATAAAATATTCTGTTTTTATATTATAAATCCTAATCACATTTACACCCGTCTATCTCAGAGTCAGCGAGATAGTCTGTCCTTTCTGTATAGTGGCCCCCGGACTGATACTTTGCGATACCACTTTTCCCATACCGCTCAGTCTCACCCTCAGGCCATTTTCTTCAAGCAGATAAACAGCATCCCTTGCACCCATACCTTTTACGTTGGGCACCTGTCTTCTGTTCACCTTCATTTCACTAAGTTCGGCGTACGAATCAGTTGTATGAACCTTACCCCATCTCAGCGAATCATCCATCTCTATATTACTCATACTTCCCGAGTTGTTCTTAATATCCAGCTCATTAAGCACAAGCGCAATCTCATTCATATCCCCGTTCTTCACATCAGGAATCATTACAGAAGTCGAATCCTTAGCCTGTGCCAGATCGAGGAACAGATGCTTCGCATAAACCCTTTCAGCTATCTTGCTGAAAACACTACCAGCCTGAATACCACCCGAAGGAGCAGCCTTAGGCGCCTGTATAGCCACATAACAGCTATACATAGGATTTTCGGAAGGGAAATATCCGCAGAAACTTACAAGATGCTTTGCGCCCCCACTCTTGTAACCCGATTTACCCTGAGAAATCTGTGCCGTACCAGTCTTGCCCGAAACACTGAACTGCTTGCTGCCGGCCGGCTTGGCAAGTCCGTTGGCAACCACACTCTGCAGAATTTTATGAATCTGGTCGAGTGTTTCCTGCGAACATATCTTCTCATTCACAATTTCTGTTGGAAATTTCTCAACCATCTCACCATCCTTTATAATAGCCTTGGCAAACTTAGGCTTAACCATAGTACCGTTGTTTGCGATGGCATTATAAAAATTCAGTATATAAATAGGAGGGATTTGAGTCTCATAACCAATACTCATCCACGGAAGAGTAGTCTTTGCAAAATACCTCTCCTTTGGCCCTAATATTTTAGGACTTGCTTCACCCACAAAACCTAAGTTCAGTGGAGTATCTATGCTCATCCTTCTCAAGCCGTCGATAAACCTTTGCGGGTCATCTCCATAAAACTTATCTATAATACATGACACACCAATATTTGACGAAACCTCCAGAATCTTTGTCACATCAATAACTCCGTATCCGCCCTTATACCAGTTCCAGTCCTTCATGTTGCTGCCATGCATATTCACGATACCGCTTTTGGTATCCACCTCATAGTCGGGAGTAATATACTTATCCTCCATAGCCACCATAATAGAAGCAGTCTTAAAAGTCGACCCCGGTTCCATAAGATTGCTTACTGCAAGATTCCTCATCTCATAATAATGTCCGTCGTTACCTCTTGTCATATTGACATTAGCCTTCACCTCACCGGTTTTCACTTCCATTACTATTGCCACTCCGGCCTCCGCCTCTAAGTTAGTCAGCTGGTCAACCAAAGCCTTTTCGGCAATATCCTGCATATCCACATCAATAGTCGTAATAAGGTCGTATCCATCCTCCGGAGCCTTATCCACGATATTCAGATATCTGTTTCTCACCTTCTGTCTGTGAGTGATTCCCACCTTACCTTTCAATATGGAATCATAAGTAAGCTCAAGTCCGTTCTTTGCTCCGAGAGCAGTATCCGGAAACAAGTCGCCTAATGTTCTCATCGCCAGCGACCCGAAAGGCTTCTTTCTCTGGTTGTAAGTAACAGTATAAAGTCCGCTTGTATACTGGCTCAGGTTCATCAGCGGCAACTTCTTCACCTCCTTCAGTTCAATATAAGAAATTCTGTTAGGATACAGCAGGCAACTTCTGCTTTTTGTTTTTCTGCCTTTCAGTATAGTCTTTCTGAACTGAGCGGCACTCATATCAGGAAAAATCCTGTTGAGTCCCTCACAAATCTCCTGCAGGTGATTCATAAGTATAGTATCCTTCTTCACGCCGCCAGCCTTAAAGTCCATATAAATACGATATTCAGGCAGACTGCTTGCCATCAGTTTCCCGTCGGCCGAAATAATATTACCTCTTGTAGGAAAAACCAGCACATTCTCTTTCACAAATCTGTCGGCCACATCCTTCCAATACTGTCTTTCGGCAAACATAATGATTCCCGCCTTAACAATCACCGACACAGCCAGCAGGGCCATGATAAGAACGAAGAACGTATATCTAAGTGTAATATTCTTTTTTCCAGGTATCATTTTTGCATTTCCTTATAAAAACAGTCAAAATCACATAAAAAAAAACAACTTTCCCGTCACCCCAATTTAGAACCCTGTCAATATCCTTCCTTAATCAGGTAAGGAGGTTGCGAAGCAGTCCTCAGAGGATCACCTTTTGCGGAGATATAAGTCTCAATTCTCGACTGGCGGCTCTTTTCTGTCAGTTCTGATGAAATAGTAAGAGCGTCATACTTTGTATCCACCAGTTCCTTCTTCAGTCTGTCGATTTCTATCATCTCTCTCTGGCTCGTATATCTGTTGTCGATATAAATGATGGTAAGAAATACAATCAGACACAACAGGTTAATCTGTCGTCTGAAAAAACTGTGGGCAAGAATATCACCACCCATTATTGTCATCCACGTGATATGCGAATGCTGCTTTTCTCCTGAATTGTTGTTTGTATTCTCCTGATTGTTCATAATATCAAAACCATTTTATATCATAAAATCATTTCATTTCATAAAACCCGCATTACCGGTCACATCAACCCATCAGCCGGTTATTTTTTCTCGGCAATTCTAAGTTTTGCGCTTCTTGACCTCGGGTTAGAGTTTATTTCCTCGTCTGTAGGAACAATAACCTTATTGTTCACCAACTTAAAAGGCGTCTGTACATTTCCGAAAAAATCCTGTTCCATTTTTCCTTCCACGTTCCCGGTCTTCATGATATTCTTCACCATTCTGTCTTCCAGAGAATGATAAGTAATAACCGACAACCTTCCACCCGGCTTAAGAATCTCCGTAGCAGAATAAAGCATCTCCTTCAGAGCCTCCATTTCCTGGTTCACTTCAATTCTGAGCGACTGGAAAACCTTTGCCAGTTCCTTCTTTTCCCTTTCCCTGCCATACAAAGGCTTCACCACCTCAAGAAAATCACCTATAGTGTCGAAAGGCTGCACAGTCCTTCTTTTCACCAGAACAGAAGCCAATTTCCTGCTGTTCTTAAGTTCACCGTACAGATAAAACAGGTTGGCCAGTCTCTCCTCATCATAGTTGTTTACTATATCAGCAGCAGTCATACCCGCCCTTTTGTTCATTCTCATGTCAAGCTTGCCGTCGAATCTGAAAGAGAACCCTCTTTCCGAGTCATCGAAATGATGAGAAGACACGCCAAGGTCGGCCAGAATACCATCCGCCTTATCCACCCCATGATACTTCATGAAGTTCTTGATATACCTGAAATTACTTCTCACGAACGTAAATCTGTCATCATCCACTATATTCCTTTCGGCATCCTCATCCTGGTCGAAACTGAATAACCTGCAACTTTTGTCCATCTGTCTCAGAATCTCCTTAGAGTGTCCGCCGCCGCCAAATGTAACATCCACGTAAATGCCACCCTTTTTCAGGTTCAGTCCCTCAATGCTCTCCTTCAGCAGTACCGGAATGTGATATGTCTGTTCTTTATCGCTCATAAGTGTAGTTTTTATTGGATTTTTATACCTTATTATTCTATTTAGGCGTAAAATTATATATTTCCCAATAAAAAGAGGTTATAAATCAGTAAAAATCTTTCTAAAAGTTATTAACAGGTTGTTGTAATTTTTTATTTTTCGTATCCATAATGCCCTCCTGTTTGTTTCTTGCCCGCATTTGTGTTGTTCTGCTGGTTTTTTATCCGGTTTTGTTCCTTTTTCCGGCCGGATATGATAGCACAATAATGCAATAAAACTTTATTATCTTCAATTTTTTTTGCATGCAATTATGCATTTTTTTGTTTAAAATGTAACTTTTTGCAAAAGATACGTTATTTTTGCACACAAAACCCAAACTGAAGAATATTATGGCAGACGATTCCATTTTTCTGATAGATATAGATAAGATACTGAAAGATAAGGCAGGCGATAAAGCAAAGCGCGTACCTCGGTTTCTTGTATCATACCTTAAGAAGATACTTCATCAGGATGAGATAAACGAATTTTTAGTTTCTGTAGCCGACAAGCGCGGGGTAGACTTTGTAGAAGCCTGTATGAGTTATCTCGATATAACTCTCGAAGTTGAAGGAAAAGAAAACCTTCCTGAAGACGGCCTTTGCACTTTTGTTTCAAATCATCCTCTTGGCGGACAGGATGGAATCGCTTTAGGCTATCTTTTGGGTAAACACTACGACGGCCGTATAAAGTATCTTGTAAACGACCTCCTTATGAATCTTCACGGACTTGCTCCGCTGTGTATCCCTATAAACAAGACAGGTTCCCAGTCGCGCGATTTCCCGCGTATGGTTGAAGCCGGTTTCCGTTCCGACAGTCACATCATAATGTTTCCTGCCGGCTTATGTTCACGCCGCAACAACGGTGTCATAAAAGACCTTGAATGGAAAAAGACCTTCATAACCAAAAGCGTTGAAACTCAGAGAAATGTGGTTCCTATTCATTTCGAAGGACGTAATTCCGATTTCTTTTACAATCTCGCCAACCTCTGCAAGTTTTTCGGCATAAAGTTCAATATAGCCATGCTGTACCTTGTAGACGAAATGTACAAGAACCGTCATAAGACTTTCCGCGTGGTAATTGGAAAACCTATTCCATGGCAAACATTCAACAAGTCGCGCCCGGCATCCCAATGGGCCGAATATGTCCGTAATATTGTTTATAAATTATAAGAAAAAAGACGAAAAATATATATGGAAGATATTATAGCTCCGATTGACAAGGAAATACTTAAATCGGAATTGACAGAAGAGAAGCGATTGAGATCGACAAATAAGAGTAACAACGAGATATATGTGGTTACATGGCAGGATTCTCCCAATGTATTGAAGGAGATTGGCCGATTGCGTGAAATAGCTTTCCGTGCAGCTGGGGGAGGTACAGGAAAGTCTATCGATCTCGATGAGTATGATGTAATGGAAAAACCATACAAGCAACTAATAGTGTGGAATCCCGAAGCAGAGGAAATATTGGGAGGCTACCGTTATCTGTTCGGCGATGAAGTGGAATTCGATGAACATGGTAAACCTGTACTGGCTACTTCTCATATGTTTAATTTCTCCGAAGAGTTTCTCAAAGAATATCTTCCTCAGACAGTGGAACTTGGACGTTCTTTCGTAACTCTCGAATACCAGTCGAGCCGTGCGGGTTCCAAGGGCCTTTTTGCACTCGATAATCTTTGGGACGGTCTGGGAGCTCTTACTGTCATCAATCCTAAAATGAAATATTTCTTCGGAAAGATGACCATGTACCCAAGTTACAACCGTTACGGTCGCGATATGATTCTATACTTCCTCAACAAGCATTTCAGTGATCCCGACCATCTTGTTACTCCTATGGAGCCTATCCATATAGAGGCCGATCCTGAAGAACTGAAGAAGCTCTTCTGCTGCGATACTTTCAAGGAAGACTATAAGATTCTCAATACAGAAGTACGCAAACTCGGATATAATATCCCACCACTTGTGAATGCATATATGGGACTTTCGCCAACTATGCGCATGTTCGGTACAGCCATAAATTATGGCTTTGGTGATGTAGAGGAAACAGGCATACTTATAGCCGTAGATGAAATCCTCGAAGAAAAACGCAAGCGCCATATCGAGTCGTATGTTAAGGAACATCCTGAAGCTCTGAATATTGCATCTTGTGTAAATACTGTAGTAAGATGATTCAGCACTCATTAGGGTGCCTGTACAATATGCCGAAATATATCTGGTAAATGAACTGGCAGCAACTTATATCCAACAAGCGTTTCGGGTTGGAACACCTTCACGAAGCCAAGAAAGACGATCGTACTGAATTCCAGAGGGATTACGACCGCCTTATCTTTTCAGCACCCTTCCGCCGCCTTCAGAACAAGACACAGGTATTTCCTCTTCCGGGAAGCATATTCGTACATAACCGTCTCACACACAGTCTCGAAGTTTCATGTGTGGGACGCTCTCTCGGCAATGAGGTGTCGCTCGAACTCCTCCGCAGACATCCCGGGTTGTCGTCTTCACATATTTCCGAAATAGGCTCGATAGTAGCAGCTGCCTGTCTGGCCCACGATTTGGGAAACCCGCCATTCGGTCATTCGGGCGAAAAAGCCATAGCTACATATTTTTCCGAACGCAACGGTCTTGCCCTTAAGTCACTCCTTACACCTGCCGAATGGGAAGACCTTATCCATTTCGAAGGCAATGCCAATGCCTTCCGCCTCCTTACACATCAGTTTAAGGGACGCCGCAAGGGCGGTTTCGTAATGACATATTCCACACTCGCTTCAATAGTAAAATATCCGTTCTCTTCTCAGCTTGCCGGTAAAAAGCAGAAATTCGGCTTTTTCCTTACCGAAGAAGATGATTTCCGCAAGATAGCCGAAGAGTTGGGTATAGTACGTCTCAGTGCCGAAGGACAACCACTTCGATACGCCAGATATCCGTTGGTATATCTTGTTGAAGCAGCCGATGACATCTGTTATCAGATGATGGATATAGAAGATGCGCATAAACTCAAGATTCTCACCACAGAAGAGACTAAAACTCTGTATAGAAATTTCTTGAGCGAAGAACGTCTGAAACGTACAGATGAGATATGCGCAATGGTAGACGATGTAAACGAGCAGATAGCCTACCTCAGAAGTACTGCCATAGGCGTGCTTGTGAAGGAATGCACAAGAGTTTTTGTAGAAAACGAAGCCGCTATACTCGACGGAACATTTGCCGGTCCGCTCATCCACCATGTTGGCGAGAGAGTGCGCAAGGCCTACGAAACCTGTTCGCAAACAGCCGTTTCCCGCATATACTGCTCAAAGGATGTTGTCGATATCGAACTTGCCGGTTATCAGGTGATATCTACACTTACAGACCTTATGATAGAGGCAGTCCGTACCCCTGAAAAGGCATATTCCCGTCTTCTTATCAACAGAGTATCTCCTCAGTATGATATTCTTGCGCCTACATTGTACGGCCGTATCCAGGGAGTACTCGATTTTATTTCAGGCATGACAGACGTATATGCCCTCGATCTGTACCGTAAAATAAACGGAAACAGTCTGCCTGCGGTATAAAATCATGTTTAAATTCTTAAAAAAACTAACATATCCATTTTCTTCTTTAATATTGCATTGATATTGCGCCTAAATTGATTTTTTTCTATTTACTTTGTATTTCAGTTTGCTGATATCTCCCGGCCGGTATAATTTGTTGGCATTAAAAGAGATATTTTGCCTGATTATATTTAATGTTTTAGATTGATAAGTGATATAAGAATAGAAAAACAGTTATGAAGATAAAAATCATAAATAAGTCGAAACACGCACTTCCCCAGTATGCAACTCCTCTTTCGGCCGGACTCGATCTCCGTGCCAATCTCGATACTCCCATAACCTTACAGCCACTGCAGAGATGCCTTGTTCCTACCGGTCTCTATATGGCACTTCCGGCAGGATACGAAGCACAGGTACGTCCGCGCAGCGGTCTGGCTATAAAGAAGGGAATCACCGTACTTAATTCTCCCGGTACCATAGATGCCGATTATCGCGGAGAAATATGCATAATCCTCGTCAATCTGTCCGACCAGCCTTTCGTTATCGAAGACGGCGAGCGTGTGGCACAGATGGTGATAGCCCGTCATGAACAGGCAGAATGGGAAGAAACAGATTCTTTGGACGAAACAGAACGCGGTGAAGGCGGTTTCGGACATAGTGGTATGTAATTTATAATATGTTTTTATTGAGATGCGATACAATAACAGATATTTTTATAGCATAATAACCATATTGCTCACATCGCTTTTGGTGTCGTGCGGAACTACCCGGAAATCGGCTTCAGCCGAAGGTAAAGCCAACATGAAGGACAGCGCTGTCCGGATTGAAGAGAAAGACCCGCTTACTCCCGAACAGCGCCGCAAGTATGATTATTTCTTTCTCGAAGCTGTACGCATGAAGCAGAAAGGTGATTATGATGCTGCATTCCAGCTTTATTCACATTGCCTCGACATATATCCTCAGAGTGCAGCCGTACTTTATGAGATATCACAGTTCTATATGTTCCTTGGCCAGGATGAAAAAGGCGAAAAGGCACTTAAGGATGCAGTACGTTCGGATGATCATAATTTCTGGTATAAGCAGACACTCGCATCGTACTATCAGTCTAAGCAGGACTGGATAAAGGCTATTGCCGTATATGAGGATATGGCACAGATATTCCCGTCACGTCTCGAGCCGCTTTTGTCGCTTGTCGACTTGTACAACCGTACTACAAGCTACGACCAGGTAGTCACTACGCTCAACCGCATTGAGGAACTCGACGGTAAGTCGGAGCAGATAAGTATGGAGAAATTCCGCATGTATCTTCGTCTCAACGATACCGAAAAGGCTTTCAGTGAAATAGAATCCCTTGTTAAGGAGTATCCGTACGATATGCGATACCGTACCATTCTCGGCGATGTTTATCTCGACAACGGACGCACAGAAGAAGCCCTGAAGGTATATCGTGATATTCTTTCCGAAGAGTCGGATTATGCGCCGGCCCTTGTATCAATGGCTTCGTTTTATCAGAAAACCGGTCAGGACAGTCTGTATCAGAACCAGATAGATACAATCCTTACCAACGATAATGTTGATACAAAACTCAAAATGGAGTTCATGCGCCAGCTTATCATGCAGGCAGAACAGTCGGACAAGCCTGGAAAAGACAGTGTACGCATCATTCAGCTATTCAATTCAATACTCGAACGTCCGCAGCCCAATGCTGATATAGCAATGCTTTGTGCCCAGTATTTCATAACCAAGAAAATGGAGAAAGAGTCAGTTCCCGTTTTGAATAAGGTTCTTGAACTCGACCCGGAGAACAAACCGGCACGTCTTCAGTTGCTTAGCTACGCTATTCGCGATAATAACCTCGACGAAGTGATACGTGTGGCTACACCGGCCATAGAATATATGCCCGATGCAATGGAATTCTACTATTATCTTGGTATCGCTCACTATCAGAAAGAAGATAACGAAAAAGCTCTTGAGGTATTCAAGAAAGGAGTACAGCAGATAAACGAAAAAAGCGACAAGAATCTGGCTTCAGACTTCTACTCAATCTTAGGCGACCTGTATCATACCCTCGACATCAAGGCCGAAGCATATGCTGCATATGATTCATCGCTTGTATACAATCCAAACAATGTCAATACATTGAATAACTATGCCTATTTCCTTTCAGTAGAGAAGAAGAATCTCGACAAGGCTGAAGAAATGAGCTTCCGCACAGTAAAGGCAGAGCCTGAAAACTCAACCTATCTTGATACATATGCATGGATACTGTTTGAAAAAGGACGCTATACCGAAGCTCGTATATATATAGAACAGGCCATGAAAAACGGTGGCGACACCAGTCAGGTGATAGTAGAGCACTGCGGTGATGTATATTACAAGCTTGGCGAGAAAGACAAGGCACTGGAGTATTGGAAGAAGGCCGATGCTATGGGTGCGACTCCCGAAGACGGCTCCACACCTCGCGACAAAGCCGAGATTGAACATCTTAAGCTTAAAATAAAGAAAAAGATGTATATTGAATATACGCCAAAGAAGTAAGCGTTATAATAATCACAAATAAAAGAAAAATCAAGAGTAAATCAGGAGTGTGATATGGCAGATAACGGTAAAATATATAACAAGATATCAGCAAGGGTGAGACTGTCTCACCTTGCAGTTCTATTATTGTCGTTAGTGTTGTTTGGGTGCGGAACTTCGCGTAAAACCTCGCGCAATGTCATGATAGGAGATTTGTCGGGCACTGAATATATGGAGCAGGTAATAGCATGGTCGCCTTCGCGCGCCAATCTTACTGCAAAGTCGGCTCTGACCTTGAATACAGGTTCCGGGTCTCCACTTAAGGTTACTGCCAATCTTCGCATACGTCGCAATGAGGTAATCCGTCTCACAGTTGCGCCATTGCTTGGAATAGAAGTTGCGAGAATCGATATCACCCCCGACAATGTTCTTATAATAGACCGTATGAACAAGCGGTATGTCCGTGCCAGTTTCTCCGATATAAGTTCATTGCTTAATACTCAGGTAGATTTCAATGTCTTACAGTCTCTGTTTCTTAATGAGATATTCCTTCCCGGAAAGAATTCTCTTACAGTTACCGATGCGTCCGGTTTTGAGATATCATCTTTGGGTAGCAGGGCACAGCTCACAGCCATCACTTCTCCACGTACTTTTGCCGGAAAACTGATATATACATTCCTTACTTCAGCCACCGATGGCCGTCTTGAAGAGACAAGTATTTCAGTAAAGAATTCACCTTATGCTCTTCGCTGTACATATACCGATTTTTCTGCACTTAAGTCTGCCCATGGCAGCGACATCTTTCCGCAGAGAATAAAACTCTCTGTTATCGGTGCCGACAAACCATATTCCCTTCAGCTTGATCTTTCACGCTTAGGTACAGATTCCGACTGGGAATCTACCACACAGTTATCTTCTAAGTACAAGGAAATAACTCTACTTGAGGCACTTAGGATGCTTGCGACAGATAAGAAGTAATCATTTGATAATGTGAGTGAGATGATTACTTCTAAATTACTTTCCACTCTTCTATAGTTCCTTTACAAGAAGAAAATACAGCTCCAATTTTATAAATCTTTCTTTTGTCGGATTTATATTCAAGAGCATACCCTTTTTCTTCTATTTGTCGTAAAGCTTCATCAGCAGTGCCGTCAAGTTTAAATTCAAAAATATATATATAATCCGAAGTTTCTATAATACAGTCTACTCTGCCACGACTTTGTACTTTTTCTATGTAAATAGTATAGACACTTATGAGCCGCATAAGTAAATAGAATGTATATTGAAAATATCTTTCCTTTTCTCTTTCATCCTTCTTCCTCCTCATGGTATATGGAATACTTGAAAGAAAAGAAGAAAAAAGTTCACCTGTCTTTTCAATATCCCCAGTTTTAATCGTATTGATAACATCAAAAACCCATCCTGTCATTCTTTCATTAGTTTGAAAATAAGATGTGGCAATCATTGTAAGAAACCCGTTCTTGACTTCATTGTTGGGAAAGTCAAGCAAGAATCGGTTACCAAACATTTCATAACCCTTAATTGTAAGATAACCGCTCTGATAAATCATTGGCAAAGGCTTTTCAATATCAGCTTTATAGTCTACAAACTCTTCCTGCCTGTAATATTTACCTGTAATTTCGTTAATATTTTCATTCGTATGCGACAGAAGGCGAATCAGGTAAGAAGGTGTTCCACTGCCAAACCAGTAATCACTTATTTTTTTTGTAGCAAAAGCACTTAACAGACTAAACGGATTATAGATATCGTTCATAGACTCACTGAAATGATATCCGTCATATTGAGATTTAAGAATATTTCTCATTTCAATATAAGAACATTTGTATTTTCTTGACATCTCTTCAATCGGCTCACTAAAATATTCATCAATTTCATCTTGTGATATTCCGCATAAAGTGTCATATTTATCAAACATGCTTATATCGAAAGGCTGGTTAAATCCGCTGAAAACACTTACCTGAGAGAATTTTGTAACTCCGGTAAGAAATACAAACTGAAGGTGCTCATCTGCAGCCTTAAATGTTGAATAAAAGCCTTTCAGAATGTTTCTGTGCTCTTCTTCAAGTTCCTTGTTTATATCAAGGACGTCAAGTATGGGTTTGTCATATTCATCTATGAGGACAACAGCGCGTCTGCCATGTCTCTTATGAGCTGCTTCAATAATGTTCTTGAAACGGAATCCTAAATTTTCTTCCTGATCCCCGTTTTCTATTTCATATTCTTTTTCCCAATTTTTGATATAACTTGTAATTGCACTTCTTAATGCCCCGGCAAGAGTATATTCACCGCCGTTGAAGTCAATATGGAATACAGGATATACAAACCAGCTCTTTTCCATATCCTCTATTTTCAGACCCTTAAATAAATCTTTTCTCCCAAGAAAATAATTTTTTAGAGTTGAAACAAGCAGACTCTTACCAAAACGGCGTGGACGGCTTAAAAAATAAATCTTCCCTTCATTTGCAAGAGAATAAACCAAGTCCGTTTTGTCTACATATACATAACCGTTTTCTATTATATTTTCGAAACTCTGTATTCCTATAGGGTACTTCATGGCATAAAAATATAGTAATTACCAATATGTTAATTGCAACAAAGATACAAAATCATAAATTATGAAACAAACAAATGCTTTGTTTTGGTATATGTCTTTAATTACGTATCTTTGCTGCATATATCATTATATATAAAATATTTATATGACTATATCAAAATCAAATAATATATGCAGTGACAGTGCTATCCGATTATTTATTCTTATCACATCCTGTCTTGTTCTGCTTTTCTCAGGCAGATTGCAGGCACAGACTACCCCAAAGATACAACAGCTTGAAAAAGAGAGGAAAGAACTACACAAGAAGATATCAGAATCCGAAACCTTGCTGAAATCTACCGGTAAGGACGTAAAAAGCCAGCTCTCAAATCTCGCACTTATCACAGGACAGATTGAAGAAAGAAAACGATATCTTGAAACCTTGCAGAAAGATGCAAAAAGCGTAGAACTTGAAATAAAACGCCTTGAAAACGAAATGGCCGCGCTTGATAAGGAACTGAAACAAAAACGCGAGCGTTACGCACACAGCCTTAGAATGATGCGGACCAATTCGAGTATCCAGGAGAAACTGATGTTTATATTATCGGCCGAGAATTTCGGACAGATGTACAGACGCCTCAGATATGTAAGGCAGTACGCACAGTTCCAGCGTCTTAGAGGAGAGCAGGTGAAGGAAACCATGAGAAAAGTGGAAGAAAAGAAAAAAACTTCACAACAGGCCTATAAAGCCAAACTGACTCTTCTGGAACAACATGAAGAAGAAAAGAAGAAGCTTGAAGCACAGGAAACAGAAAGACGTAACTTGGTGGCTTCAATGCAGAACAAGCAGATACAGATACGTAATGAACTCAACAAGCAGCGTCAGGCTGCCGATTTGCTCAATGCAGAAATAGACCGTCTCATAGCTATTGAGATAGAAGCAGCCCGAAAACGTGAAGAAGAACGCCGCCGCAAGGAAGCGGAAGAAAGACGAAAGGCTGAGGAGCGCAGGAAAGCAGAGGAAAAGCGTCTGCTGGCTGAGGCAAAGCGCAGGTCAGAATCTGCGGTAAACAAAAACAGCAGGGAAAATACAGACAACAGAAATCTTGTATCAGGTAATAAGAAAGAAGAGAATACAGCTTCTGTAACTGCTTCAGCACCGGTAAATACCTCAAAGCCGGAGAAAATGGAAGCATACAATAAAGACGCTTCCGACCGCAGACTGTCGTCGGTATTCGAGCGCAATAAAGGACGTCTGCCGGTGCCTGTAACAGGTCCGTCGGTAGTAGTGAGCCGATACGGACAATATCAGGTAAGCGGTCTCCGTAACGTACGTCTCGACAATAAGGGTATCGATATACGCGCCAAGGCAGGAGCCATGGCAAGAGTAATATTCGATGGAGAGGTAACAGCCGTATTCCAGTATGGAGGATTAGCCAACGTACTTGTACGTCACGGCAGCTACATATCAGTATACTGTAATCTCGAATCGGTAATAGTAAAACAAGGCAGCCGGCTCAAGACCCGCGATGTGATAGGCCAGATACATTCTGATGCCGAAGGAAATGCCGTACTCCATTTCCAGTTGCGAAAGGAGACAGAAAAACTCAACCCCGAAGTGTGGATAGGATTCTGATATGATTTAAAAAATAATATAAGGTACTAAAATAATATTAGTAACAAAATCAAGGGCTTCCGACTTAAGTCGTACACCCGTATCATTAGAATGGTACGCCCGTACGACTTAAGTCGGAAGCCCTTTCTATTATAATGGTAAACCCAAACCGGATGCAGGACACATTTACTGTTAATATTCTATAAACGAAAACATCAATCAGGACCATAGTGTACAAAACCCGACTGAGCGCAGTCGGCTATATATACCTTTGTACCGTATAATTAAAACTATAAGACCATGATACAGTATGAATTATTAAAAAATCTGAAAGTAGGCAAAAACGAAAGCCATTACCATCCAAGAGTAAAACAATTCGGAACCCAGTCATCCAAGGCAATAGAAGAAGACATAAGCATGTGCTGCACAGCCACAAGAGGCGATATACAGCTGGTCTTCACCGCCATGGCCGAGAAAATGCTTGATTACTTGTTGCAGGGATACTCCGTACACATCAAAGAACTTGGAATATTCTCCGTAACACTGAAATCGGACACACCGATATCTGATGACACTGAAGCGGTAAACTCACAGATAACGGTAAAAAATATATCATTCCGTCCCGAGAAACAACTCCTCGGCCGTTTGCGTCGCAAGGCAAGATTCTCGTATGTACGTTCGCTGTCATCGCAGGCACCACCAATGAACCAACAGGAAGAAAACCATACAGCAGACAAGATAATAACCGGTTATATAAATGAAAACGGATTCATAACACGCAGCATAATACAGAATATACTTCACATAACTAAATATAAAGCCTACAAACATATAAGGAGAATGAAAGACGAAGGAAAAATCATCCATATAAACCGCGATGATTCATTTCCTGTATATACACTTCCCGACCGGGAATAGTCCTAGAATACGGACATAAAAAAAGGGGCAACGCCTTGCCCCCGTACCTTGTTAACCTTAAATCTAATACTATGAAAAAAATCACGATGCGAATATATGTATATTTGATATTAAGACCAAATAATGACATAAAATAAATTGTGATTTTAACATTTTTTATATCGGCTATAAAACAAGCCCATCTAAAAGCTTAATATATAGGCCAATAGCTTCATCAATTTCATGAAGCATGATATATTCATCGGCAGTATGCGAGCGTGAAGACTTGCCCGGTCCCATCTTAAGCGAAGGGAAAGGCATCAAAGCCTGATCGGACAAAGTAGGCGAGCCGAACGGAATCTTTCCGAGCTCAACAGCACGTTTCACAATAGGATGGTTTGCAGGAATGCTCGACGAGTTCAAGCGGAAAGAACGCGCCCTTACTTCACTTTTGATATTTTTCTTTATCTCCTCAAAAAGTTCCTCATTGGAATAACACTCGTTGGAACGAATATCCACCACCATGCTGCATGTATCCGGAATAACATTATGCTGAGTACCCGCATTAATCTGTGTCACACTCATCTTTACAGGGCCGAGCAGCGGCGATTCCTTCTCGAATTTATGAGTACGGAACCATTCAATATCAGGAAGAATCTTATAGATAGCATTATCACCCTCTTCGCGTGCGGCATGTCCCGAGCGACCGTAAGCAGTAACATCAAGAACCATAAGTCCCTTTTCCGCAATGGCCGGATTCATTTCAGTAGGTTCACCCACAATACCGAGAGCAATAGGAGGGAACTGCCCCAAAACACTTTCAATACCATTCTTTCCCGAAACCTCCTCTTCACACGAAGCAAGAAAGATAAGATTATACTTCTGTTCGGTGGCACTCAGATGACGATAAACCTGGAAAAGTGAAACCAATGATGCTCCCGCATCATTACTGCCAAGGCCGAATAATTTACCGTTGTCGATTTTGGGAGTGAAAGGCTGCTTGCGCCATCCTGCAACAGGTTTCACAGTATCAATATGCGAGTTCAGCAGGATAGTAGGCTTCGAAGTGTCGAACATCGGGCTAATGCACCACACATTATTTCCCTTTCGTCCGGTCATGATACCGCTTTCCTCAATATAATTCTGTAGAAAATCGGCGGCGGCATCCTCTTCTCTGCTTATCGAAGGAATCCCTATCAACGCCTGAAGCAAGGTAATAGCTTCGGATGAATAAAAACTTGTATCTGTCATCATAAAATCCTAAATTTTCTCAGTTTTTCAAATTTTTCGTACTACAAAGATAGTCTTATTTTCAATATATTGTGTAACACTTATATAGAAAATAGGAAAAAATAACTAACTTTGCCTACATAATTTTTAACATATATCAAAATGAGTAAATCTTTATTGTCGGATCTTATATTCCGTCAGGCAAAGAAATACGGCGAAAGAGTTGCGCTAAAATACCGCGACTACTCCGTGCCGGCATGGATATCTGTATCTTGGAATAAGTTTGCGGATAAGGTGAAACGCGTTTCACGCGCATTGGTAGCAATGGGTGTGGAAGAACAGGAAAATATAGGCGTGTTCTCACAGAACATGCCCGAATGTCTTTATGTGGATTTCGGTGCATATGCTACAAGAGTGGTTACCATACCACTATACGCTACAAGCTCTGAGTCACAGGTACATTACATCATACAGGATGCATCAATAAGATACCTTTTTGTGGGCGAACAGTACCAGTATGAAGTGGCAAGAAGAGTACAGGGACTTTGCAAGACACTAAAACAGATTGTGATTTTCGATCCGAGTGTAAAACGCCTGCCCGAAGACACAAATTCCATCTATTTCAGCGATTTTCTCAAGCTCGGAGAAAATGAAGAATACCAGGCCGAAGTGGAAAGACGTACCGAAGCCTCTTCGAAGGAGGACCTTGCCAATATCCTCTATACATCGGGTACCACAGGCGAGTCGAAAGGCGTAATGCTTCACCACTCCTGTTTCGAGGCCGGCATAAAGGCCCACTACGGACGTCTCAAGACATTGGGCGAGAATGATGTTATAATGAACTTCCTGCCTTTCACTCATATATTTGAGAGAGCATGGTCATACCTCTGTCTCGATATGGGAGCCACTCTGTGCATCAACCTCCGTCCGGTAGATATCCAGAAAACAATAAAAGAAATCAGGCCTACAGCCATGTGCAGTGTGCCACGTTTCTGGGAAAAGGTATACGCCGGAGTAATGGAAAAGATAAATGAAACCACAGGAGTAAAGAAGATGCTTATGCTCGATGCCCTTAAAGTGGGAAAAGAGTACAATATAGACTGTCTGATGAAAGGCAAGACACCTTCTTCACTGCTGAAAATGAAATATAAGTTCTACGAGAAGACCATATTCAGCGTACTTAAGAAGACCATTGGTATAGAAAACGGCAATTTCTTCCCTACAGCAGGTGCAGCCATACCACCTAAGGTAGAAGAATTTGTACACTCAGTAGGCATAAACATGGTAGCCGGATACGGACTGACAGAAACCACAGCCACAGTTACCTGTGAGTGGATAGACGACTATTGTGTAGGTTCAGTAGGACGAGTACTTCCAGGCTTGCAGCTCCGCATAGGCGAGAACAACGAAATCCAGCTCAAGGGAGAAACCATAACCAAAGGCTACTATAAGAAAGAAGCCGTTACAAAACAGGCATTTACCGAAGACGGATGGTTCCGTACCGGCGACGCAGGATATATGAAAGACGGCCGCCTGTACCTCACAGACCGTATAAAAGACCTGTTCAAGACATCCAACGGAAAATACATAGCCCCACAGGCCATTGAAACCAAGCTCGTGGTAGACAGATATATAGACCAGATATCAATCATAGCCGACCAGCGCAAATACGTTTCAGCCCTTATTGTGCCCGAATACACACAGGTTGAAGCATACGCCCAGAGCAAGGGAATACAGTACACCGACAGAAAAGACCTGCTTGAAAAGCCGGAAATACAGGAACTGTTCAGAATGCGCATAGACACCCTCCAGCAGGAATTTGCCCACTACGAACAGATAAAGAAGTTCACCCTTCTGCCCGAACCTTTCAGTATGGAAAAAGGAGAACTCACCAATACCTTGAAAATAAAGCGTCCGGTGCTGATGAAAAACTACGCCGAGCAGATAGAGAAAATGTACGAAGAGTAGGATACCCAAAGTAGCAAACAGCCAAATGTTATTTTAAGGTAACTTTGACTATTAACTTTGTGAAGTCGTGAATTTTAGCTAACTTTGTGCCCTCAAAAAGATTACAAGATGATAACAATAGAACAACTTAAAGATTTGAAAGAACGTACAGAAGCGCTTTACCGCTATCTGGATATAGAAAACAAGCTGGTGCAGGTAGAAGAAGAACAGCTCCGTACCCAGGCACCCGGCTTTTGGGACGATGCCAAGAAAGCAGAAGTCCAGATGAAGAAAGTGAAAGGACTTCAGTCGTGGATAGACGGATACAAAGAGGTGAAGACACTGGTTGACGAACTCGAACTTGCTTTCGACTTCTTTAAAGACGAGCTCGTAACAGAGCAGGAAGTAGATGAGGCCTATTCAAAAGCCCAGGTAGCAGTAGAAGAGCTCGAGCTTAAAAACATGCTTCGTTCCGAAGCCGACCAGATGGACTGCGTTCTTAAAATCAACTCAGGAGCAGGAGGTACCGAAAGTCAGGACTGGTCGTCAATGCTTATGCGTATGTACATGAGATGGGCCGAAAGCAACGGATACAAGTTGTCTATAGCCAATCTTCAGGAAGGCGACGAAGCCGGAATAAAGACCGTAACAATGAACATCGAAGGCCCATACGCCTACGGATATCTGAAAGGCGAAAACGGAGTACACCGTCTGGTCCGCGTATCACCATACAATGCCCAGGGCAAGCGAATGACATCATTTGCTTCGGTATTCGTAACACCTTTGGTAGACGACTCCATAGAAGTAACCATTGAGCCGGCACGCATGTCGTGGGATACATTCCGAAGCGGCGGTGCAGGAGGTCAGAACGTAAACAAGGTAGAATCCGGAGTACGTTTGCGCTACCAGTACAAAGACCCATACACAGGTGAGGAAGAAGAAATCCTGATTGAAAATACCGAAACCCGCGACCAGCCAAAGAACAAGGAAAACGCATTGCGTCAGTTGCGCTCAATTCTTTACGACAAAGAGCTGCAGCACCGTATGGAAGAGCAGGCAAAGGTAGAAGCCGGAAAGAAAAAGATAGAGTGGGGATCACAGATCAGAAGTTACGTATTCGATGACCGAAGAGTAAAAGACCACCGCACTAATTTCCAGACATCCGACGTAAACGGAGTGATGGACGGAAAGATAGACGGCTTCATAAAAGCATACCTTATGGAATTCTCCGACAGTGAAAACTGATTTTTTTAAGTTATGTTTTGCATTTATGCAATTAAGTTGTAATTTTGGTACACGAATAAACTAAAATTACAAAATAACCAAATAAACTTAAAAGCTATGAGTAAGAAACATAACATTAAAAAGGAGAATTACAACAAGCGGGAAGAAGAAAAGGCCAACAGAGTATTCAAGATGCTATGCATATTCTTAATATTGATAGGAATACTTATTGCCGTAGGATACGGTCTGGCTTCTTAACCTGTTTATAATAATGAAAAAGAAGATTAAAGAATATAAAAGCTGCTGCCCGTGGGTAAACCATGGCGGCAGCTTTTGCGTTTAAATATTAGAATCATGTCGCAGGAAATAGAACGAAAGTTCCTTGTAAAGGACGGTTCATATAAACACATGTCATATTCATCATCCAGAATAAAGCAGGGATATATATGCAGCGGAAGAGGCAGGACAGTAAGAGTAAGAATCCGGGATGACAAAGGCTACCTCACCATAAAGGGAGCATCGTCCGACAACGGACTTAGCCGTTATGAATGGGAGCACGAGATTCCGCTTAACGAAGCCGAGGAGCTGATGCTTCTTTGCGAACCCGGGATGATAGACAAGACAAGATACCTTGTAAAGTGCGGCCCCCACACTTATGAGGTAGACGAATTCTACGGAGAGAACGAAGGTCTGGTAGTAGCCGAAATCGAACTGAACAGTCCTGATGAAGAATTCAGGAAACCCCGGTTTATTGGTGAGGAAGTGACCGGAATAGTGAAATACTACAATTCATTCCTTATGAAGCATCCATATAAAAGTTGGAAAAAACTCGACTGAAAATCCTTGAAAAGCTACCAATACCCCCTGTAAACTGTCAAAATAGGGGGTAAAAACCGTTACAAGGCTGTTTTTACCCTATTGAATGTCTGTTTTCGGACCATTACGTTTATGATTAGTGCGTAATTTTGCAGTGTCAAAACCAAACAATGTATAACTGAAAACAAACATTCAAAAATATGAAAACAGCGATTTTCAAACAGAATCTACTTAATGCGCAGTCGGAACTATTAAGTTTTGCACTTAAGTTGACTTCCGATTATGAAGATGCGAATGACCTTCTTCAGGAGACTTCACTTAAGGCTCTTGACAACGAAGAAAAATATACAGAAGAAACCAACTTCAAAGGCTGGATATATACTATAATGCGTAATATCTTTATCAACAATTACAGAAAAACTGTAAGAGATAACGTATACGTAGACAAGACTGAAAATTCATATTTTATAAATAAGGGCTTTGATCTTGAAGGCGACTCAACTGAAGGAGCATACGACCTTAAGGAAATGCGCCGTATAGTAAACTCACTTCCCGAAGAATACCGCAAGCCATTCTCTATGTATGTGGCAGGATTCAAATACCGCGAAATAGCCGAGAAGATGAATTTACCGTTAGGCACAGTAAAGAGCCGTATCTTCTTTACAAGACAAAAATTGCAGGAAGAACTGAAAGATTTTAGATAGTGTTTCCCCTTATGAAAAAAAATCTAAGGCCGGTTGTCGTGAGATAACCGGCCTTTTTTTTGTCTTTTCGTATAAAAAGCAATTCAGATACGATTTTTATAAATGAAAATGGGAGCGGTAGAAATTACATTTGCTATCTTTGTACAGAAATTTCAGATAATAATCATTTTTTGGTTCGACAATTATGAAAACTGTACCATTATTAACTGCATATTACTCCAGGGAAAATGATGCAGTACAGGATATAAATTAGATAGAGTCTCTATGTCACTGGATAGTTCTGAAACTCCTTCTAAAACTCAAAAGAGTGAAAACGGTAACGTGTCACAGAATATGAAAAGTGATGCGGAAGTAAAGATATGCTCCGATGAATCGGAGAACTCATGGTCTTATATCATGGCCCATCACACCAAAGTGAACAATATCATTTCAAAGTTAGAACAACATTTCACCGTATTTATACACACCAGCACTGTATTCTTTAAAGAAAAAGGCAAGGTAAAGTCATTGGAAAAACCTACCATATCCGGTCTGGTGTTTATACAGGGAAAATTATCAAAAATACATTCCTTCTTAAATGAAAACTGTCCCGGAATATTTCTTGTAAAAGATCAGAGCACAAAACAACCTGCAAGAATACCGGATTCGGAAATGCAAAGATTTATGAGTATATCCCGTTTATCTCCCAACAGAATAAGAATAATGTCCAAACCATTGGACTATTATTCCACAGGTCACGAAATGGTAGAAATAACATCCGGAGTACTGTCCGGAGTGAAAGGATATATTGTTAGAGTTTCGCGCGACAGATGTCTGATAACCTCATTGGGAGGAATAACCGTAGCTATAGGTGATATAACAAAAGAAAGTTTCGAGAAAAATGACTGAACAACGCGAAAATACTAAGAGAATAGCCAAAAACACTCTAATGCTATATATACGCATGATGTTTGGAATGCTTGTTTCATTATATACATCACGAGTTATACTTCAGGCACTTGGAGTTGAGGATTACGGTATATACAATGTTGTGGGTGGATTTGTTGCAATGTTTTCAATGATTTCATCATCATTATCATCTGCTACGAGCCGTTTTCTTACATTCGAATTAGGTCGCAGGGATGTAGAAAAACTCAAAAAAGTTTTTTCCACTTCATTATATATACATATATCATTAGCTGTAATCATAGTCTTATTGTCAGAATCATTTGGATTATGGTTCCTTAATACACGTCTGACAATTCCTCCTGAAAGAATATATGCCGCAAACTGGGTATTTCATGCATCAATAATATCGTTTGTATTCGCTTTGTTAAGCGTACCGTTTAATGCCTCTATAATTTCACATGAGCGGATGGATATATTTGCATATATTGGTATTTTAGATATTATATTACGTTTGCTTGCTGTATTATTTATAGCCTACTCTTCATGTGTACATGACCGTCTTATAGTTTATTCATCTTTACTTGTACTGATAAGTATTTCCATACAAATTTTTTATATGTGGTTTTGTCGAACCCATTTTGCAGAATGTAAAGACATTAAATATTTTAGTAAAGAGTGCTTTCGTGAGATGAGTTCTTTTGCTACATGGAATTTTATAGGCTGTACTGCATGTTTACTTAAAGACCAGGGTGTAAATATATTGCTGAATATCTTTTTTGGTCCGGTATTAAATGCTGCAAGAGGAATTGCTTCTACTGTAAACAATGCAATTTCATCATTTGCAAGCAATTTCATGATAGCACTTAATCCTCAAATTACAAAATCTTATGCATCAGGAGATTATGATTATATGAACAGCCTTATAGAACGCGGGTCACGTTTCTCATTCTATATCATGTTCATATTCATTCTTCCGGTCATGTTGGAAACAGAATTTATATTAAATCTCTGGCTTGGCTCTTATCCGGAATATACTATAAGTTTTGTCCGATTGGTCTTAGTTGTTAGTGCCATTGATATATTGTCAAACACACTGATAAACTTACAGTTGGCAACAGGAAGGATAAAAAATTATCAAATAGCAGTAGGTGGAATGCTTATGATGAATTTCCCATTCTCTTATATTTGTTTAAAATTAGAATTCAGTCCTTTAAGTGTATATTTTGTGGCTATAGTTGTTGCATTGAGTTGTTTTATTTTAAGACTTATATTTCTACGTCGTATGGTAAATAAGTTTTCCATGTCGGTATATTTAAAAAATGTTTCATTGAATGTTTTGAAGGTTGTTGTAATAGCCTCTTTTATTCCAGTTATAGTAAGTTTAATTATGAAAGATGGTTGGAGCAGGATGTTCATACTTATACCCTTAAGTCTTCTATGTGCAATAATCTCGATATATAATTTGGGATGTTCGTCTTCAGAACGAGTTTTTATATCTGAAAAGTTATCTTTAGTGTGCAAAAAATTACGACTCTGATTAAGAAATTTGAAAAGTCAAAGTGTTGCAGCTGTATAGCATGTGTAAGTTTTGTCCTAAGGATTGCATCTCTATGGAGTCAGATAATGAAGGTTTATTATAGTCTGTGGCTGATGCTGAGAAATACATATATTGTAAAGTTTGTCTAGCTTTTACATATTCTGTACAAATTTATTTGTAAAATAATTACTTTTTAATAGTTACTTAGAAAATGAAATACATAAAACTGGTATATTGGAATGGATTAAATTTGGGGGATTGTTTAAGTCCTTTTATAATAAAAGAATTATCTGGGCTATCAGTAAAGTATAGAAGTTTATATACTTCAGGAAGAAAGGGTCAATTAAAACTTGTTTTTAATTATATAAAAGGAAAACTTAAGAGAAAAGACCTTTTAGAAACCTTATTTTTTTATGAGAAAAATTTATTAGCTGTAGGCTCTATTCTTTCTCTTGGTAATAAAAAATCTGTTGTATGGGGTAGTGGTTTTATGAACTACAATGAAAAATTTCGCGGTGGAAAGGTCTTTGCTGTAAGAGGTAAGTTAACAAATAATAAACTGATAGAACAAGGTTTTAAAGGATGTAATGTTTTTGGAGATCCTGCTTTGCTTTTGCCATTGATGATACCTTCTGTAAAAGATAAAATTTATGATATAGCTATTATTCCACATTGGTCGGAAGTTGAATATTTTAAAACAACTTATGGAAATAAATATAAGGTCCTTGATTTAAGAACAGATAATATTGAGCAGTTTATAAGAGAATTGACGTTGTGTAAGCATATTTTGTCGACTTCTTTGCATGGTATAATACTATCTCATGCTTATGGTATTCCAGCACTATGGATAAAACATGGTTATATAGATACTGATGGATTTAAATTTTATGATTATTTTTCTTCTGTAGATATACCTATATATAAAGGTATAAGTGATAGTGATAATTTTTTACAACAAGGCCTTTGGGAACAATTGTTTTTTGAATTCAAAAAATTCTCTTTGCCTATTAAAAATATTAAATTAATTCAAAAAGAATTGTTAAAAGCTGCACCTTTTGATTTAACACCAAAATATGAATCTATATTAAGATGTAATCTTTGATTTCATTTATTTTAATTGTATGTTATTAAGGTAAAAATTAAAATTATTATAGTCAGTGTAATGTATCTATTCTATTTCCAGTTTTGGCAAATATCATCAAGCGGACATAACTTTGCACTATAACTTTTAACAACAATGATTATGGTAAAAGAAAAAGTAAACTATCAGTGATATGACCTTTATCAGTTTAAGGGTTTTCGAGAGTATTATACTGAATATGGAGTAAATTACGACAAGTTCATGAAGTGGCTGCGTCACTAACTATAGAGTGAGAAGTAATGCATGACTGTTTAGGTTGAACACTAAAGGTTGCCAAATTTCATTGAATAATCTAATAAGGAGAACTCTAAGGCACTGATTGATACCATATATGGCCTCAAAGATATCATCGAAAAAAAGTCAACTACGGTTGAACGTTACAGGGCGGAAATGGAGTTTATGAGAAAATAGTAGGAGGAAAAGACAAGTTGAACAGGATGTTTACAAACGAGATCACAAATTCTATATTTCAGCTTGAGGATAGCATGAAACACTGATTTGGCCGTACTTCCGAGCAAAGAAGGCTGCTGAACAACCATAACATTGATAAGTATGCGATTTATAAGTCCGAGTATGACGGTTCATACATAAAGTACGGTGATAACAATATAAATGGTAACGAAACCGGCAGTAATATTTTTTCCAATGGCTCACAATCAGTATAGGACAATAAATCTTCAAGAAAAAGGAGACTTCTCCACATGATGAGAAGATAAATTGAAAGTTGACAAGATAGTTATACATGAAGTTGACGATTATAACACTCTTCCCGAAGGAGAATTGTTTATGAACTGTAACGGTATGAATGATTTATGGGAATACAGAGTCATACAACATGTAAGTGCTCATAATATGGTGCATGTTTACAAGGTAGCAAGAGTAAAGTCTCCAACGGCACTTTCGTATGCATGATTGAATATCTGCTGAAAAATATTGGAGGTTCCTTTTTCCCGCAAACTGTTAGCCCTTATGCTTTGTATAAATATAATCTCTGCTTGCCTTTGAACAGACAGAATTGTAATAGATATAAAAGAATTTATTAATGAGATATTTTAAAAACTATGATTCTTCAGTACAATGGAACTCTACCAAGAGGAGATTAACGGTATAAGAAAAAAACAGACCAGTCACTTTGTAGAGTGAATACATCACAAAGTGATTATGCTACTTGGATACACGAAAGCAACGGTAAACGGATTGATGAAGAAGGCTACTATCTATACGTTAATCCAATGGAGTTTCTTAAGAAATATTCTCCAGAATAGTTCAACCGATATATCTAACGATTTTTACGAACAAAGGATGAAACCTAAAAAACTGCTTCTTAAGAACTGTATGAACATAGTAGTAAGACTGTTGAAAAATACTTAGCATTCATTTTCTCGCTGATAGAAAGTTACAAGTTTAATAACGTAGACCCTTGGGATTACTTAAGACACTTGTTCGAATGCATACTTAATATAAAAGACTGTTACAAGGAGACTTTCTGCCGTGTCTTTATAACTCCAAATGTTAAACTAAAATTTATTCTTGTGGACAATTTTATTTTATCTGTTGAAAAAAAGTCGATAAAGTTGTCTTTACAAAAAATGTTTGATTATAAATTGCTCTTTTATAGAAATAATCAATTTTATTGAGAACAAATTTTTTATAAAGAATGAAACCACTAATATCTATAATTATTCCTGTATATAATGCTGAATCTACTCTTAGAAAGTGTATAGACAGTATTATAAATCAGAAATTTACCGATTGGGAATTACTTTTGGTTGATGACGGTAGTATAGATCAATCAGCACAGATTTGTGATGAATATGCAGATAATAATTCACGAATAAAAGTAATTCATAAAGAAAATGGCGGAGTAAGTTCTGCTAGAAATTTGGGATTGGATAATTCTTGCGGTGAGTTTATAATGTTTGTTGATTCGGATGATTTTCTGGTTAATAATAGCATTAATAAAAATGTTTTAGATGGAGGGGAAGATCTAATACTTTTTTCTTATATTATTAACAGTGGAACAAAAAAAAATATTTTAGTATCTCCAATGCTTCCTTGTGTTATTTCTACAGAAAAAGGAATAATAGAGTTTTACCATAATTTTACCCCAGTTCGGGATAAGAAATAGTTCATAAAAAAGTTGGTAGTCTCATAAATATTTTGTACCTTTATAGGTGAAAATCAATTAGTTACAAAAATATTTAATATGACTACCGATTACAAAGTTACAGAATTATTTTGTATTATAGACGAGTTTTGCAAACATTTTGATGCA
>JAXEBI010000088.1:0-5279 GCA_034094155.1 Phocaeicola sp.
ACGGCATGACTCTGTATAACCATTTCCTTAGTCCAACACTCATATTATGCATAGCCCGCTCAAAAAAAAGTTTCATGTTCCTTTCTATTCAATCTTCTTCCATACCCTGTCCCAGCAAATATCGCCAGTATAGCTGTCCTCCGATTTCCATATCCTCGAAGCCACTCCAACTATATACTCCTCCGGAAGCAGGCCCCAGTAACGTGAATCCTGTGAGTTCTCCCCATGGTCTCCCGCCACGAAATAATAGTTCTTACGGAACTGGTAAGAAGTTATCACACTGTCGTTCAGCAGTACTGTATCTCCCTTTACATTCATCTTCTTTTCTTGTTCCCATTCAATAAGTTTTCGGTATAATACGCCACCAATACGATCCATCTTTACTATATCACCTTCGCTAGGTACAAACAGAGGTCCGAACTCCTTTATGTTCCAATCTATCAAGGAGTCGTATGGAAAACACTTGTAAACCATCTCTGGTAAATCCTCTGAACGCATCAATCCTATGCGCTTCTGTGAAGTAATATTTCCCAAAGGTATATCAACACCTTTAATTTTAAACATACCGTTACTTATGGAAACAGTATCTCCAGGTAGTCCAATACACCGTTTGATATAATACTTCATTATATGCATCTCTATTCGGCTTCGATCGTTGGGATATGGGAAATTAAATACCACAACATCATTTCGCTTTATCTTCCTAAATCCTGGCAGACGGTATATTCCTGTCTGTTCATGATTGAGTAACCTACTCAAATTGAACAGACGCGCTCCTACTATTGGTTTCCATACCAGTATGTAATCTCCTTCCCTGAGTTCCGGTGACATAGATTCACTTGGTATCCGGAATGATGCAAACACAAACACCAATGCCAGAATCCATAGTAAGAACAAGCATATACATACAAAGGCAATATTTGTTATTATATCAAACCATCTCTTCATTATTTTATTTCCATTAAATCAATTTATTCCTATATTAAATAAGAAAGTAAACTGGGACACAAGTCTATTCTTTCTTTTTGCTTCCACAGTGTTCGGTCATTTTGCTGCGAAAGTATCTTTTATTTATCAAAGTATCTTTTATTTATCAAAGAGGATACAAACTCTATATCTTCGGTATAATAGACCGAAACAAGCGTTATGAAAACTTTTTCTACAAGCCAAAGCATCACGATAAAGTAACTGATTTTCTGAACCTTCTCTCTTTAAATATCAAAAAGAATACTTTTTGAAGTATTTGAACAACGTAGGTATCCATTGCAGAAGATGTATGCCAAATTCAGGCATATATGGGAAAAATGCGGACTTTTTCTATTATTTCTGCTTCCTATTTCCCACATTTAATATTGTTGAAACTCTGTGGCAGAAACTCAAGGGGAAATGGCTCTGACCTGCAGATTACCTTACCACAGATTCTCTGGTTAACGCTACTAACAGAGCATTGGCAGCTATAGGATCTGAACTGTATATCAATTTTGCACATGCGGCTAAGTATAAATTAAATTTTATGACTTACTTATCTGAAATTTCATATAAGGATCCTCCCCCCTAACAGTAATCCACTAAATACCTCTCTATCTCTCAAACCAAAATCAATATATATATTCTTTAGTCAGGCATCTACAGGTCGAGGCGCAATGACATCAGTTAGTTATTCCATTCATAAATAGAAGTAATATTGTACCTTGTACAGGATAATATTTTAGAATATTAATTTTCAATCAAATCAATAATATGCTATTTGTAAAACAGGATTATCGTACATTTTAAACCTTTGATATTTTTCATTTACTTCACTAGGAAAATTACCTTCAAGACTTTCAATGTCAATACTGCCTATAGCTACACCAGAATCAACCCATGAAGGCCAGAATGAAGCGCCATTGTCTATATCATTGGTTATACCCTTCAAATCCCGCCCTTTCGAAACAGTATAAAAAGACTTTGAATTAAGATCATATATGACACGATTATGTTCCTTATTATAAAAATAAGACATATAAACCCAATTTTCTAGACGTCTTGCATTAAGTTCAAATAAATACTGAGAATCCAGATTCTTATTATATAATTCGGTATTTACAGCTATGTCCTTAGGTAATAAATGGTCTCCTTGCTCTATACAAAAATCCTTGTGAATATGATTGTTTTCAGATATGATATAGGTTGTATTATCAAAAGGAACTTTTATATAAGATTTTCCAATTGAATTATAAAATTCGGCCATGCGGAATAGATCTATCTTTATATCATCTTTTTTTTCAAATTTATTCAATGTGAATGTTTTTATATAATCTGAATTCTTATCGAAAAGAATCAGTCTATCAACATTGTCATCAGACATATACCACGGCTGATAACCAATAAAACAAGAGTCACTTTTGAATGTCACATCAACAATTTCATTAGGTACTTTAATACTACTTATGTAATTACCAGACATACTATATTCCTTTATTTCATGTCTATAGATATCCAGCATATATACAACACCTTTTTTATCATCAATATCAAAATTAACGACACCCAGGTATTCTTTCGGCCCTTCACCTTTCTTTCCTATTAAATTCAAGAAGTTCCCATCTTTATCAAATCTAAACAAGCGTTGTAATCTGTCAAGCACGAAAATATAATCATCCGAAATTTTTACAGACAGTAATATATCTACAGGTAAATCTTTAGGTGTCTTTAAAGGGACATACTCTAATCGCTTAACAACAGAACTTAAAGTTATATCTTTGTTTTCTTTATCAGCCAGATAATCACACAACTTTATTGTGTTAGCAGGTTTAGAGTCCAACTTCTTTTTTATTTCTCCTATAACATCTACTTTTTGTTCAGGAGAAACATAACACCAATCGGTTACTCTTTTGTCTTTAATATAACAAACAACAGGATATATATTATTAATTCCTTTTTCTATTACTTCAAATCTGTTTTCTTTATCATATAGAATATTTTTACTCAAAGATGCCTGATTCCCTAATTTATGTTTTAATAGCTTCAATGTTTCTATTCTTGTAAAAATAAATAACACATCTGAATGTCCACTATACTCTTTGGCAAAATACTCACTATTCGATATGCATCCTTCACAACCTGCCCCAGGGATGATTACACAATATGAGTAATCACTCTCAACCTTTTCCAAGTAATTTTCCAATTCCCTTATTGCTGGCTCATCTTTCCGGGAAACACATCCAAATACAATGAGTAAAATAAACAATAAATAATATTTCATATTTCTATCCTTTTATATATTGAAATAATGTATAAACTGCAATATCTTCATTCTTATCTTTATTCAAAATATATAATCCATCAGGAGATACAAAATGCTGTTCTACTACAAAAGAATCACCTATATATTGTTCACCCAATTTTTTGAAAGATTCATCAAACACCATTATAGACCAACTTTTTCTATTTTGAAGAAGCGGATCAGAATCTAAAGTCCAATCATCAAGTCCAATACCTACAAAACGATAATAAATCTTCCTCCATTTATCATAGCAGATGGAACCATAATGAGTATATTGTGCAAAGTAATAATAAGATTCACTTTCCGAAAAATAATCACGACCTTTTTCAGTTAATGGTAAAGGTATTGTATCTGCATATATACTCCTTACCGAGACAAAACGAGACATTCTATTATAAGGATTCAAAAGTAGCATCTCTGGAGAAGCCTTGAATCCTACCAATATTTCATTGCCGTTATTCTCACTGCACATATCCGGTACCCAGTAATTCAAAGTTCCCATATTGTTTTGTGCATACAGCTTTGGATAGGCTCCAATAAATCTACTGTTTCCTTTATTAAAATCAACCTCCAGAATCGGAAAACGTTCCTCTCCTGTTTGCATTTCATTTGGATACTCCCCTAAACGAAAACATGAAAAGTACCATTTACCATTCACAAAGGCTCCACCATCCAACCTACATCTCGGATATTGTTCTATATGTCCTTTACTTACATTTACTGGTATACTCAAAGTGGTAGTATTTCCTTTGTCCCACATATTTATAGTTGACTTTTTTATTCCATTTGCTATTGCAAAAGCTGTATCAGAATTATAAGCAAAGAATTCACCTTTAGCTTCTTCACAAACTTCCTCATAACATTTCACCCCAGAATGATAATCATAAACTCTAATTGTTTTTTGACTTTCATTTCCTTGTACGAGATATGATTTCCCATTTCTCTCATAATAGCGTATATGACCTGAAAGAGGATAATCCAACTCATCCATTAACAACTGTTTTACACCGTTAATTAAAAGTATAGAATCACTTTCAATATTCAGTTTACTTTCCGAAGATTTCTTTAACTGACAACTAAAAGTGACAAGGCTTAAAAAGAAAAATAAAATGTACCTCATAAAAAATATAAATGATAACGTGCCAAAATTAAAATAATTACTCCACGGAATTACAGATTGTAATTATAACATTAAAAAGGGTCATATCATTACTCAATATGACCCTTTCTTTGGTCTTTTGGTGTTCTCAAACTTCAAATTATAAATTCGTAATATTTTAAAATTGAATTTTGACAACTTTGACACTTAAAAATTAATTAATCGCAGAAACACAATTCCAAATCCAATAATTTTCACAAGAATATCTCCCACCGTTTACAAAACAATATCCCCAACAATTTGGACCATTAACACATCCTCTTTCATTACTAGCTAAGGCCTCAATATCATTGACACCTAAATCATAGATAGCTGTTTCTTTTTGTGATGTATATACACTATAACCAGCTACCAAAGCAAATGCAGATGCAAAAACTATTTTCAATATTTTCTTATTCATTTTAGTTAAAATTTTTTCTTTAATTAATTTATAATTCTAATAATCTCTAGTGAGGAACACCCTCCTATTTGTGGTATTAAAAATAATAATTATCTTTGTATAAGTAACACCTCCTTTCTTCGATTGGATAGGTTTAACATGGAGTGGGATATGAAAAAACATTTTGCATACATAGGTTTCATATCTCCACTCTTTTTTATCTCTCACTTCCTGACAGTACCCCAAAAGTCCAAAGTAAAGGATTTCTCGGGGATATTGCCATATATCGTTATGGTTCGCCAGAAATCACCCGGTTCTTCTGCCTCGTATTCAACCGTCATTGCAGCTTTACCTCCGGGTGGAATCTCATCCCAGTCATATTCCGCAGTCATGCAGTCACATGATGTTGTTGTTCCCTTTATTCGGAATACTTCATTTCCAGTGTTCTTCAGGATAATCTTCTTGCTTGCCGT
>JAXEBI010000089.1:0-4091 GCA_034094155.1 Phocaeicola sp.
GTTGTTGGCTTCGTCAATCTGGCTGTCATAAAGCAGATTATATTCACCAGGACCCTGTCCGATGTTTCCTACACGGCCTATAAACTTTCCCTGTCGGGTAAACAGTTTATAGGGGTAGTGTGCAACATTTATTCCCAGATAGTTGTCTGTCACGGTTATCATGTGCGCTTCACTCACCAATGCATCTTCATTGCTGTTGTCCAGCTTGATGACCTCCAGCGTGTCAAAGAACGTGCTGAACGGTATGCGTAGTGATTCTTTCACGGCAGACATATTGCATGTTATTACCGTGTCGCTACCTACAGTAACCTTATCGGCTATTACACTACATTTTTCTATCCATTGTGTATTGTCACCATCATTGCCATTGTTTTTGCACGAAGCCATCAGGATGGGCAGAAGTGCGAATGTACATACGGCTATTCGGCATGTGAGTCTATTGTACAAGGCTAATCTTTTCATAAGAATGTTTTGCATAGAGATTAAGAATTGTTATAAATAACTTCTATACAAAATTCGTAAAGTTCTTGGAAATATGCAAGTTTTTCTCTAAAGATTTAAAGTATATACTGCCATCTGCATATCTCCCCACCAATTAGGATAGCCTATAAAAACCACATCATAGTCTTCTACAGGAACGCCCCCCTTTATTGCAGGACGGATATTATAATCTTTTTCCTCTCTGGCTATTTCAATATATTCTTTATAAGCACTGGGATAAGGAGTTGCTGTTTCTATATGAAATAATTTTCCTCCCATATGCTCTGAAATGATTTCCGGCCACTATGGTATCGAGTTGTGCGTTGGCTGCAATCTGAACAGACTTCTTGATTGATGGTGGGGCAACAGCATCTTATTTTTATGGACCACTTAATCCCAATAAAAAAGAAAGGAATCAGAATTGATGTGCGCATCAGAGTGCAGAAGAACTTGCCTTAGCCAAAGAACATACACAACTTGTGTTCCGGCTTAACCATACCATGCCAATAACGGAAGAATACGACAATCTGCTGCACAAGCTTTTTCCAGGCTTGGGAGCAAACAGCAGGGTGAATACTCCACTTACCGTCATTCGCCCGCATAACGTAAAAATTTGGAATAGCGTTATTATCATGAATGGCTGCCTGATGATGTCGGCTGGAGGCATTACAATCGATGATGATGTTCAGGTAATAAAAGCACCTTTTTCACTTAATATGAGTTCTGCCAGATGTGCTATTTCATCCGCTGTTCCAGGGCGACCGGCAGGACATTGAGCAAACATGTTTTTATAAAATTCACCACGTATCCCATTTAATTCGTCTGTCTCGGGTGATATTGCCGGTAACCGATGTCCTGACTGCCTGGAAATAGTAATGCCGCTTCCTCCATGGGATTTACAATAAAGCTATGCACAACCTATATGTAATATTCGCAAAAATCCTGAACATATGCAAGCAAATGGCAGGTAATTTAGTAAATGAATCTCATTATTAGAAAGATGTCAAGGTGGAGTATTTAACAGTACTTTTATAGGTAACAAAGGGTATTTAAGTGCCAGTGTACAATTGGATTTGTTTGAAACAGCAAATATCAGGCTGGAAGTTCCATACAGAGCTAACCGGAAAGATTGGAAACCTGTATTCCCCAGGGTTACCAAAGCAAGAAAAAGAATTGAAACCCTATTTTTACAGCTATGTGACCAGTTTATGATTATAAGAAATTATGCGAAAGATACAGATGGATTGTATGCCCGAATTATAGGGAAGATTAGCGCACTTACAATCCTACAATACATCAACTATAAGAACAACAAACCCATTGGCAAAGTTAAATATGTGCTAATTTAATTCCGCCAACGGGTTATATGTATTACTAATATTGCTCGAATTTCGGATTTAAAATTCATGCTATAAATCAGGTATAAAGAAGCTTTTTGATATTTAAACCAAGTAGTTGGTGGTGTAATATGATAAGTTATATTCTATCTGCTTCTCTGTTACTTACATATACTTTCATATGATAGATATATTCTGATTATCATTTCAATTTTCCTATGAACATAAGGTGATTTCCCTCCTCGTCTATAGACTCCAACAATTCGTTCAACTTTTTACGGTCTGCATCCGAACAGTCATCCTCAGATAAACGCCTTTCTATATAATAAATCCAATGAGCTGGTTCACGCAATGTAAATACATAGCCGTCTTTGAAGGTAACAGGATGATTAATACCTCCATACAAATCATTTATGAATTTCACATAATAGGAAGTACGCTTCTGCTTATCAGTCAGAATCATTCCCTTACCAAATACTGTCGCCATGTAATATCCCGGAATTTCATTATAAATATGTGCTGGTTTTTCATCCATCATGCCAAAGTTCAACGTATATTTCGGGACAATACGATTCCCAATCCTATCATAATGAAACAACGTGTCACAACTTGTGATATGGAAACTAAATTCCGGCACGTTGTGATAGGCAAACAACTCCCCATTGAAGTCTTTCATCAAAAAACGTTCCTCCGCTTTCAATGTTCGTGTAATGTTTCCATTTCCATCCATTTGAATAGCCAAGTTCAGAGACTCCTGATTGGGCATCGGTATCTGTAAAATGCAAAGGTTTCCTTCATTGTCCATCTCTACCCTCGGTTTTGTCAACGGAGAACCTGTCCCCATCTCACGCATCAGTTCCCCTTTCAAATTATAAACAAGAATTTTAGGTGCAAAAGCGAACTGTGCCAAGTAGATTTCATCCTTTTGTTCACTGATGGCGGCATCATAAATAGACCACGCAAATTCACCCGGACCTTGCCCCAATCTTCCCACGTTACATAGGAAGTTTCCTTGGCGATCAAATAACAGGTAAGGCAACTGTCCATCTTGTGTTTGGGAAACGCCGATATAATGTTTGGTGATAGTAGGCATGACCTGAAATCCCAACAGAGCACTATCATTGTCTTCCATGTGAATGAGTTCGTAATCCTCTACCAGGGTGCTCAATTTCATCACAACCGTATCTTTTATTTCCTGATAATGGGCTATAAATACTTCATTCCCGTTATTGTCTTCCACAACAGTGGTAGTAGTATCTTGAGAGTTGCAGGCTACAGACAACAGCATAATGCAACATGATGCGATTAATATTTTCATTGCATAAGACATTTAATAACTATAATTAAATTATTTAACCGACATTTGAATTAATCGGCATTTCAAGCTTAGAACGGACAGGTACTCCATCAATTGTTGCAGGGCGTTCAAGACGAAGCATTTTAAATATTCTAATAAATTCCTTATCCAAATCCGGATGTATACCTTTTATGATTTTTACATCAGACACTCTTCCATCCCGTTCGACTGTTAATTCAATTCTTCCTCTCCCATTCATAGGCTCTAAATTTTCAGGATATTTAAATTTTTTCATGTGTTCCATGAGCGCAGCATTACTCGTGAAGGCAGTGTTGTCAACTTCCCCCATATTATAAATTTTAGTTGTGTCAATGACTGTTTTTCCAACTTGGGCATCCTGCTCTTTTTGGACTCTATCAGTTGGCTCATTGGGCAATGCCTGGGTAGGGCACATTTCATTGGATTGAGACTCCACAACCTCAACAACAGCAGATTTTTGTACTTCTGTTTTGTTATTTTTACTTCCGTTACATCCGAATAGCAACATTGAGAATAAAGCAATAAATAATTTCATTGTATCGAGATTTAGTTAATTAAATATAAAATCCATAATCTGCTATGGCTCTTGCAATATTCGCAAAATTTCATAACATATGCAAACAGATTACAGGTTTTTTGATAGATAATGAGTTAATATTATACAAAAATGTGTTATTTAGTTATTACTATTACCTAATCTTGAAGTAATTGCTTTGAGAGTGATTTCAGAAGTAATAAGAATTGATTGTAATTGCTTGCTGTTTGCCAAATAATAATAAGCTTAAGATAATATTATTCTTGTATACAATATATCAACTAATTCGCAACGTTTTGTTTATGAATTAGTTGGTTTTTTAATGCTATTTACTGAATTTTCTATCTGGTTTGATTCTCTTCTCTCAATTTCTTTCCTAATATCACATAGCCGTGGTCATCCG
>JAXEBI010000090.1:0-36353 GCA_034094155.1 Phocaeicola sp.
TTCGGATAAATTTTTGCCTAAATGTATAAATAAGGACGTATAGTACGGAAAATCAGACAAATATACACTATGATAAAAAATCATTTTTTTTAGATTTTATACTGCAGACCTTCTATGTTTTACATTGTATGGCCTTCGTTATACCCTAAAAAATCATAAATTGCAATAGTAAAATCAGTTTTGACTGATGGGTAAAAAAATATAGGCTTACTTTTGTCTTGCTATATTAATGGCATATATTATTAAAATATTTAACATATGGTATATTCATTACATATGGCATATATATTACGTTTCGAATATCTATTAAGTTAATAAATGAAGTTATGCTGCTTATGCTTTGTAAAAAACAAATTCAGACCAATAATATAACTCACAGTAAAGTATGTGGTACAAAATCTGTGTTTAATTATTTATTAGCGATATTATTATTTGTTCTTGCGTTCCTTCCATCAAAGTCTTACGCCGTGTTTTTTAAGCAGATGGGGGTACCCGAAGGACTTGCCCAACTGTCGGTCCTGTCTGTGGAGCAGGATATATTGGGCCGGATTTGGTTTGGCACTTACGAAGGACTTTCTGTATATGACGGCAGACAGCTTAGAACATACAAGCCCGTTGAGGCTACAGACATGGATGGAAATGTTGTGAATGTGGGGGTAAACATTGGCTGTATTGAATCGGATGACAAAACTGGCGATGTGTTTCTCATTTCAAGAGATGCCCTCGTGAAATTTGATATCCACAAGAGAAAATTTCTGCTGAAAGAAAAATCGGGTGTAAGAGATTTGTATTTTCACAATAATGTTATGTGGTGTATCAAGAATAATTCTCTTTACCGGTATGATGATAATGCCGACAGCCTTGTTTTTCACAGAGACTTGGGGAAAAACATTTCCCGCTCGCTGCTCGTTGCCGGCAATACGCTTTTTGTGGGAAAAACCGATGGCTTGTATCTTACTTCTCTCGGTGACAGTCCTATGGAATGTGTTATCGGAGGTGGATATGTAAAAGACATGTATGCCGATTCGTTTAATAGGGTATGGATAGCTACAGCCGACAAAGGTTGTTATATGGCGGAAAAAACAGATGGCAGATGGAGTGTGAGGAAAATTGCGCTGACTACACCTTCTGGGACTGAGGTGAATGATATCAGAGCCTTTACGGTAGATTCTTATGATAATATTTGGATTGGTACATTCAACGGCCTGTTTTGTTTCAGCGGTAATCTTGAGAAGTCTTCTTATTTTGTAAGTAATAATGTGAGGGGCGGACTGAGTCATTCATCTATTTATTCTCTTTTTTCCGACAAACAGGGTACTTTGTGGATTGGTACTTATTATGGGGGTGTAAATTATCTCACAGGTAAGGGACGCGAACTGAAGTATTATCCGTACAACAGCGACCGTGACGACTGCCTGCATTTTCCGATTGTGGGTGATATTACCGAAGACAATGATGGTGATATTTGGCTGTGTCTCGATGGTGGCGGCCTTGCAAGGTTAAATCCTGAGACTTCGGCTATCAGGCATTACAGCTATTCGGTTAATGGGACCGAGAAGAATAATTTCAGGGCTATATGCTATGACTCAATCGGTGGAAATATGTTTTTGGGGATACATAAAGGCGGATTTGTGAGGTTCGATATCAGAAAAGAGAAGTTTTATGGTTACAGAACCGGAGATGGTGATGTCTCTGATGCTTATAGCCGCCGGAAAGAGATATCTCACAGCGAAATTGTAGACGATATTGCCATGTATAACGACTCTGTGCTTGTGGCTGCACGAAACGGACTGTTTATACTCGATAAGTTCAGCGGTAAAGGCAGAATGATATGCAATAAGGTTATTCTGCATTTCGATATCGACAGTGATGGGGTTCTGTGGGGAATAAATACCAAAAGAGTGATTAAGGTTGACCTGAAAAATGGGGTGGCTTCCGAACTTGATTCTTTCCGCTCGTCTTCTGAGTTTTCCGATTTGGTGTGCTATAGAGACAAAATATATGTGTCTACCTATGGAGGTGGTATTTATGAGCTCCACAATAAAGGGAACGTTCTCAGGAATATCAGGAAATCTTCTTCACGGCTTGTAAGTAATTATTGTTATAATATGCTTGTTACTCCCGATGAGTTTCTGGTAGTTACCACAGATAACGGAGTGAATCTATACAACCTGAAATATGATATGTTTTATTCTGTGGATATTGATAATACTTTTTCTATTCCTCAGATATGTTATCAGAGTGGTGTTTTCAGAAGCAGCGACAAAAGGTATTATGTGGGCGGTGCACTGGGAATGGTGTCTTTCGACGGTAGTATGTTCTCGCAGAGTATGCGTATGCCCGATGTATATTTTTCTTCGCTGTATATAGGCAACAGAAGAATCCGTCCTAATGATGGCTCCGGAATACTCGATGAGGCCCTTCCTTTTCAGAAAAGGATTTCTTTAAAGCATAATGAGAATAATATACGTGTAAACTTTGCTTCTGTGGGAGTATCCGACCTCGTGAACAAGGGTGTTTTCGAATATTGTCTCGAGGGGATGGATAATGACTGGATACGTGTTGACAATAATGAAATTTCTTATACCAACCTTCCGCCGGGACATTACAAGCTCAAATTGAGGAACAGGGTAGATGTGCCGGGACGCGACGACAGGTCTGTCACTTCTCTTTTAATAGATATAGCACATCCATGGTATGCTACATGGTGGATGAGGAGTATTTTCTGTGTAGCCGTGGTGCTTTTCGTGTATTGGTACTACAATATGAAGCGTGCGCGTATGATTCTTAATCAGACTATTGAGAGGGAACGTATGGAAAAGAAGCATCAGGAGGAACTTAATCTGGCTAAGTTCAGATTTTTTACAAACATCAGTCATGAGTTGCGTACTCCTCTCACGCTTATATCCGGACAGGTGGACTTGTTGCAGCTCAATTCGAGTCTTCCTGTGCCGGTGAGAAACAATATTTTGTCTATTGGGAAACAGGCTCGTCATCTTACCGAACTCGTGACTGAACTTCTGGATTTCAGAAAACTTGACCAGCATAAGGAAAAGCTTCATATCTCCCGGTTGAATCTTGTTCCTTTCCTGATGGATGTTTTCGAGTCTTTCCGTCTGGTGGCCGAAGGTCGGCAGATGGCCTATAGTTTTGAATGCGGCCAGGATGAGGTTATGGTTTGGGCGGATATCCGTCAGTTTCAGAAAGTGGTGTTCAATCTGCTTTCCAATTCGTTCAAGTATACTCCGGATGGGGGAAGTGTAGTTCTGTCTCTGTCGGTCGACGGAGATAAGGCCGTTATACGTGTGAGTGATACGGGAGAGGGGATTCCTGCCTCTCATCTTCCGTATGTGTTTGAACGTTTCTTCAGGTCACAGCCTGATAACCGTGCGGATGATGCAACCGGTAGTGTTAAGGTGGGCACTGGAATAGGTCTTGCTCTTGCCAAAACTATCGTTGACTTGCATCATGGAGACATTACCGTAAAGTCTGATGTAGGTAAGGGTACGGAATTTACTGTTACTCTTCCTACCGATAAGCAGATTTTCCAGTCGGATGATATGGTAGAATGGGCCGAGGAGAGTAAGGAGTCTGCTCCTGGTGTGATTTCGGATACTATTCCGAGTGTTACAGATGTGGAAAATACTGTTTCCGAGTTCAGAAGTATGTTTAATAATGACAGAAAGAAGGTTTTAGTGGTAGAAGATAATGATGAGCTTCGGGATGTACTTGTGCAACTGCTTTCGCCTGTGTTTGATGTATCGGTGGCATCCGATGGCGCTGAGGGACTGGAAAAGGCAAATTCCATAAATCCCGATCTGGTGTTGAGTGATGTCATGATGCCTAATATGTCGGGTACTGAGATGTGCGACCGTATAAAATCGAGTCTCGAACTGTGTCATATACCTGTAATATTGCTTACTGCTCTCGATTCGCCGGCCAACAGTATTGAGGGACTTAAAAGCGGAGCCGATGATTATGTTACCAAGCCGTTTAATGCAAGTGTGCTGCTTGCCCGCTGTACAGCCATAATCAAGAACCGCAACATACTGCTGCGGAAGTATCAGAGTGCGGTTCAGGAACAGGAGGTAACTGTGCTTGCCACTAATCCTCTCGACAAGAAGTTCCTTGATGATGTATTGAATGTGATAAATGAGAATATTGATAATCCTGATCTTGATATACCTTTTATATGCAGGGAAATAGGTGTAAGCCGCAGTCTGATGCAGAGGAAGTTCAGGGCTCTTACCGATTCAACTCCAAATGAGTTTATAGTGCGCCATAAGTTGAATATGGCATGCAAAGCACTAAGAGAGAATCCTTTTGCCCAGATTTCGGAGATTTCCGATAATTTCGGTTTTGGCTCGCCAAGATATTTCGCACGCCTGTTTAAGGAGCAGTTTGGAGTAACCCCCGGTGATTTCAGAAAGCAGTGTGTTTCGGGAAGCAAGGTTGCGGAAAGCAATGGCTCGGAAAAAAATATTTAGTGAAACAATACATTAGGCTGATAATGGCTGACAGATGTAATGGCTTACAGAATTAATTACTGCATATAAAATTACTGCAGATAAATCTTTCTGTATTCTGCTGGTGTAACTCCGGTATATTTCTTAAACACTTTGGAGAAATATGCCATGTCGTTGAAATCGAGATAGAAGGCAAGTTCCTTTATGTTCATGCTGCTACCTCCAAGTATCTGTTTTGCCTCCTGGATTTTCAGCTCCAGGATGTAGTGTGCCGGAGATACACCAGTGTAATCTTTAAAGAGTTTTCTGAACCATGAATAACTCATGTTGATTCTTGCGGCAACCTCTTCGCCGGTAATGCCATTGAGCAGGTTTTCTCTTATTATTATTTTGGCCTTGTCTATCTGTTCTTCTGTGGCAGAATCAAAACACTTGTTGGAGTCGTAATACATTGTCATGCCTAAAATCAGGTTCGCAATTCCGGCAAGATACTGCTGGCAGGCGGATTTTTCGTCGTTTGCGACTTTTATGGCCTGTTCGTACAAGCTGACTATATTATCCTGTATTCCTATCCTGAAGACTATCTGCTCTTTTGAGATGAAGTTGTTATTGAAGCGGCTGTCCATGTTTGCTCCTTCAAATCCTATCCAGTATTCTTTCCAACCTGTTTTCCTGTCGGGCATGTAGCTGTGCCATAAATGTGGTCTGAGGATAATCATATCGCCTTCTTTTATTTCCATGCAGTTGTCGGGTGAGGTAAAGAAAAGACCTTTTCCTTTTGCTATATACAGAAGCTGATAACTGTCGAGTTTGCGTCCTCTTGAGGGTGTAAAGAAAAATTGTTCGGGATGTCCAGTACTTGGGGGATAGCTTTTGTAGTCTTTTTCTATGGTCTGAGAACCGACTGTGTTTACTGTTATTCCCCAGTCCTGGTCTCTCTGGCTGCTTATCAGGTATTTGTAGCTTTTTATATTATCGTATTTTTTCATAGTCTGTTTTCTTGATTTATTTTATGTTACAAAGATATACATTTTTGTCAAAACTTACCTGTATACTATCATTTTTTACATAATATTTGATTGCTCAGTTTCTACATTTGCAAATAGAAAAGGTTAACCGTAATTGTTTGTTTTGATTAATAAATTTATATGACAGAAATTAAATATTTCGTAGCATTCGACCTGGGTGCTACAAGTGGTAGAACTATACTTGGAAAACTTGATGGGGAAAAACTTTCGCTCAAGGAGATAACCCGTTTCCCGAACCGTATGCTTCAGTGGAACGGACATTTCTACTGGAATATATTCTCTTTGTTCGAACATATCAAGAAAGGACTTGCAGAGGTGGCCAGACTGGGAGTTGAGGTTACATCTGTGGGTATTGATACTTGGGGGGTAGATATCGTGTCGGTCAACTCCGACGGTGAATTCTGTGGTATTCCTTATGCTTACAGAGACCCTCAGACAATAGGTATGAAAGAAGAATTTTTTGAAAAATGTCTTCCGGCCGGAGAGACATATCTCCGCAGTGGCATACAGCATATGGATTTCAATACCATATTCCAGCTTTATGTCATGAACCGACGCAAATGTGCCTCGCTTGCTTCTTCTGATACAATTCTTTTTCTTCCTGATGCGCTTAATTATATGCTTACAGGAAAAAAAGTTACAGAATATACCATAGCTTCTACTTCGGGACTGCTAAATCCTGAAACCTGTGAATGGGATGAGGCTCTTCTGAAGATGGTAGATTGTCCGGCAGAGAAATGGGCTCCTTTTGTGAAACCTGGTACTGTAATTGGATATATTTCCGAACAGATAGCCGGAGAAACAGGCATAAAACCAGTACCTGTGGTTGCAGTTGCCGAACATGATACTGCATCGGCTGTAGCTGCAGTTCCGGCTTCCGACAGGAATTTCGCTTATCTGAGTTCCGGAACATGGTCGCTCATGGGTATTGAGACATTGCGTCCTGTTATTAATTCAACCACTGCCGGATTTAATATAACCAACGAAGGTGGGGTGGATGGAACAATCCGTCTGTTGAAGAATATTACCGGAATGTGGATTGTAGAGCAATGTCTTGAGAGATGGAAAAAAGACGGTATTGAATATTCATATCCAGAGATGGTAAGGTTGGCTTCAGAAGCCAAGGCATTCGTATCGTTCATTAATCCCGACGACAAACTCTTTGTGAATCCGTCTGATATGCCTCAGGCTATCAATGAGTATTGCAAGCGAACAGGACAGACTTGTCCGTCCACTCACGGTGAGTACATCAGAATGATATTCGAAAGCCTCGCAATGAAGTATCGCGAGATACTTGATGTATTCAAGAGTCTTTCGGAGAATCCTATAGAAAAGCTTCATGTTATAGGAGGTGGATCAAGAAATGCGCTTCTTAATCAGTTTACATCCAATGCGCTTGGAATTCCTGTTGTAGCCGGACCGGCTGAAGCTTCTTCTTTGGGAAATATCATGCTACAGGCCAAGGCTGCCGGAGTAGTGTACTCTTTGCAGGAGATAAGGAATGTAGTTTCCGCAAACGTGGATCTTGCAGAATTCATTCCTTCGGGTACAGAAGAATGGAACGATGCATACAGCAGATATCTTGAAATAATAAAATAAAAATTTACAAATCACTTTATTGAAATATTTAAAACCATGAAAGACGAATTGATATTGAAATCTTATGAGATTGCCAAAGAGCGTTATGCGGCAGTTGGTGTTGATACAGATAAGGTTTTGGAACAGATGCAGAATTTCCACCTGTCACTGCATTGCTGGCAGGCAGATGATGTAACAGGATTTGAAGTACAGGCAGGCCAGTTGAGCGGTGGTATACAGGCCACAGGCAACTATCCGGGTAAGGCGAGAAACATTGAGGAGTTGCGTGCCGATATCTTAAAGGCTAATTCTATGATTCCTGGAACACACCGTCTGAATCTTCATGAAATTTACGGTGATTTTCAGGGTAAGGTAGTCGACCGCGACCAGGTGGATACCTCACACTTCCAGAGCTGGATTGAATGGGGTAAGGAAAACAATATGAAACTTGATTTCAATACAACTTGTTTCGGACATCCTAAGAGTGGCAATCTGTCTTTGTCGAACCCTGATAAAGGTATCCGTGATTTCTGGATTGAGCATAGCAAGCGTTGCCGTGCCATTGCCGAAGATATGGGTAAGGCACAGGGTGATCCTTGTATCATGAATGTATGGGTACACGATGGCAGCAAGGATATAACAGTAAACCGAATGAAATATCGTGAGTATCTCAAAAACTCACTCGACGAGATTTTTGCTGTAGAATACAAGAATATGAAGGACTGTATTGAGTCGAAGGTTTTTGGTATTGGTCTTGAAAGCTATACTGTAGGCTCAAATGAGTTTTATGTTGCTTACGGGGCACAGAACAACAAGATGGTGACTCTCGATACAGGTCATTTCCATCCAACAGAGAGTGTGGCCGATAAGGTTTCTTCTCTCTTGCTTTATGTGCCGGAACTTATGCTTCACGTGAGCCGTCCGGTACGCTGGGATTCCGACCACGTAACTATTATGGACGATCCTACACTCGATCTTTTCAGCGAAATTGTACGCTGTGATGCACTCGACCGTGTACATTACGGCCTCGATTACTTTGATGCCTCAATCAATAGAATCGGTGCTTACGTTGTGGGAAGCCGTGCCGCACAGAAGAGTATGGTCCGCGCCTTGCTTGAGCCTCTTGCGCTTCTTCGTCAGTATGAGGCAAATGACCAGGGTTTCCAGAGACTTGCGCTTCTCGAAGAAGCAAAGGCCTTGCCATGGAATGCAGTTTACGATATGTTCTGTCTTAAGAACGGTGTACCTGTAGGAAATGAATTTATCGCCGAGGTTGAAAAATACGAGGCTGACGTGACTTCGAAGAGATAAGGGATAATAAAGATAAGAGATAACAAAGATAAAGGATGACAATGATTAAAGTTGTCAGACAAAAGATAAAAGTTATCATATCCCGGAGAGATAAAGGAAATCAATATTAATTACAAAATTCCTATGGATTTATTGATTGGTTTGCTGATAATTGCGATAGGCAGTTTCGGACAGTCGAGTTCCTATGTCCCGATAAAGAAAATAAAATCATGGGAGTGGGAAAACTTCTGGCTCGTACAAGGTGTTTTTGCATGGCTCGTTTTCCCGCTGTTGGGAGCATTGGCAGCTGTTCCCGAAGGTGGAAGTCTTGGAACATTGCTTTCATCTGGCGGAGCCTTGAAGTCTGTAGTATACGGAGTGTTGTGGGGAGTAGGCGGTCTGACTTTCGGGTTAAGTATGCGCTACCTTGGAGTTGCTCTCGGTCAGTCTGTCTCTTTAGGGACATGTTCGGCTTTCGGGACACTTTTCCCGGCACTCATGGCAGGAACAGACTTGTTTCACGGACAGGGACTTGTGCTTCTTATAGGTGTATGTATCACTCTTGCGGGTATAGCCGTTATAGGATACAGCGGTTCTTTGCGTTCCAAATCAATGAGTGAAGAGGAAAAACAGGCAGCTGTAAAGGACTTTGCCCTTACAAAAGGCTTGCTTGTGGCATTACTGGCCGGAGTGATGAGTGCGTGTTTCGCACTTGGCCTCGATGCCGGTTCTCCTATAAAGGAAGCGGCGCTTAAATCGGGAGTTAATCCGTTGTATGCCGGTCTGCCTGTTATACTTCTTGTTACATTGGGTGGTTTTATAACCAACGCCGCATACTGTATCTGGCAAAATGTAAAGAACGGAACCGGTGGAAAATACTTCAAGGTTTCATCCCCGGTACTTGCCAATAATGTTTTTTTCTGCCTGCTTGCCGGAGGACTCTGGTACTCTCAGTTCTTCGGACTTGAGATGGGAAAAAGTTTCTTTACAGAAAATCCGTTGATTATGGCTTTCGCCTGGAGTATTCTTATGTCGCTCAATGTGGTGTTCTCCAATTTATGGGGGATTATTCTTAAAGAATGGGCAGGCTCCGACCGTAAGACTATGTTTACACTTGTGGCTGGACTGGCTATTCTTATATTTTCGATATTCTTTCCGTCGGTAGTGTGAATGGCTGGAGAGGAAAATCGTGTTTAAGTAAATGTTTTAACATTCAACACAAAATATATAAATATATGGTTTACAATAATTCTATATCAGAGGCTATTTCTAAAATATCAGAAGTTGCCGGTTATTTGTGGGAAAGAGGATGGGCCGAAAGAAATGGAGGTAATATCTCATACAATATAACCGACTTTGCTGATGAGTCTATAAAATCCCTTTCTCCACTTGGAGATTCTGTTACATTGCCACAGCCTGTAAGGAATCTGGCAAATAACTATTTTCTGGTAACCGGAACAGGCAGGCGTATGCGTTATGTGTGTTCCGACCCTATGAACAATATGTCAATCATACGTATCTCAGATGACGGAACATTTTATGATATAGTTGCCGAGAGTTATATACGCCCCACATCAGAGTTGCCGTCGCATCTTATGATACACGATTATCTGTTGGGCAAGGGACGGAAAAACAGGGTAGTGGTTCATACACACCCTATTGAGCTTGTGGCCATGACACATAATGATGCTTTCCTCGAAAAAGACGTACTGACAAAGATTTTATGGAGTATGATACCTGAGACCAGAGCATTCTGCCCTAAAGGATTGGGAATAGTAAGATACCAGTTGCCCGGGTCTGTTGTTCTTGCACAGGAAACTATCAGACAACTCGACGAGTATGATGTGGTAATGTGGGAAAAACATGGAGCAGTGGCTATAGGTGAAGATATCATCGAAGCCTTCGATATGATAGATACATTATCTAAGTCGGCAAAGATATATGAGTCGGCATGTTCCATGGGATTTGTTCCATCCGGAATGTCGGACGAGCAGATGGACGAACTCAAAAGAGAGTTTAATTTATGATTTTATAATAAAATGCTTTTAGTATACAGTTTTCAATTTTTTTGCATTATACATTGAAATGCAATTAATAAATTAGCATATGGCATTATATATTATACTTGAATATTATGCTTCCCGATAGTTCTTGCAATCATGTGGTTTATGATATTATAAGTGTTAATTAATGTATAATAATTCTTCCTGGAATAGATTCCTTTTCTGGAAAATTTATATATTAAGGCTTCCGTTCTACGGAGGCCTTTTTTTGTTTGCCTTTGCCGTAATGTCTTTGTTTAAGATAATCTTAATTGCTGTATTATACGTGGTTTTACTCCTATTAAAACTCTGATAATCTGATGCTATTGCGAATATATAACTCCCGTTTTTCATGTAAATTTCATTTGTTTTTTTCTTTCTAAAAATAATACATCAATATCATAAAATACTGCATTTTTCTGCTCTATTAAAATGTGTTACTTTGCAATGTAAAAAAGGAAAACACGTATGATGTTTTTATAACGATAGTTATTTTTTGATAAATCTAAACTAATGAATTTCTTTTTATGAAGATGAAAAACAGATTGGGGAATCTGAGGTTAATGTCCTTGGTTCTCGGTACAGGTTTGGTTATGGTGAATCCCATATCTGATGCCTATGCAGCTACAGAAAACCTGGTAGCAGAGGTAGTGCAGCAGTCAACAGCCATTAAAGGTGTAGTGCTGGATTCAAACGGTGATCCTATTATTGGAGCTACAGTTCTGGAAAAAGGAACAACTAATGGTACAGTTACCGATTTGGATGGTAATTTTTCTTTGAATGTTACACCAGGGGCAACAATCCAGTTCTCTTATATCGGATATCAGCAGCAGGAACTTAAGGCGAGTGCCAATATGCGTGTCCAACTTAAGGAAGATACCGAAGTCCTTGAAGAAGTTGTAGTTGTGGGTTTCGGTACTCAGAAGAAAGTCAACCTGACTGGTTCTGTTGGTACTGCAGATGCCAAACAGCTTGAGTCGCGTCCTGTAGTTAATGCTTCCCAGGCTTTGCAGGGATTGGTTCCCGGTCTTCAGATTACCCAAAATGGCGGTAGCCTTGAGTCCAGACCAAGTATCAACATTCGTGGTACAGCTACTATTGGCCAGGGTTCATCAGGAAGTCCGCTTATTCTTATTGATGGAGTGGAAGGCGACCTTAATGCCATCAATCCTCAGGATATTGAAAACATTTCTGTACTGAAAGATGCTGCTTCATCTTCAATCTATGGTTCGAGAGCGCCATTTGGTGTTGTGCTTATTACCACAAAGAAGGGACGTGAAGGAAAAACTACAGTAAATTATAATAACAGTTTTAGATGGATGACTCCTGTAAACCGTCCTCATATGATGGACTCTTATACCTTTGCCACATATTTCAATGATGCCTTGATGAACAATGGTGATGCTCCTTTCTTTAATGATGAAGCATTACAGAGAATTAAAGACTATCAGGATGGTAAACTGAAAGAAAGTTGTGCCATTGAACCGGGAAGCAATTACTGGAATGGATATGCTTATGGTAATGATAATGTCGACTGGTATGATGCAATCTATAAGGACTGGTCGTTTGCTCAGGAGCATAATATCAGTGCTAATGGTGGTAATGAGGCTGTAAACTATTATCTTTCTGCCAATATGCTCGATCAGGATGGTTTGATGAAACTTTCGGAAGAATATTATAAGAGGTATAATACATCGGCCAAAATCAATGCCAAACTTGCATCATGGGCTAAGATTAATTACGGTATCCGTTTCAGCAGAGAAGATTATAAACGTCCTTCTACTATGACCAATAATCTTTACCGTGACCTTGCACGTCAGGGATGGCCTACTTTGCCACTATACGACCCTAACGGTTATCTTTATTCTTCTCCTTCTCCAGCATTGGGACTGGCTACAGGTGGTTCGGGTACATGGCAGACCGATAATATTACCAACCAGGCTACTCTTATCATTGAACCAGTAAAGAACTGGATTACAAATATTGATTTCAATTACAGTATAAAGGCTGTAAACACTCATTGGGATATTCAGAAAACATATAATCATGATATAAATGGTGAGGCATATCTGGCTTCTAACTCTTCTCATGTACATGAAGATCATTTGAAGGATAATTATATGAACTTCAATGCTTATACTGAGTATTCTTTCGATTTCAATGATAGTCACAACTTTAAGGTTATGGGTGGTTTCCAGGCTGAAAATATGAACAGAAAGACTTTTTCTGCCCAGCGTGAAGGTATAATTATTCCAAGCTTGCCTGAGATTGACCTTACTACCGGATTGTCGCACGACGGTCAGGAAGTAGTTCCTTCTGTATCGGGTGCAAGAAACTCATGGAGTACTGCCGGATTCTTCGGACGATTGAATTATGACTATAAAGGAATTTATCTATTCGAAGCCAACTTAAGGTATGATGGTTCTTCACGTTTCCGCCGGAACAACAGATGGAACTGGTTCCCTTCTTTCTCTGTGGGATGGAATGTGGCACGCGAAAACTTCTGGAAACCTCTCGAGAATGTTGTCAATACTTTGAAACTTAGGGCTTCTTATGGTGAACTTGGTAACCAGAATACAAACAACTGGTATCCTACTTATCAGACTATGGGAGTATATTCAGCTTCAGGACCATGGTTGCAGGGAGGTAAGAAACCTAATGTGGCATATACACCAGGACTTATCAGTGCGGCTCTTACATGGGAAAGAGTTACAAGCTGGAATATCGGTCTCGACTTCGGTGCATTCGATAACCGTCTGACAGGTTCTGTGGATGTTTACAACCGTAACACACTCGATATGATTGGCCCGGCTCCTGAATTGCCTTCTACATTGGGTACTGGAGTTCCGGTTACTAACAATACCGACTTGAGAACATACGGATGGGAATTGCAGATGTCATGGAACGACCGCTTGAATAATGGACTGGGATATAGTGTGAGACTTACTCTTTCGGATGCTCAGACTAAGATTACAAGATATCCTAATGATACAAAACGACTCGACTGGTATATTGCCGGAACTAATACAGGTGATATCTGGGGTTATGAAACAGTCGGAATTGCCAAATCGGATGAAGAAATGAAGGCTCATCTGGAATCTATGCCTAACGGCGCTCAGAATTCGCTTGGTAGCAACTGGGCTGCAGGTGATATCATGTACAAAGATGTAAATGGCGACGGAAAAGTTGACTGGGGTAACAATACTCTAAACGATCACGGTGACTTGAAGAAGATAGGTAACTCTACTCCTCGTTATCAGTTTGGTGTGGATTTAAGTGCCGACTGGAAGGGCTTCGACTTCAGAGCATTCTTCCAGGGTGTAGCTAAACGTGATTTCTGGTCGGGAAGCTACTACTTCTGGGGAGCTTACTCTTGGGGTATGTGGTGGTCTACCGGATTTAAGGAACATGAGGATTATTTCCGTGCCGAACCTTCTAACGATTTGCCTGCAAATCTTGATTCTTATTATCCGCGTCCTCTCTTCAACGGTAAGAACCAGCAGGTTCAGACACGTTATCTGCAGAATGCCGCATATATCCGACTCAAGAACTTGCAGATTGGTTATACTTTGCCATCTAAATGGACACGTTCATGGGGAGTATCAAAGGTAAGATTCTTCCTTTCTGGTGAAAACTTGTGGACTGGAACTAACCTTGCTACAATGTTCGACCCTGAAACTGTAGATGGTGGTAATAACAGTTACGAATCGCAAGGTAATGCATATCCTTTGCAGAAAACTCTGTCTGTGGGCTTAAGTTTAACTTTATAAATCGAAAATCATGAAACTGTATAAATTAAAATTTGTAGCTGCTATGGCAATGGCAGGACTCGCATTGCCTTCATGTAATGATTTCCTTGATAAGGAACCAATGTCGGTGGTTACTCCAGAGAATTATCTTAACGATGAGAGTCAGCTCGTGTCATATCTTAACGGTATCTATACTGCTATACTTCCTTCTCATGAGGGATGGAATTACGGTACTTTCGGCGATGATGGCGATACTGATAATCAGGCACGTATGTCGTATAATAATATATATGTTCCCGGACAGTATAAGGTTGGTGCTGCTGGCGGCAACTGGGAGTTCAGTAATATATATAAATGCAATTACTTTCTTGAAAAGGTTGTTCCTTTATTTGAATCGGGTTCCATTACCGGTGCTGCCGATAATATAAAGCACTATATAGGGGAAGCATACTTCCTGAGAGCATATGCCTATTATCTGCGTTATTGGGAGTTCGGAGATTTTCCTATAATAAAGACAACTCTGCCGGATGATAAAGAAATGCTTACAGAGGCTTCGAAGAGATATCCAAGAAATGAAGTGGCACGTTTTATTCTTGAAGACCTTGACAAGGCTATTGAACTGATGGAAAAGAATCCTGATTCGAGAAGGACAAGAATTAACAAGGAATCGGCCCTTTTATTCAAATCGCGTGTGGCTTTGTTTGAAGGTACATGGCTTAAGTACTTCAAAGGTACTGCCTTTGTGCCTAAAGGAGAAGGATGGGGAGGAAGCTCAAAGGATTACAACTCATCTTACGAATATCCTTCAGGAAGTATAGACAATGAGATTAATTTCTTCCTCGAAGAGTCCATGAAGGCTGCAAAGGAAGTGTCTGGATTGTTTACACTGGTAGATAATACCGGAAAAGTCCAGCAGGACCTTGCCGAACCAGCCAATCCTTATATGGATATGTTTGGCTCGGAAGATTTGTCGGGATATAGCGAAGTCCTTTTGTGGCGTCAGTACAGTAAGGCACTTGGTGTTACTCACTGTGTATGTGTTGCTGCACAACACGGCAATTATGGTGTGGGTGTAACACGCGGTCTTGTTGACGGCTTCCTGATGTCTAACGGTCTGCCTATATATGCTTCGGGCAGCGGTTATCATGGCGATGACAATATTTCGAATGTAAGGAAAGACAGAGATTCACGTCTTTCAGTATTCCTCAAGGAACCTGGACAGAAGAACATTCTTGTTCCTTCATCAGAAGGTACTCATGCTATTCCTGAAGAACCTAATCCTCTGATTCTCCGTGGTAATGCCGAAGAGGCTTATCCTACAGGTTATTCATTGCGTAAAGGTAATTCTTATCTTGGTATCCATTTGGGCAATGGTCAGAGTTATACCGGTTCCATTACTTTCAGAGGTGCAGAAGCATATCTCAATTATATGGAAGCATGTTATGAGAGATATGGTAATCTTGACGAAACTGCAAAATCATATTGGAGAGCCTTGCGCCGGCGTTCTAAGGTAGATACTGATTTTGAGAAAACCATAGCTACCACAGAAATGGATAAAGAGGCTAAAAACGACTGGGGTGCTTACAGTGCAGGCAAGCTTGTAGATCCTACATTATACAATATCCGTCGTGAACGCCGATGCGAACTTATGGCTGAGGCTTTGAGATGGGAGGATTTGCGCCGCTGGAGAGCACTCGACCAAATGATTGAGACTCCTTATCATATCGAAGGATTTAAAGTATGGGGTGAAATGAAAGACTGGTATGAAGGCGAACTTATCTATGGTTTGGACAATGATAAATCGAATGTTTCTTCGCCTGATAGAAGTATGTATCTGAGACCATACGAAAAGACCAACAAGTCTCTTGTGCTTGATGGTTATAAATGGGCTATGGCTCATTATCTGAGTCCTATTGCGATATCTCATTTCCTTATTACTTCAGAAACCGGAGCCGATGTAGAATCATCGCCTATCTACCAGAATCCGGGATGGCCGACAGAAGCTAACTTGCCTCCAATCGGTGTTAAGTAAATATATTTCTCAAGTTTGAGTTTTGTCATGAGATTCATAGATTTAGATACAAACTTTCGGTAATTGTAATTACTTACATATGTTTGTTAGTTAAGGTATTATAAATCATGATTCTTAAGTTTTATTTATTGCGGCTGCTGGGTATTAATCCGGCAGCCGTAATTTTTTTATCAGGTTCGGATATAAAATTTTGTAATTTGTTTCTTTATGGATGAAAGTATGATTTTTTGATGATTTGTACTTTTAGAAGTTGACTTACCGTACAAAATATACGGGAACTGTATGTAACTATGGCAAATTATTAATATAAATATGTTTTCCCGTATAAAAAATACGGGAAAAAAATAATATTGTTATATTTGTGCCAACAAAAGATTATTCTATATGCTTAAAAAATTCAGTGTATCAAATTTTAAATGTTTCGAAAAAGAAATATTGTTTGACCTTACTTCTTCTAATGGTTATACGTTTAATCCATTATGCGTAAAAAATGGAATAGTAAACAATTGTATGGTATATGGTCATAATGGTTGTGGAAAGTCCAACTTAGGTTTGGCTGTTTTTGATATAATTGGTCATCTGACAGACAAGCATAAGGATTTATGGAGATATCAAAATTATTTAAATGCTCACTCATCAGATAATGTGGCAAAATTTTCTTACGAATTTCTTTTAGATGGAGCCCTTGTACGTTATGATTACATGAAATCGGATTATACTGTAATTATCTCAGAATCACTTTCAATCAATGGAAAGGAAGTGATAAGTTTTAACAGGGAAAAAGGAAACTCAAATTTCACAACTACGCTTAAAGGTACTGAAACACTTAATAAAAATATAGAAGATTCCAGTTTGTCGGTGTTGAAATACATTAAGAATAATACAGTATTGGCATCAAATGATGAAAATAATGCTTTTTTAAGTTTTTATTCATTTATAGAAAAGATGTTATTTTTTCGCTCTTTGGAGGATAGAACTTATCTTGGCCAGGATGTTGATATAAAAAACTCTATTACTTCTGAAATCATAAAACGAAATAAAGTGCATGAATTCGAGAGTTTTTTGAACGATGCAAATGTAAAATGTAAGCTGGCTGTTGTTGAAACTTTAAACGGTCAGGATTTGGCTTTTGATTATGGCCAAAAGAAACTTTTATTTACAAGTGTAATGTCTACCGGAACAAGTGCTGTAATGCTTTTCTTCTATTGGTATATGCTTATTAAGGAAGCAAAAGTCTCTATTGTTTTCATTGATGAATTTGATGCTTTTTATCATCATGATTTATCAAAACTAATTGTAAATAAATTGATGCAGGCTGGCATTCAGTTTATAGTTACAACTCATAACACTTCTCTTATGAGTAATGATTTGATGCGTCCTGACTGTTATTATCTGATGGGCAATAATAAAATGTTGCCTTTATCCAAATGTACTGACAAGGAGTTACGTGAGGTTCATAATATTGAGAAGATTTATAAAGCAGGAGGATTTTATGTCGAATAAGTGTAACACACTATTTGTGTTTGAGGGAGAGGCTACAGAAGGGAATATCGTTTCGAAATTGGAGAAGCTTTTTATGAAAGAATCCATAGCCATAAAGTGTGTTTTTTGTGGAGATATATATCAATTCTATCGTCAGCTCAAGGCAGAAGAGTTTTCTGTAGATATAGTTACAATGCTTAGGCAACGTAATGATAAGAACCGTAAGGTGCTTGTGAACTTTGATAATGACAGTTTTGCATATATCTATTTTTTCTTTGATTATGATGCTCATGCAACCAAAGCCAATGATGATCATATTATTGAGATGTTGGATTTTTTTGATAATGAAACAGAAAATGGCAAACTTTTTATAAGTTACCCGATGGTTGAAGCTTTAAGGCACTATAAAGATAAAGAGTCTTTTAAGAATCTGGTTGTTAAATGTAAGAGAGCAAATTGTCCTAATATCTCAGGTTGTAAATATGTAAATGAGTGTCTCAATGAACCTCATTATAAAACTTTTGTGCCAGCTGATAGTAATCTGACTATCACAAAACTTGATACTATTGAAAAATGGAAAGAGCTGATAGATGCTCATCTTTGTAAAGGAAATTTAGTCGTTAATGATAGTTATTCACGTGCTGATATGTTATTGGAACAATCTGTTCTCTTTAAAAGCCAGTTGCAAAAATATATTTCCCAGCCATGTCCAGTAGTAGCTGTGCTGAGTGCTTTCCCTTTATTCATACAGGACTATTATGGTGTAGATAGGTTAAACGAAAAGTTAGGATAAGTCTTTATGAGAACAAATTAATATTTATATCTAACCATTAATCTTTCAGCTTATGAAAAAACGAGTCAAACACATTTTTATCCTCTCTATGCTGGCTTCTGTGTTATTATACAGTTGCTCAATCAAAGAAAAAGAAGTCCCATTGGATTCAGAAGAACTGTTGTCTTTCGATGTATCTACATTGGATGACAGGGAGTATGACGTCAACCTGTCAGAACTTATGGAATCGGTGGAGATTATACAGTTGGACAACTCTACAGAGGAGGCATTTACAAAGATATGGAAGGTCGTAATAAGTGAAAACTATATAATGACCCTCATGGCAAACACTCCTGTAAAACTGTTTGACAGGTCTAATGGCAAGTTCATAGGGAATATCGGAAAGATAGGGCAAGGACCGGGAGAATATAATCTGATAAGCGAAGGAACAATAGATGAGGAAAAGAACAGAATATACCTTACAGAGGCTTTCAAGAATCATGCCTATGCCTATGATATGGAGGGGAACTTCATAAAGGACGAAACTTTATACTTCCCTGAGAGAATCATGTGGAACGAAGTATACATAAACAATGACAATATACTTGTATTCATGCTTCCTTTTCTTGCTCATAAGACGAACCCCCGATATAAAAAGGCTGACAAGAACGTATGCTGGACTCAAGACAGGAAGGGGAACATAATACAAAGTATACCGGCAGGAAAGTATGCAATGAATTTATCACCTTGCAGTCAAATATATACGTCACATCTATATAAGGATTCTCCTGTATACAGTTTCTCCATACGTGATGTTAATATGACGCGTGCCGACACGATATACCACTACAACATTAGGGAGAACACAATGTATCCTGTCTATACCACAAATATGCCATACAATAAACTATGTCTTGTGAGTAGTGCTGAATCACCATCACACTACTACACTACTCAAACAAAATATAAGGACGGGACAGAGGTCAACCCATGGTTCATAGAGTACTACAGAATGATCCAGGTTGACAAGAAGACGAAAAAGGCACGTTATGTCCGTATAAAGAACGATATGTTAGGCGGGATTGACGTACCGGTCTTATCTTTTCTTCTGCAAATGAAGGACGACGCTCTATGGTTACACCATTATGACCTACCAGCCCTTAAAGATCAGCTGGAGGAGGCACTGGAAACAAACAAGGATATGTCTGAAGAAGTGAGGAAGCGTATTACCGGAATGAAGAACAGATTGAATGAGAATTACAATGATATATTGGTCATATGTAAATTCAAGAAGGAAATATAAAAGACCTAAGTTGACAAGGGTTTATGTATAAGAATTAACAGTTTAAGTTATGAAAAAACGAGTCAAACACATTTTTATCCTCTCTATGCTGGCTTCTGTGTTATTATACAGTTGCTCAATCAAAGAAAAAGAAGTCACATTGGATTCAGAAGAACTGTTGTCTTTCGATGTATCTACATTGGATGACAGGGAGTATGACGTCAACCTGTCAGAACTTATGGAATCGGTGGAGATTGTACAGCTGGACAACTCTACAGAGGAGGCGTTTGGTAGAATTGTCGATGTAGCAATAAGTAAGAATTATATTGCCACAATAAATGTAGGTAATTGCGTGAAATTATATAAAAGAAAAAATGGAAGATTTCTAGGAAACATCGGCAATCGCGGACAAGGTCCCGGTGAATATCTTTCGGTTTCAGAAATTAAGATTGATGAAGATGAGAATAGAATCTATATATGGGCAGGGATGAGAGACCATATATACTCTTATGACTTAAATGGTACATTTATTCCCAAAGAAACTATATATCTTCCCAAGGGATGTACAACAAGAGGAATAATATTCCCTAATAGAAAAAAAAATGAAGTGATTGTTTTTGGAACGCCTTATTCACATTACCAAAGAGAAAATACTCTTTATGAAAATGAAAAGAATGTATGCTGGATACAAGATTTTAAAGGAAATATAAGGGATTCAATACCTGCCTCAAATTTTATAATACAACGTAGTTCGTCTTTTTGCTGGGCTTCACATATTGACCCCAATACACCCATATATTCTTATGCCTTACGAACAATAAGAAGTGAAATGAGAAGGGACACTATCTATCATTACAACTCAATGACAAATCAACTATATCCGGTATATACAAACAACTATCCACATGAAAGTAATAATGTTTTCACTTCACTTGAATCTGTATCGCACTATTATACTATTTATGCTACCTATAGAAAAGGGCGTATTACTAATCCTGAAAACCTTTTGGAATATAAGATATTGCAAGTTGACAAGAAGACGCATAATGGCAAGTATATCCGTATGATGAATGACTATTTGTGTGGTATTGAGGTTGTACTATATGATTTTTTGATAAGTACAAAAAACAATTATTCCTTCATAGATTATCATCCTTTAGACCTTAAAGATCAGCTGGAGGAGGCACTGGAAACAAACAAGGATATGTCTGATGAAGTGAGGAAGCATATTACCAGAATGAAAAACAGATTGAATGAGAATGACAATGATATATTGGTCATATGTAAATTCAAGAAGGAAATATAAAAGACATAAGTTGACAAGGGTTTATGTATAAGAATTAACAGTTTAAGTTATGAAAAAACGAGTCAAACGCATTTTTATCTTCTCTATGCTGGTATCTGTGTTATTATACAGTTGCTCAATCAAAGAAAAAGAAGTCACATTGGATTCAGAAGAACTGTTGTCTTTCGATGTATCTACATTAGATGACGAAATATATGAAGTTAAATTAACTGATTTGATGGAGTCGATTGAGATTATAGAAATGGACAGTGCAAAGGAAGCTTTTACTAAAATATTCAGAGTAACAGTAAGTGATAGTTATTTTGCTATACATCATATCAAATATCCAGTAAAGTTGTATAGCAGAAAGACCGGGAAATTTTTATGTAATATCGGAAGGAGAGGAAATGGCCCCGGTGAATATTTTCAGATATGGAATACCGTCATAGAAGAAGACTATAACCGTATTTATTTAGTGAATCAATTTAAAAACTACATTTATTCGTATGACTTAAACGGAGACTTCCATGAAAATGAGAATATATACCTGTCTTACGACCAAGGGTTTGAACGACCTTACGTCTTTATCAATAAGAGTGAAAACAAGGCTGTCATTTTCCAGACACCTTATGAAGCATATCAAAATAAGCATACGAACCTTAAAGCAATTAACAGTTTTTGTATCGTACAGGATCTATCAGGTAAACCAATACAAAGAATCCCTTCCGATTCATATCCTATAGGAACATGAGTTTCGCTTATTGATAAGTTTGTTTCATTAAAGTCGTACATCCTTCCCATTTATTTCAAACGCCCGTACGACTCTAATCGTACGGGCGTTTTATTCATATCGTACGGTAGACTTGTGAAGTGTACTGAATTTAGTTTGAATATAATTAAATTTTCTGAAGTGTACTGAATTCAACTTCTGCATAATTCTGCATAGTATACTTTATCACTCTAATACCGATAAAACATTCAGTTTTTTGATAATATTTATTTTACAGTTAATATCCCACCCCATAGTAATATTTTACATTATAATAGAGATATATTACATTTTATCTCTATTCTTTTATTTGTTCCTTTGCATTCGGAAATGATATGTATATCGATATATATATTGATATGTATATCCTTTCAGTTCTCTCTTCAAATTGCTTTTTAATATTAAAATTTAAAACTGTAAAAATGAAAAACTTTTCTTATGTTTTGTTTTCTTTGGCTTTCGCTTCGTGTACCATGCAGCAGCCTGCCGATGCAGATATGAAACTGTGGTATAAGACTCCGGCCGACGCTACTGCAAAAGACAGTCCGAACGGATGGCAGGATGATGCTCACTGGCTTAGTGCTCTGCCTTTGGGAAACGGGTCTTTGGGGGCTTTGGTCTTTGGCGATGTGCATCGCGAACGTGTTCAGCTTAATGAAGAAACTATCTGGTCGGGCAGTCCGCAGGATTGCGATAACCCCGACGCTCCAAAACATCTGAAGAAAATCAAGAATCTTCTGTTTCAGGGGAAATATAAGGAAGCTACAGAACTTACCAATAAAACACAGGTTTGTAAAGGTCCGGGTTCGGGAGGAGGCAACGGGTCGACTGTTCCTTTCGGATGTTTCCAGACCATGGGCGATCTTTGGATTGATTTTGCCAACAAGCTGCCTTATCAGAACTATAAAAGGGAACTCAACCTTGATGATGCTACTGCAACTGTAACATATACTCAGGATGGAGTTAATTATAAACGTGAGGTGTTTATCAGCTTTCCTGACCAGGTTATGGTTATGAGACTCTCGGCTGATAAACCGGGAAAACTTACATTCTCATGTACTATGGACCGTCCGGAACGTTTCAGTACAGTGGCTCAGGACGACCAGCTTGTGATGAGCGGAGCTTTACCCGACGGAAAGGGGGGCGACGGACTTGAATATATGGTAAGACTGAAGGCTGTTGCCGACGGAGGAAAGGTGACTTGTGAAGGTAGTAAGCTGTCGGTCGACGCTGCCGATGAAGTAATGCTTATCCTCAGTGCGTCTACCGACTATAAACTGGAATATCCTACTTATAAAGGCAGAGACTATAAAAATATTACCAACACTTCTATAGCCAAGGCTGAAGGTAAAACATTCGAACAGCTTTATAAGGCTCATGAAGAAGAATACTCCAAGTATTTCGACCGTGCTAAATTCGAACTTTCAGAAACTCCTGATACAGTTGCTACAGATGTACTTGTGGCTAATGCCAAGAAAGGCGTAATCAGCGACCGGCTTTATGAGCTGATGTTCCAGTACGGACGTTATCTTCTGATTTCTTCTTCCCGACCGGGCACAATGCCGGCAAATCTTCAGGGAATTTGGGCTAATAAGTTGCAGACTCCATGGAACGGTGACTATCATACCGACGTGAATGTGGAGATGAATTACTGGCCTGCCGAGGTGGCAAATCTTTCTGAAATGCATCTGCCGCTTTTCGACCTGATTAAATCGCTTGTTGAACCTGGCTCGAAGACTGCACAGGTTCAGTATAATAAGAAGGGGTGGGTGGTTCATCCTATTACTAATGTGTGGGGATATACCTCTCCGGGTGAGTATGCTTCATGGGGTATGCATACAGGAGCACCTGCATGGATTTGCCAGCATATCGGCGAGCATTATCGTTTTACAGGCGACAAGGAATTTATAAAGGATATGTATCCTACTCTGAAAGGTGCTGTTGAGTTTTATATGGACTGGCTTACTGTGAATCCGAAAACAGGTAAGCTTGTATCTGGTCCGGCTGTATCGCCTGAGAATACTTTTGTGGCTCCCGATGGCAGTCATTGCCAGATTAGTATGGGACCGGCGCACGACCAGCAGACCATCTGGCAGTTGTTTGATGATTTTGAAATGATTTCCAGGGCTCTGGACATTGACGATGAGTTTACAAGAAGTGTGGCTGAGGCGAAGGATAATCTTGCGGGTACTGAGATAGGTTCCGACGGAAGAATCAAGGAATGGGCAGAGGAGTTTCCTGAGGCGGAACCGGGCCACAGACATATCTCGCATTTGTTTGCCGTTCATCCGGGATCGCAGATTAATATCCTGCAGACTCCTGAGCTGGCTGAGGCGGCAAACAAGTCGATGGACTACCGTATTGAGCATGGTGGCGGTCACACCGGATGGAGCTCGGCATGGCTTGTGAGCCAGTATGCGCGTCTGCATCGTGCCGACAAGGCTAAGGAGAGTCTCGATAAGGTGCTCGAAAAGAGTTTGAATACTAATCTTTTCACACAGTGTCCTCCTTTCCAGATTGACGCAAACTTTGGTACTACTGCCGGAATCGCCGAAATGTTGATTCAGAGTCATGTTTACGATGATGGCGCATATATTATCCAGCTTCTGCCGTCTTTACCGGCCGACTGGGAGCAGGGTGAGTTTTCCGGATTTAAGGCTCGCGGGGGCTTTGAGGTTGATGTGAAATGGCAGAATGGTAAAATGGTTTCTGCCAAGGTGAAATCTCTTCTCGGAAATAAATTTAAGATATGGTATAATGGTGAATATATAGAGGCTGGACAACTTGCCAAAGGTGATACATGGACTTATAAGGGGTAACAGAATGAAACATAAACTGAAGAATATAAACTAAAGAATATAAACTAAAGAATATAAACTGAAGAATCTAAAGAATAATATAATCTAAAGAATAATATAAACTAAAGGTGCGGGTTAAATTTTATAACATGTATATTTTTTAAGGTATAAGATTGTTTTCGGATAATACTTGTATAATATTATGTGCCAAACGGATTATTGGTATATATGTTATGTATTAAAAATGTATTTAAAACACAAGGGTTAATTATAATTCATATTTTTTTTGATGAAAGAATCTATGTTATGCTTGGCTGCGTCGCTCATTATGGGTGGTGCAGCCTTTGCCTATCATGAATGTGGGACTGATATGCCAGTATATGTCGGCTACTCTTGACGAGCATGTGCCTATGGACAGCCTCGACTGTTATATAAAGGATGTGCTCGACCTTATTGAGTTTGCCAACGGACCGGCCGATTCTGAATGGGGTAAGGTGCGTGCGTCGATGGGGCATCCCGAGCCTTTCAATCTGAAGTATATAGGTATTGGCAACGAGCAGTGGGGGCCTGAATATGTGGAGCGTTTTAAAGTGTTCATGAAGGCGGTAAGAAGCCGTTATTCGGAAATCAGGATTATAGGAAGCTCAGGACCTCAGCCCGAAGGTAAGGATTTTGACTATCTGTGGCCGGAAATGAAAAAACTCAAGGTTGACCTTGTGGACGAACATTTCTACCGTGATGAAAAATGGTTCCTGTCGCAGGGTACAAGATACGACAAGTACGACCGTAAAGGTCCGAAGGTTTTTGCCGGTGAATATGCTTGTCATGTAACAAACAGTGGCAGAAACCAGTTCCACGCTGCTATGGTGGAGGCTGCGTTTCTTACTGGTGTGGAAAGAAATGCCGATGTGGTGGAAATGGCTACTTATGCGCCTCTTCTGGCTCATCGCAGAGGATGGCAGTGGCGTCCGGATATGATCTGGTTCGATAATCTTGATATCTGCAAGACCGGAAGTTATTATGTACAGGAGCTTTTCTCTCATTATAAGGGAACAGATATGCTCGACTTGAGCATGGACAAAAATCCTGTGGCTGGTCTTGAAGGGCAGAATGGAATGTATTCCAGTGCCGTATGGGATGAGAACCGTAAGTCGTATATTGTAAAGATAGTTAATACTTCGGATAAAGAGAACAGTATATGTCTTAACTTCAGAAAACTCAAACGTGGTGAGACTTTGGGCGATGCACGTGTAATCAGTCTTACTGCCGCAACCTTGCAGACAGAGAATACTTTCGATGACAAGCACCGTATAGAGCCAGAAGAAACTTCACTCCCGGTGAGCGGAAGTGAAGTGACAGTGAAGAGTGCGCCTCACAGCATAATGGTTTGTATCATCCCTTCTGTTTTTCGCGGTAATCCTTAGGCGATGTATGCATGAATTTGCTGAAAACCTTCGAGAAATAGTATTGGTCGCTGAAACCTAATTCGAATGCTATTTCTTTTATTTTCATATCAGTAAAGTCCAATAACCGGCATGACTTCTGTATCTTCAGCTGATTGAAGTAGTTGATGGGAGACATGCCGGTTTTTTGTGTAAACACCGAACTGAGGTATGATGGAGAGTAGTTTACTTTTCCGGCTATTTCTTCAAGTGTGAGCTGCTTGCTGATATTGTCCTTCATAAAGTTTATTATCTTCTGAATGGTATCCTGGTCCTTGGGCTTGTTTATTTCCCTGAATTGGGGAATGTATTTGAACGAGCCTAAAAGGTGGTACAGGCATAGGGTTATGTACTCTAAGTTCTCATTGCTGAAGCCCATTTCCAGGTTCACAAGAATCTCGTTGAAGAGTTGTATTCTGTCCATATATCTTGCATTCGGGGCATCGTCTATATATATGGTCTTATTGAAAATACTTGAGAAGTTATAGCTTTGTTCGCCTTTGAAATGTATCCAGTAGATACTCCATGGCTTGTCGGCTGATGCGGCATAAATGTGAGGCTTGTTGGCTTCTATTATGAAGAAACCGTTTTTTCTTACTATACATTTCCCGTTGCCGATATTGTACCATCCTTCTCCTTCATGGCAATATATAAGTATATGCTGGTTGCTTCCTTCAGGGCGGCATCTGTAGTGGTTTGTGGCAGTGGGGTAGTATCCTATATCTGTTATCTGAAGCATTTTGGTTATCGGATTTGCCTCTGTCCTTATTTGCACTTCTTTGGGAATTACTATTGCTTTCTCGTTTGGAAAGCCATCACTTTTCTTCTCCATAATTTAGATTATTTTTTGTTTGCTATGCCGCAAAAATATGCCTAAATAACGGGTATGATATGCTATTTTTGGGTATATAATGTATAATATTGGGTATACTTTTATTCCGGCTTTGGTGGAATGATATTTCCAAAAACATCAAATTTTACATCTTTTTAGTGAAATAGTACATTTTTCGTGAACTTAATTTTGCTTAGTTTTGCAGTCGTGAAAATTGAATGACTTAAGTAAAAAAACTGTTAGGTTTGATTTTGGAATTGTTTAATTTTAGAATTTTAATAATATGAAGTTTAAGACACTTGCTTTATTGTCAATATTGACATCTGCCTGCTCGGAACAGGTTACGACTATAGATCTGGCCGGTACGTGGCAGTTTACTACCGACAGTACCAAATGGGACGGGACTATCAATCTGCCCGGTTCTATGACTTCAAATGGTCTTGGTGAGGATATCAGAGTAGATACAAAATGGACCGGTGGTATTGTTGACTCTTCTTTCTTCAAGAGTGATATGTATGCAAAGTACCGCCGCGAAGGTAATGTAAAGGTGCCTTTCTGGTTGCAGCCTGTGAAGTATTATAAAGGTGTGGCATGGTACAAGAAAGATATAACTGTTCCTGAAAACTGGAAAGGACAGGATCTTTCTCTTTTCCTTGAGAGATGTCACTGGGAAACTCGTCTGTGGATTGATGATAAAGAGGTGGGCATGCAGAATGCTTTGGGAGCTCCTCATAAGTACGACCTGACTGGTTTGCTCACTCCGGGAAAGCATACGCTTACTCTTCGTATAGATAATAGAGTGAAGGATATAGATCCGGGAGAGAACTCTCATAGTATTTCCGACCATACTCAGGGCAACTGGAATGGGGTGGTTGGTGATATGTTTATTGAAATGAAACCGGCAGTCAATATTGTTTCGGCTGCTGTTCATCCTGATGTGAAGAATAAAGAGGTATTGGTTAAAACTATATTGATGAACCGTAAGGGGGAGGCAGCCGATGCGGTACTCGAATTGAAGGTTGGTTCGAACTCAGCAAAACAGTCGCTTACTTTAAAGCCCGGGGAAAATGCTATAGAAGCGAGTGTTTCTATTAAAGATGAAATCAAGTTGTGGGACGAATTCAATCCGAATTTATATGATATTACTATGAATCTGACTGATGCTGAGGCAGGAACAGATGACCAGTTGACTGAAAAATTTGGCTTCCGCGACTTTAAGGTGGTGGATGGAAATCTTTCTGTCAATGGCAGACAGGTGTTCTTGCGTGGTACTCTGGATTGTGCTGCTTTCCCGAAAACGGGCTATCCTCCTACAGATGTGGAATCGTGGACAAAGATTTTCAGAACAATCAAGGCGCACGGACTTAATCATGTGAGATTCCATTCGTGGTGTCCGCCTGAAGCTGCATTTACCGCTGCCGATGAAATGGGATTGTATCTGGAAATTGAGTGCTCTTCATGGGCCAACCAGTCGACTACTATTGGCGACGGACGTCCTCTCGACAAGTTTATACTTCAGGAAAGTGAGAATATTGTAAATGAATTTGGAAATCATCCTTCGTTTGTGATGCTTATGTATGGTAATGAACCGGCCGGTGCTGGCAGTCATAAGTATCTGACTGAGTTTGTGGAAATGTGGAAGGCTAAAGACGACCGTCGCTTGTATTGTTCGAGTGCCGGATGGCCTAATTTGCCTGTAAGTGATTTCCTTAATGATGCTGCTCCGCGTATTCAGGCATGGGGACAGGAATTGAGAAGTATAATCAATGCTCAGGCTCCGCGTACAGATTACGACTGGTCTGAGTATGTGGGACGTTTCTCACAGCCTATGGTGAGTCATGAAATTGGTCAGTGGTGTGTTTATCCTAACTTTAAGGAGATTGCCAAATATGATGGCGTTATGCGTGCAAGGAATTTCGAGATTTTCCAGGAGACCTTGAAGGATAATGGTATGGAGCATCTTGCCGACAGTTTCCTTCTTGCTTCCGGAAAATTGCAGGCTCTTTGCTATAAGGCTGATATCGAGGCTGCTCTCAGGACTAAGGATTTCGGAGGATTCCAACTTTTAGGACTTTATGACTTCCCTGGTCAGGGTACTGCACTGGTAGGTGTGCTCGATGCTTTCTGGGAGGAAAAGGGTTATATCAAACCTGAGGAGTATAAGAGATTCTGTAACAGTACTGTTCCTTTGGCAAGACTTCCTAAGCTTATTTATAATAATAACGAGACTGTTAAGGCTGATGTGGAGATATCTCATTTCGGAGCTGAAACTCTTCCGGTGAAGTCGACTACATGGACTATCAAGTCGGTGGATGGTACTACTGTTGCCTCGGGTGAGTTTAAACATGACGAGGTTCCGGTAGGCAACTGCTTTAAGCTTGGTACTCTGGAAGCTAAGCTTGATGGCGTGAAGGAGCCTTCAAGGCTTGTTCTTGAGGTTAAGACCGGAGAGTTCTCCAATTCATGGAATCTGTGGAGTTATCCTTCGGAGGTTAAGGCTGCTGATGGCGAAAATGAAATATTGGTGGTAGACCGTCTTGACGATGCTGCTGTAAAGAAACTTAACGATGGCGGAAAGGTTATGCTTTCTCTCAAAAAAGGTTCTCTTTCTAAGGATATGGGTGGTGATATAAAGATTGGTTTCTCAAGTATATTCTGGAATACAGCCTGGACATTGGGACAGGGTCCTCATACTTTGGGTATTTTGTGTAATCCGAAACATCCGGCATTGAGTCAGTTCCCTACAGAGTATTACAGTGATTATCAGTGGTGGGATGCTATGAGTCATTCCGGTGCTATAGAGGTTGCTAAGGTAAATAAGGATATCAATCCTGTGGTTAGGGTAATCGACGACTGGTTCACCAACCGTCCTTTAGCTTTGGTATTCGAGGTTAAGGTAGGCAATGGTAAGTTGCTTGTGTCAGGTATCGATTTCTGGAGCGATATGGATAAGCGTCCCGAAGCACGACAGCTCATGCACAGTATTAAATCTTATATGGCGGGTGATTCCTTCAATCCTTCTGTTGAGGTTTCTGCCGATGATGTTAAGAAACTTTTGTAATATATTTGTGTGCTGATATATTTGTGTGCTGATATATTTGCGTGTGGGTATATTTGCGTGTGGGTATATTTGCGTGATGATTGCGTGATGATCGATTTGTGCACTTATATATTGATATGTAATTTTTATAGTCTGATTTATAGTCTGAATTATCAATGAAAAGATTAGGAAAAATGATGATGCTTGGAGCCGCATCGTGCTTCTTACATCTGAATGTATACTCTCAGATACAAATGCCGGCCGCTTTTACAGACGGCCTGGTTCTTCAGCAGAATTCTAATGTTCCTGTATGGGGATGGGGAAATCCGGCTGAGAAAATGTCGGTGGTTGCTTCTTGGGCAACTGCCGATACGGTGAAAACCGTTGTCGATAATCAGGGAAAGTGGAAAGTTGACTTGCCTACTGCCAAGGCCGGTGGCCCGTATACCATTGAGGTAATAGGGGCTTACGAGACCAAAAAGATTAATGATGTGATGCTTGGCGAAGTGTGGCTGTGCAGCGGACAGTCGAATATGGAGTGGTCGGCCAATATGTGGATTATGAATTGTGAGGAGGAAATAAAGAATGCCGACTGCAATAATGTGAGGATTCTTCATCTCCCGAAGCAGGGTGCCGATACTCCTCAGGCTGATGCGCGTGCCAAATGGGAGGTTTCTTCTCCGGAGACAATGAGAAGGACAAGTGCCACAGCGTATTTCTTTGCGAGATATCTTACTGAGAAACTGAATGTGCCGGTGGGAATAATTGTTTCGGCATGGGGAGGTACCCCTGCTGAGGTCTGGACTCCTGCCGAGGTTATAGCTGCCGACAAGGTCCTTGCGGCCAATAAGCTTAAGGAGTATGAGTGGTGGCCTATTAAGTCGGGTGTGCTGTTCAACCAGATGATTAATCCGGTTATACCATACAAGTTGGCTGGATGTATATGGTATCAGGGTGAGAGTAATCATGAAAATGCTTCTTCGTATTCGCATCTTATGACTAAGATGGTTGAGGCCTGGAGGGAAAGATTCAATCAGGATTTCCCGTTCTATTATGTTCAGATTGCTCCACATACATATAATTCGAAACAGAATACTCCGGCTCTCTTGCGCGAACAGCAGGAATTGATGCTGAAAAGTGTGCCGGGTTCGGGGATGATTAATATATCCGACCTCGTGGAGAATGTCAAGGATATTCATCCGCGCAACAAGAGGGCTATAGGCGAACGTCTTGCTTTTATGGTTATGGATAAGGAGTACGGACAGTTTACACAGCCATATGAGAGTCCTTATCTTAAGTCGGCTGTACGTAAGGGAAGAAATGTTGTAATAGATTTTGGCGGAAATTTCGAAAAGCTTGTTTCTGTCTCTAAACAGATTGTGGGCGTGAAAGTTTCGGATGCCGAGGGCAACCTTACTGATGTCAAGGCTAAGATAAAAGGTAAGCAGCTTGTAGTTCCTGTAGGTAAGGTTAAGGCTCCGCTACAGGTTATGTATTGCTTTGATGATGCAACTATAGGCAGTCTTCGTACAGAAGGCGGATTGCCTGTGTTGCCTTTCAGAACTGATAAAATAGTTGAAAAATGAGAAAGTACTTGTTGTTGATTGTTGGCTTGTGTGCTTGCGCTTTTGCAAGTGCACAAGTTTATACGCTGAAGTCGAAAAAAGGATTCCAGCCTGGTAGCTGGTTCTGTTTCCGCAATACTGTTACTTTGGATGAGGCACCTGAGAAAGTCAGACTTTCGCTTGCTGCCGATACAAAATATTGGTTGTGGGTTAATGGTGAGTTGCAGGTCCGCGAGGGGGGACTTAAGCGTGGCCCTAATCCCAACGATACTTACTGTGATGTTATAACTTCTCTTCCTGCGCTTAAAGAAGGAGAAAATACTATAGCTGTATTGGTCTGGTATTTCGGTAAGGATGGTTTCAGCCACAGAAATTCTGATACTCCGGGTATATCTTTCAACCTTAATGTTAATGGTAGTGAGGTGGAGACCGATGATAAATGGAAGGCTATCGTTCATCCGGCATTCTATCAGCCAAAAGGTGAGCAGCCTAATTATCGTCTTGCTGAGTCTAATATAGGTTTTGACGCGTCAAAGGATATCTATTTTACCGGTGAGGAATACGATGACAGCGAGTGGCCCGATGCCAAGGAGGTTTCTTTGGAGAAGGCAGGATGGAACAACCTTGTTGACCGCCCTGTTCCTTTCTGGAAGGATTTCGGACTGAAGTATTATCAGGCTACAGAGATGAAGGGTGACTCGCTGCTTGCTTATATGCCTTATAATGCGCAGATTACTCCTTATATCCGTTTAAAGGCTAAGGCTGGAGATAAAATAAGAATCCTTACCGATAATTATCGCGGTGGTTCTGTTCCTAATGTTTTTGCCGAGTTTACGGCTGTGGATGGTGATCAGGAATTTGAGTGTCTTGGATGGATGAACGGACATTATGTGATTTATGTTATCCCAAAAGGTGCCGAGGTGATTGATGTTATGTACAGGGAAACTGGTTATAATACAACATTCGCCGGTAGTTTTGTGTGTGATGATCCTGAACTCAACCGATTGTGGAATAAGTCGCAGCGTACTCTTTATATAACTATGAGGGACACTTATATGGACTGTCCCGACAGGGAAAGAGCCCAGTGGTGGGGTGATGTGGTGAATGAGCTTGGTGAGGCTTTTTATGCACTCGACGAGAATGCGCATCTGCTCACCCGCAAGGGTATACGTGAACTTATGGACTGGCAGCGTGCCGACAGTACTATATATGCTCCTGTACCTTCGGGCAATTATGATTCCGAGCTTCCTATGCAGATGCTTGCCAGTGTGAGCTATTATGGTTTCTGGACTTACTATATGGGTACTGCCGACCGTGCTACTATAGAGTATGTCTATCCTAAGGTGAAAAAATATATTCATGTGTGGAAGACTGGTGCCGACGGACTGGTTATCCCGAGAAAAGGTGGATGGACCTGGGGCGACTGGGGGGATAATAAGGATATGGAACTTATGTTCAACCAGTGGTATATAATTGCGCTCCAGGGGTATGAGAAAATGTCGCAGCTTGTTGGCGATAATGATGAAGCCAAGTGGGCTGCCTCTACGGCCCAGCGTGTGCGTGAAGTGTTCCATAAGAAATACTGGAACGGTAAGTATTATGTTTCACCTGATTATAAGGGACTGCCGGACGACCGCTCACAGGCTCTTGCCATTGTTTCGGGTACTCTGCCGAAGGAGCTTTATCCTGTAATCCGTCCTTTCTTCCGTCAGCAGTATCATGCCAGTCCGTATATGGAGAAGTATGTTCTTCAGGCTCTCTGTATGATGGGGTATCATCAGGATGCTATCGACAGAATGAAACTGAGATATAAAGCTATGAACCAAAGTCCGCTTACCACTCTCTGGGAAGGCTGGGGAATCGGTTCGGAGGGCTTTGGCGGTGGCTCGTATAATCATGCGTGGAGCGGTGGTCCGCTTACTATAATGAGTCAGTATATTGCGGGAATAGAGACTGTGGAACCTGCATTCTCTACATTCAGGGTTAAACCTAATCCTGCCAACCTGAGTCATATCCGTACTGTGGTGCCTTTGAGCGGTGGACGGGAAATACGTTTCTCTCTCGAAAAGGATGCTGATGCATGCAGGGTTGTTATTGAAGTTCCTGAAGGAACAAAAGCTCTGTTCAGCTGTCCTGACTGTTATTCGCAGATGAAGGTAATGAAATGTACACAGGATGCAGTAAAGAATTGTTCGCAGACAACAATAAATAGAGAAATGGATGATCATGGCACGGAGGATGCAGTTCTTTCTCCTGGAAAATGGTCTATAGAGTTGTTTTAAGTTGATATGAAAAGTAGTCACGGACAGCCTCTGTGAAGAGCCTGGCGCGACTGCTTTTCTTTTTAAAATGTAATTGAAATATAATTTAAGCGTATAAGTGTAATTGATAAAAAATCTATAATATGATAAAACGATTTGTTTCTGCTTTGTGCTTTTGTGCTTTGGCAGGTGGTGTAATGGCTGATAGTGTAATTGCTGATGGAATAATGTCCGATGGAATAATATCTGATGGAATAATGTCTGAAAGCATAAAGACTGGCGGCATAAAGGTTGGTGGCGAAATAGCCAACGGCCGTTGGTTTAATGATAAAGACTTGACTCTTACAGGTGTGTATTATTATCCCGAGCATTGGGATGAATCACAGTGGGAACGTGATTTCAAGCGTATGCACGATTTGGGATTTGAGTTTACCCATTTTGCCGAGTTCGCATGGGCGCAACTTGAACCTCAGGAGGGGAAATATGATTTTGCATGGCTCGACAGGGCTATAGCTCTGGCCCATAAGTATGATTTGAAGGTTATTTTATGTACTTCTACAGCAACTCCTCCAGTATGGCTCAGCCGTAAGTATCCCGAGATTCTTATCCGTCAGGAGAATGGGACTGTAATTGACCATGGTGCGCGACAGCATGCTTCTTTTGCTTCTCCTTTGTATAGAGAACTTTCGTACAGAATGATTGAGCAGTTGGCCAAAAGATATGGTAACGACAAGAGGGTAGTGGGATGGCAACTTGATAATGAGCCTGCAGTCCAGTTCGATTATAATGACGCGGCTCAGAATGGTTTCCGTGCCTTTCTGAAAGAAAAGTATAAGGATATAACTGCATTGAACAAGGCATGGGGAACTGCTTTCTGGAGTCAGGTGTATTCTTCTTTCGATGAGATAACCTTGCCTAAGACAGCCCAGGGATTTATGAACCATCATCAGATTCTTGATTACAGACGCTTTGCCGCTAAGCAGACTAATGATTTCTTGAACGAACAGTGTCTTCTTATTAAGAAATATGCTAAGAATCAGTGGGCTACTACCAATTATATTCCCAACTACGAGGAAGGACATATAGGGGGAAGTCCTGATCTTGATTTTGTGAGTTACACTCGTTATATGGTGTATGGCGATAACGAAGGTATCGGCCGCAGAGGCTATAGAGTCGGTAATCCGCTTCGTATAGCTTGGGCCAATGATTTCTTCCGTCCTGTAGATGGTACATACGGGGTTATGGAACTTCAGCCTGGTCAGGTAAACTGGGGTGGCATTAATCCTCAGCCTCTTCCCGGGGCCGTACGTCTGTGGCTCTGGAGTGTATTTGCCGGTGGAAGTGATTTCGTGTGCACATATCGTTTCCGTCAGCCTTTATATGGTACAGAGCAATATCATTATGGTATAGTGGGTACCGACGGGGTGACAGTTACTCCGGGCGGACATGAGTATGAGCAGTTCATTAAGGAGATAAAAATGTTGCGCAAGCATGCATCAAGCCGTGAGTTGAAACCGGCCGATTATCTGGCGCGCCGTACTGCTATTCTGTTTAATCATGAGAATTCGTGGAGTATCGACAGACAGAAACAGAACCGTACATGGAGTACATTGTGGCATATCGAGAAATATTATCGTACCCTGAAGTCGTTTGCTGCTCCGGTTGACTTTATTTCGGAGAATGCGGATTTCTCACAGTATCCTGTGGTCATTGCGCCTGCCTATCAGATGGCAGACAAGGAGCTTGTTGACAGATGGACTAAGTATGTAGAGGATGGCGGAAATCTTGTCCTGACTTGTCGTACAGCACAGAAGGACAGATACGGCAGACTTCCGGAAGCTCAGTTCGGTTCTATGATAAACAGTCTTACCGGCAATGAGATAGAGTTTTACGACTTGCTTTTGCCTCACGATCCGGGTTATCTTAAGGCCGACGGAAAGACTTACCGCTGGAATACTTGGGGAGAAATACTGAAACCTGGAAAGGATTCTGAGATATGGGCTACATTCGAGAAGGAGTTTTATGAAGGTAAACCGGCTGTAACCAGTCGCAAACTGGGTAAGGGTACTGTTACTTACATTGGAGTCGACAGTACAGACGGTTCTCTGGAAAGAGATATGCTTAAGAAACTTTATTCTCGTCTCGGTATCGGTGTAATGGATTTACCATACGGGGTGACTATGGAATACAGAAACGGATTTGGAATTGTGCTTAATTACGGTGAAAGTCCTTACACATTTACTTTACCAGAAGGTGCGGAAGTCCTGATAGGAGATACAACACTTCAGACAGCGGAAGTTCTTGTGTTTAAAATCTCAGAATAATTGTTAGATGTAGACTGTCTGTCCGCTATGTAATTCTCTGGAATGACTATTTACTTTATAATTATCTGAAAAAAAATAACTGAACCTAATTATAGTAATATATGTATTAAAAACTGTATTTTATATGTATATAATAATACAATAAGATTCATCTCGTTTACTTATAGTTGTTTTGATTTAATAAGGTTATAAAAATTAATTGTTTTGCCTCCAAAATGTTGAGAAACATGATGGAGGCTTTTTTATTTTATGATAACTGCATGATGAAATGACTGTTTGAAGCCGTCTTTCTTTATATAAAGAAATAATCGTAAAA